>JAYVEF010000206.1:0-64698 GCA_043748965.1 Burkholderiales bacterium
GATGTCATCGCCGCACGTGGCCGGCATGGCTGCGCTGTTGAAGCAGATCAATCCGACCTGGTCGCCCGCCGCGATCAAATCGGCCTTGATGACGACCGGCTCGATGACCTTCGATGACCATGTGCCTGGACTCGGCAACGGGCGTCTCCCCTGGGCGCAGGGTGCCGGTCATATCACACCGAACAAGGCGATGGATCCGGGGCTGGTGTATGACCTGACGACGCACGATTACGAGCGCTTTCTGTGTGGCATCAGTGCCGCCACCGTCTCGCGTGCGACCTGTTCGGCAGTCGGTGCGATTCAGGCCTATAACCTGAATCTGCCATCTCTGACGGCCTCGAACGTGCTCGGTAAGATCACCATGGCACGGAGCGTTACCAACGTCGGAACCACCGCCGCGACATACAGTGCGAGCGCTGCGATCAGTGGCTTCAATGCCGTCGTGACGCCATCGACGCTGACGCTTGCGCCTGGGGCGACCGGCAACTTTACGGTCGCGCTGGCGAGGGTCGATGCGCCGCAGGATGTCTGGCAATACGGTTCGCTGGAATGGAACGACGGCAGTCACAAGGTGCATAGTCCGCTGACCGCCAAGGCGTCCAATCTGGCTGTCCCAGGCTTGCTGTTCAGCGAAGCGAGCACTGGTAGCAAACTGTATACGATTGGTACTGGCTTTAGTGGCACCATGTCCTCCGTCAAGGGAGGCATGAAGTCGGCACAGCGTTCCGTCAACACGATCGGCGTCAACAAGTCGTCCGATGGTGGTGTCGCCGAGTGCACGGCCGGCGGCAGTGATAGCGTCAAGGCGTTTAGCGTGACGGTGCCAGCCGGTGCTCTCGCCGCGCGCTTCGCACTGTACGACGCCGACACGACCGGTTATGCCGCTGGCGCCTTCGACGATCTCGATCTGCTGGTGTTGAATGGCGCAGGCCAGACCGTCGGTACCAGTGGTGGCCCGACCGCCACCGAGCAGGTTCAGTTGAATAATCCGGTGGCCGATACGTATCAGGTCTGCGTGATTGGATACGCCCCGCACAACGGCAGTGCGACGTACACGTTGTCGACCTGGGTCGTCACGCCAGCCGATGTCGGTGGTAACTTCAAGGCCATGCTGCCAGGTACCGCGTATCTGGGTGGTACGGCGACTGTCGGAATGAGTTGGTCCGGCCTGGCACCGGACACTCGTTATCTGGGTGCTCTGCGCTATGTTGTCGGCGGCGTGCCGCAAAGTACGACATCGATCCTGATCGAAACCACCGATCCGGTGCCGGCCCCTAGTACGCCGCGTACTGCATCGGCGCCGAACGCGACGCCGCTGTAAACGTTGTCTTCCCGGTGCGACGTGTTCGCATCGGGAAATCAAAAAAGGCTGCGAGCGAAAGCGCGCAGCCTTTTTTTATGTACGTCTGCGCTTCAGCGTGGATCGGCAGTCGCCCCCGCAGGTCCGGTCTGCAACACGCAATGGCCGGTCGGATTGCACATCGCGCCCGGTGCCAGTGCCATGCTGCAGGTCGAAATTTCTCCGTTGGCTGCAATCTGCGCGCGACGCTCGGCATGATAGCGATCGGCCAGTGGTTGCAGAATCGTGGCAGAGGTGGTTGTACTGGACCATGGCAGATACAGCTCCGGCCCGCCGCATGCTTTGGCGCCAACCGCCATGCTGTGGCATTGGGCGCTGGTGGTGCAATCGGCCGTGCCGATCGTGGTGCGAATTTTCTGAATCGTGCTTTCCGGGTCCGCGGCTGAAACTGCCGCGGTAACGGGTACTGCGGCAATGGTGCAGCCTTGCGAAACCAGCAGGGCAACAAGTGTCAAAATCAAATCAGGCAGGCGCATTGATAGCTCCATGAGATCGGTCGGGCATCAGCCCCGGGCCCACCAGTATAGGCGATGCCCTCGCGTGTTGCCACGATGCGTCGGTCGGCCGTAGAAAACTTTCTACCCGCTGATACCGGTCACAATCAGCGCGGCCAGCAGCCTGCTCGCCTCGGATAGCGCGGCGTCCTGCAAGAAATAACGTGGATGCACATTATTTCTCTTCGATCACAGCGAGTCGGCCATCGGTCACGAATCGGTCACCACCGCCGTTGCGGCCATCGTGCAATGGCTGAAAGTCTTCGATCCATTTGAATGCCAGACCGCTACCGCGTTGCAAATCGCCCACCAGTTTGTCGTGCTCACGGTCGACGTCGGAGGCAATGTGATGCGTCACCTGACCCGTGGTTCGACTGAAACCGACACTCGCGTCAAACGTCGCTGCGCCAATCCACATGGGGCGGTTCAGTGAATCCAGAGTAGCGGCCTGCCAGAACCGTACGTGGTGGCGCTTCGACGGGTTGCCGCCTTCCGCCTGTTCGAACGCCAGCTGCTGCCGTGCGCCGTTCACAAACAGATCGCTGACGGGAGCGTCCGGATAAGGCTTGCGCAGCAGGCTGGCGCGTGCAATGTGTAACGAACTGCGCAGAGTAGTGGGATCGGCCGGATACCAGCCCGCTGCAAGAATTTGACGCTGCAAGGTTGCTTCGGCGCCGACGAAAGCAACATTCAGCGGATCGCCCGGTATCCCTGCCGCCGTGTACGCCCGCGTACTGACCGCATCAAGCGCAGGGTGCCGCCGTTCAACCAGCTGCCATGCCATCGGTACGAACTCGTAAGCGGTCGCGACATAGCTGCCGATGATCAGCACGGCCGCGATGGCACTGGCCAGCGCCAGATGCTCGAGCCGAAACGCGAAACCGGTTTCAGGCATTGGACGCAATCGCCATTGAATCGCCACGCTCCCGGCGGAAATGCAGTATCGCCAGCCCGAGCGCGATCGCCTGCAAGGCCGCGCAAAGGTAGAACGGCGCACCGATGCGCCAGTCGCCGCGCGGTAAGTGCGATACCAGCCCCAGCAACGGCGCGCCAATCACCGGCGCAATCACTGCCATCAGGCTGTTCAGAGAGCTCACTGCGCCGAGCGTCTTGCCCTGACTGCGCGCGTCGGCGGCGCCCGAGATAATGCTTTGCATCGCGGCGTTGGCAGCAGCGCCGAAAATATTGATGAAGATGATCGCGTACATCATCCAGCCGTCCGTCGCCAGACCCCAGCAGGCATACGCCAGTGTCGATGAAATCAAGCCCAGCACGGCCAGCCGGCGGGCACTGAATCGCTTCAGCATCGGTCCCAACAAAAAGCCCTGCACCAGCGCCGACGTCACGCCGACCGCGGCCAGCGACCAGCCGTTCTGTAGTGGTCCCCAACCGAATTTGAACGTCGTGTACAACACCCACGAGGTGTACAGTACAAATTGGGCCAGACCGGTACACGCGATCACGGCCACCAGCGGCCCGACCTGTTTCAGCTGTGCCAGTCCGCGCAGCGCAGTAATTGGATTCGCCTTGCGCCAGTCGAAGGGATGGCGATTTTCGGGCAGGAGTGATTCAGGCAGGACAAAGTAGCCGTAAGCCAGATTCACCATCGTCAGCGACCCTGCCACAATAAAAGGCAGTTGCAGACTGATCGCGCCCAATAGCCCGCCCATCACCGGGCCGACGATAAAGCCAAGTCCGAACATCGCGCCCAGCATGCCAAAGCGCTTGGCGCGATCGTCTGGCGCAGTGATGTCGGCAACATACGCGTTCGCCACCGCCTGATTGGCCTGCATCGCGCCGCCGACCAGCCGGATCGCGATCAGCATCCACAGTGCAGTTGCCAGAGCGGTAACAAAAAAATTAATTCCGAGGCCGCAAAAACCGAGCAGAAGTACCGGCCGCCGGCCGTACCGGTCGGACAGTGCTCCCAGAATTGGCGAGCCAAAAAAGTTCGCGATTCCGAACGCAAACGCGACTGCCCCATACCAGAATGCCTGGCTTGCCTGCGACTGCGTGAAGCTACCCACCAGTACTGGCAGGACGGGAATGATCAGACCGATCGATATCATGTCGATTAATACCGTCAGCATGATGAAGCGCATGGCGGCGGGCCGAGTGGCAACGATGGGCGAAGAAAGCGGTGGCACGGGGTTCCTGTTGCGGTCGGAATTCGGTCGGAAAAACTGCCTCCTCGACAGTATAGCCGGTCGGAATCTGCGACAATTGCGCCACCATGCAACCAACTTCAGACCCACACCAGGCGCGCACCGATGCGCTGTTTCATATCGCCTTTTATCAGTTCGTCCGACTCGACGATGTCGATCAGGTCGTGTTGGACCTGCGCACACTGTCGGCCGGTTTGTTAGGCAGTGTGCTGGTCGCACCAGAAGGTATCAATGGCGTGTTGGCAGGAACTGCCGATGCGCTGGATGCATTTCAGCAGGCGCTGCAGCGCGACCGGCGCTTTGGGCAGATCGCGTTCAAGCGCAGCGCTTGCGTCACCGCGCCGTTCGGGCGTATCAGAGTGCATAAAAAATCTGAAATCGTCTACATGGGCGTGGACAATATCGATGCCGTACGCAAGACCGGTGTCGCGGTCAGTCCGCAACAATGGCGCGCTCTGATCGCCGCCGACGATGTGGTGGTGATCGATAACCGTAATAGTTTTGAATACCGGCTCGGTCGTTTCAACCATGCGGTCGATCCGCAGGTCGCCAATTTTCGGGATTTTCCACGCTATATCGAGGCCAACGCACCGGCCTGGAAAGCCGCCGGCAAGCGAGTCGCGCTGTATTGTACCGGCGGGATTCGCTGCGAAAAGACCAGCGCCTGGATGGATGACATGGGTATTCCCGTGTACCAGCTCGACGGTGGCATCCTGAATTATTTTCTCAGCATGCCGGATGCCGAAAAGGACTGGCAGGGTGAGTGCTTCGTGTTCGATAATCGGATCGCACTAGACACCAGACTGCAGGAAACCGCCACCACGCTGGACGAGGTGTACGAGGCCGAACCCGATGGTGCCTGGCGGCTCGAACGGGCGCGGCGGCTGGATCAATCGCGCTAATGGCAGCGCCGCGCAACGATTTTGTCGCACCCACTCGTGACGGTGTCGGCGCGAGCTGTATCGTGCTGCCCGCAGGCGACTTTAAATTCTTGATTGACTTTCTGGCGCAGCAGTTTCCAGCGATCGGGCGTACGGCGTGGCACCTCCGGATGGTGCATGGCGATGTGCTGGACGCCAGTGGCGTAGCGCTCGGGCCGGATACCCGGTATCAAACGCAGACCAAGATATTTTATTACCGCAGCCTGCCCTTCGAAGCGCCGATTCCCTTCGAGGCGACGATTGTGTTTCAGGACGATTATTTGATCGTCGCCGACAAGCCGCATTTTTTGCCGGTGATTCCTGCCGGGCGCTACTTGCAGCAAACTTTGCTAGTGCGCCTGAAGCGCCAACTCGGAATCGACACATTGGCACCCGTCCATCGCATCGATCGCGAAACTGCCGGGCTGGTGCTGTTTACAATCGCGCCAAAGACGCGGGCTGCCTATCAGGCTTTATTTCGCGAGCGTCGTGTGGTCAAGCACTACGAAGCGATTGCGTGTCATGCCCCGGCCTTGCGATTCCCGCTAGTACTACGCAATCGGCTGGAAGACGCCGAGTCGTTCATGCAAATGCGCGTCGTCGACGGCATGCCCAACGCAGAAACCACCGTCAATGTGCTGGCGCTGCAAGGTGACATGGCGCGTTATGGTTTGCGGCCGAGTACCGGACAGCGGCACCAGTTGCGGGTCCAGATGGCCGCGCTCGGGCTGCCGATCCTGCACGATAAAATTTATCCGCAGCTGCTGCCGGAAGCTGCCATCGATGCGGCCCCCGATTACAGCAAGCCGCTGCAACTACTGGCCAAATCGCTGGAATTTGTCGACCCGGTCAGCGGCCGGCTGCGCCGCTTCGAGAGCCGCCTGCAGCTCGAGTTCTGAGGCAGGAGGGTGCCGCAAGATTGGCAACATCGCCGCACCTGTGAAATATTTTTATATATCGTATAATTACGATCTTAGATTCGGACTAAGGCAATATATAGTTCGTTGATATACGAACCACGGAGCTGCACCATGCTAAAGAAGCTGCCGTTGATTGATGTCGATGCGATTCATAAAGCGCTGGCCAATCCGGTCCGGCGTGACATCCTGATGTGGCTGAAAACACCGCTCACGTATTTTCAGATGCAGCATCATCCACTCGCCATCGGTGTCTGTGCCGGCCTGATCGACCAGCGCACCGGGCTGTCGCAATCGACCGTGTCTGCCCATCTCGCGACGCTTGAAAAAGCCGGATTGATTACGCAGCAGCGGCTCGGCCAGTGGAAGTTTTTCAGGCGCGATGAAATCGTGATTCAGGCGTTTCTCGATCAGATGCATCACGGTCTCTAGTAGCCGCATGGCGGCCTAAATTTTTTGAAAGTACACGATGACAACATTATTCGACCCCATCCGTATCGGTGATATCGATCTGCCCAACCGCGTCATCATGGCGCCCTTGACCCGCGCCCGCGCGCCCGGCGAAGGCCGCGTACCGAACGCGTTAATGGCGCATTATTATGTCCAGCGCGCCTCGGCGGGCTTGATCATCAGTGAGGCGACCGCCGTCACGCCACAAGGCGTTGGCTACGCCGATACGCCAGGCATCTGGTCCGACGAACAAGTGGTCGGCTGGCACGGCGTGACCGACGCGGTACATGCTGCCGGCGGGCGCATGGTGCTGCAGTTATGGCATGTCGGTCGCATCTCGGACCCGAGCTTTTTGCACGGCGCCGCACCAGTTGCACCAAGCGCGATTGCCGCCAAAGGCCACGTTAGTCTGCTGCGCCCGGAACGTGATTATCCGGTGCCGCGCGCACTCGAGATCAGCGAGATTGCGGGCGTCGTTGCGGCATTTCGCAAGGGTGCCGAAAACGCTAAGGCGGCCGGTTTCGATGGTGTTGAAATCCATGGCGCCAACGGCTATCTGCTCGACCAGTTCCTGCAGGACAGCAGCAACCACCGCACCGATAATTATGGCGGATCGATTGAAAACCGGGCGCGTCTGATGCTGGAGATTACCGACGCATGCATCGCCATTTGGGGCGCCGGCCGGGTTGGCATGCATCTGGCACCGCGCGCCGATTCCCACGATATCGGTGACTCTGACCGCGCCGCGACCTTTGGCTATGTCGCCACCGAACTTGGCAAGCGGGGTATCGCATTCATCTGCGCGCGTGAAGCGGTCGGTCCTGACAGTCTCGGCCCGCAACTGAAAAAGGCCTTCGGCGGTATTTATATCGCGAACGAAAAAATCACCGCTGCGAGTGCCCAGCAAATGCTCGATGCCGGTACGGCCGATGCCTTTGCATTCGGCAAGCTGTTTATCGCCAATCCAGATCTGCCGCGACGTCTGCAGCGCGGCACGGAATTAAACGAGCCGCAGCCGCAAACGTTTTACCGTCCGGGCGAGGCTGGATACACAGATTATCCGGCGCTGGCGGCGTAAGGCGCGGGAGAGGTTACAAACCGATTTCAATCGGATACCCTAGTGTCCTGTTCTCAACACCTGGAGCGTCTGCAATGCCGCTTGACGTCGCGCAGCTGTTTCATTCAATCCTGCACATTGATCAGCTGATCGCTGGCGCCAGCTCAGGTCAGGGTGCGGCGATTTACCTTGCGCTGTTCGCAATTATTTTTTGCGAGATGGCGTTTGTCCCGCTGTTCTTTCTGCCGGGTGATCCGCTGCTGTTTGTCTGTGGCGCGTTTTGTGCAGCAGGGGTGCTGAACATCTGGTGGCTACTGCCGTTACTGCTAGTCGCGACAATCCTCGGCAGTAGCATCAATTACGCCATTGGCCGCGCGGTCGGCGAACGTCTGGCCGAGCGCACGCACCGCTGGCTGAACCCGACCGCGCTGGCCCGCACGCGGCAGTTCTATCACGCCCGCGGACGTCAGACCTTTCTGGTGTCACCTTACATCGCAGTAGTACGTACCTTTGCACCGTTCGTTGCGGGCGTATCGGGTATGGTGTTCAGGGAGTTCATTGTGGCGGTTTTCGGCGGCGCGTTCCTGTGGGTGGTCGGGCTGCTAATGGCGGGCTACTATTTCGGTAACGTGCCTTGGGTACGCGCACATGTCGGCGCGATTACCGTGGTCGGACTGGCGCTCGCACTGTGCGTGCTTGCAGTCGGTCATCTGGTCAAACTGTTGCGGGCCAAGGTCTGACATGACGCTTACGTACGCGGTATCCGTAACCACCCAATCGACCGCAGCGATGCGCCTTGTGGATGGCGCGGGTTGGTTGTCGCGACAGGTACGCGGCCTCGTCACGGCGGTCTGGCTAGGCGTGCTATCGACCGGCTGCGGCACCCTGCCGGCGCTCAGCCGCAGCGATGCCTTCGTCGGCAATGCGATCGCGCTTTCGCCTACCAGCACGCTGGGCCGCATCGCAAGCACCTCATTGCCATCGCCGGAACTTTCCGGCTTCAGACTCATGCCGCTCGGGACGTTTTCGCTCGACACCCGGCTGCAACTGGCACGCCGCGCCGAAGTATCTCTGGACGTGCAGTACTACCATCTGGCGAACGATGAAACCGGTCGCCTGCTGTTGCGGGCTCTACGCGACGCCGCCAATCGTGGCGTGCGCGTGCGGCTATTTCTGGACGATCTGTACACCGGTGGGGAGGACTGGCTGTTGCTGGGTCTGGCAGCGGCGCCGAATGTCGAAGTACGACTGTTCAACCCGTTTTGCTGCGCGCGCGATTACGGTCAGACGCTGCGCTTTGCGGCCGCTACCGGGGATTGGTCGCGGGTCAATCACCGCATGCACAACAAGTTGTTTGTCGCCGATGGTGCGATGGTAGTAATCGGTGGTCGCAACATCGCCAACGAATATTACCTGCGCAGCATGGGCGATAATTTTGTCGATGTCGATGCGTTTGCGGTCGGCTTTATCGTGCCGCCTTTGCAGGCGCTGTTTGATCGTTACTGGAACAGTGCAGCTTCCTGGCCGCTGTCTGCGGTTGCCAGATCATCCCAAACACCGGCACAACTGCGTGCGCGTTTCGACGCCGCTACCGATGCCGTTCATGCGCCAGCACCGGCCCGACTCGCGACCAATGACATTCTCGGCTATGGCCCGATTGCAGATGATCTCGACGCCGGTCGGCTCGGTTTGATCTGGGGCAGCGCCTACGTGTTTGCCGACCACCCGGACAAACCGTTCGAAGGGGTGTCCGGTGGCGACTTGCTTGAAACCAGCGTGACGTATAACGTTTTTGAGGCGATGCGCATGGCACAGACCGAAGTGGTTGCGTCGTCGCCATATTTTGTGCCCGGCGAAGCCGGCATGACGCTGCTTCGCGAACTTCGTCGGCGCAACGTGAAGATCACCGTGCTGACCAATTCGCTCGGTGCTACCGATGAATTCATCGTGCACGTCGGCTACAGCCGCTATCGCAAAGAAATGTTGCGGCTCGGGATCGATTTGTATGAAATCTCCGGCAAGCGCCTGATGGCGAACCCGCACCCCTTTTTGTTCGGCAAATCGCTGGGTCGGCTGCATGCCAAACTGGTCGTGATCGATCGTCGGATCTCGTTCATCGGTTCCATGAATCTGGATCCGCGTTCGGCCACGGTGAACACCGAAATCGGGGCGATTATCGATAGTCCGGAGTTGGCGCGTGAGCTGATTCGCATCATCGATATCGACCGCCTGCAAAGTGCCTATCGGGTCCGGCTATCGGCCAGCACCGGGCAACTTGAATGGCTCGGAATCGACGGTGAGAACGAAGTAATTCAGCACAACGAACCGGATACTACCCCGTGGTTGCGCTTCAAGGCGTGGTTGCTGGGACCACTGATTCCCGATGAACTGTTGTAAGCTAATCGGTCCAATATCGTGTGAGGAAAGCAGCAATGCGTTACATCATGGTTTTGCCTGCGATCGTTTTACTGGCGTTTACAGGGCCCAGTTTTGCGGCCCTCGACATTGGTGAAAGCGCGCCAGATTTTCATACGACGGCTGCAGTTGATGGACAGGTTTTTCAGTATTCGTTGAGCGACGCGCTGCGCAAGGGCCCGGTGGTGCTGTATTTTTTTCCTTCGGCGTTTTCGGATGGCTGCAGTATTGAGGCGCATCTGTTTGCCGAAGCAGTACCGCAATATCAGGCGCTGGGTGCCAGCGTGATTGGCATCTCGCGTGACGATATCGCGACACAAAAAAAGTTTTCGGTCAGCGAATGTCGGGGCAAGTTTGCGGTCGCGACAGATACCCAATTAAAGATCGCGCAGTCCTACGATTCAGTGATGACCAATCGGCCCGATTATGCCAACCGGATTTCATACGTGATCGCTCCAGACGGCAAAATTCTATATCGGTACAGCAGTTTAAATCCGGACCGGCATGTCGAGAATACGCTGAGCGCTTTGCGCGAATGGCAGCAAAAGACCGATAAAAAGTCTGACTGAGCACCGGGCGGCACAGGTATTCCTGACCAGGCCGCGACCACCGCGTCCACTACCTCAAAATACCGCCGGCGCTGCCGGGCAACCGCGCCAGCTTGAACCAGGCGGAATGAATTCGCCCTTCATCACCAGAGTCAGCGCACCCAGCTTGGCATCGTCGCCGATCACTGCGCTGTACAGCACCGAACTGCGCGGCCCCATATAGACGCGTTTGCCGATGATGACGTGATCAATTTTCATGACACGGTCTTCGAACAGATGCGTCTGTGGACAGGCCAGAGCATTGATTTCGCTGTAGTCGCCAATGTGGGCGCAGTCGAATTCGGTGATGTCGGTGGTATCCAGATACACCCCGCGACCAATCTTGCAGCCGAGCACATTAAAGGCTATCGGCAGCATCGGCGTGCCGCGCAAATAATTCATGAAGTTCATGATGGCGACGCCTTCGTACAGACTGGAGACGCCTTCCGATAACCACACGAACGGGGTCCACATCGGCATGCTGCGCTTGCTGTAGCGCCCCAGCAAGGACCACTTTAAAATAGCGATGAACAGAAAAGTACCTAGCCCATACGCTAGTCCGGTCAGCGCCAGACTACGAATCACCGGCCACCACAGACCGTTTCCGGCTAGCGGCATCACGCCCAGCACGACGGTATAGCCCACTGCTGTGACGATGGCGTGCGGCGCGATGATGCGAAACCCTTCGATCAGGCCACGCGCCAGACGGCGTTGCGGCGATGGATGAAAGGTCAAATGCTCGGGAAAGCCGGTGACGGTTTCACGGGCTGGCAAATTGATCGGTGGGGAGCCGAGCCAGGTGTCACCATCGCGCATTTGATGATTTTCGGGCGCGCGTGAATAGACACCGATCAGGACGTTTTCAGGTAGCGTGGTGCCATCGGCGATATAGGCGCAATTGCCGACAAAGCTGCGCCGCGAGATGACCGTCGGCTGCATTGTCATCCAGCCGCCGTCGATCCCTTCGTCGCCCAGCAGAACCGCGTCGGCGATAAAGGTTTCGTCACCTAGCGTGAGCATGTCGGGCACTACACCGAGTGCGGTGGAAATTTCGGCATCGCGACCCACTTTGGCACCGAGCAGGCGATACCAGATCGGCGCAAAAATCGTCGCGTAAACCCCGTGCAGCACGTGCAGGCTGGATTCCTGAATCTGGTTTACCAGCCATTTTCGGCAGTACACGTTGCTATGCACGGGCCAGCATCCCGGCACCAGTTTTGGCAGCAGTCCCCAGCGAATGCCGGCCGACAGCAATGCGGTGCACAGAATCAGAACAGCCGCCGCCGGAAACGCCATGATGAAATATTTAGCCAGCTGAAACGGTACGTTGGAGCTCTGCAGCCAAGGAAACCGATCGGCGTCGTCGAGCCAGTCGATCAGGATGAAGCTGGGGAATACCGGCATGAAAAATAGTGTTGTAATCACCAGCGCGCCGATCACAAAATACACCGCTTCGCCAGCCAGGCGGGCGTTACTGACCGGTTGGCGCGGGGGAACGGATTGCATGTCGAAGGCGCCGGTATCGCGCGCTGGTGAGCCGCTCCAGTTGCGTCCGGACGGGATCACCATGCCATCGCTCAGCGCCGACTGTGCGTCGAGGTGACCGTACGCGCCGATGTATGTGTTGCCTTCCAAAACTGAATACGAACCGACACAGGTATTCTCGGCTAACGTGATGGCGCCGATGATCAACCGGCCGTGCTGGACCCGAGCGTTTTCGAAATTGGTGGCATTACCGATACTGCAGCCTGCCCCGACCGTCAGCAAATGCGGTACTCGCAGCGTCATCGATCCGATGATCACGTCACGCCCGATGGTTGCACCAAGTGCGCGCAACCAGCCGTTATAGAGTGATGAGCCACTCAGCAGGTAGGTCGGCGCTGATTCCACAATCCGGTCGGCTAGCCACCAGCGATAGTAGGTCAGTCCCCATAGCGGATAGCTGCCCGGCTGCAGTCGCCGCACCAGAAAAAGATGTGCGCTGATGGCGGCGCCGAACTCGAGTAGCGTGCTCAGCATGAATACCCCGACCGAAATCCCGATCGCCAGCACAATCGAGTCACCCGGGTCGCCGGTAAAGAAGTGATAGGTAAAAAACGGTGCCAGCCATTGCGCCATGCGTAACGCCACCAGCGGCGGAATTGCGACAGCTTGGGCTGCGCCACACAGCCAACGTCGCCACGCCGCCGGCGGAGTCCAGGGCGTGGCCACTAGCGGCGCCGGTGCTGCGATCGACAGTACGTCGGCGATTTTGCCGATCAGTCGGTTGCGATAGATATCGCTTACCGTGATGTGGGCATAACGCGGATCTGCGCGCAACGCCGAGGCCAGCCTCGCCGCAAATAGGGAGTGGCCGCCGAGGTCATCAAAAAAATCCAGCTGGCGCCGAATCGACTGCCCAGGAAAGAGTTTTGCCAACGCGCCGAATAGTGCCGCTTCGGCCGGACTGGCAGGGATGTCGGCAGCGCCATCGGTGGCGGTACTGATCTGCAAACGGCGAGCCTTTAATGCATTGCGATCGATCTTGCCAGAGGTCAGCCGGGGCACCTCGGCCAGCACTTCGTACAGGCCCGGCACCATGTACGGCGGCAAAATCTGCGCTAGTGCGGCGCGCAATTCTGCCGCGACCAGCGTCGCATCGGTCTTGGCCACCAGGAAAGCAATTAGCTGGTCGATGCCGTTCTCCTGGCGCAGCAGCACCGCTGCGGTACCGACACCGGGCTGCTGCGCCAGTACGGCTTCGATTTCGCCCAGCTCGACCCTGAATCCGCGAATCTTGACCTGCGAATCGGTGCGACCCAGACAGTCGACATTGCCGTCTGCATCGATGCGCGCCAGATCACCGGTTCGGTACAGTCGCGTATCGAAGGCATCGATCGACCACGGATTGTCCAGAAATTTTTCAGCCGTCAGTTCAGGGCGGCCGAGATAGCCAACCGCCACGCCGCGACCGGTAATGCAGAGCTCACCGAGCTCGCCGCGCGGCAGTAGTGTCAGCGGTTTGGTCGGGTCAGGATCGAGAATCAGCAAGCCATAGTTGGGCAATGGTCGGCCGATCGTGACGGGGTGATTCAGATGTAGTTCGGCCAGACTGGCAGACACCGTGGCTTCGGTCGGACCGTAGGTGTTGAACAGCTGGCGGCCTGGTCTGAGCCAGCGAGTGACCAGTGTCGCCGGACACATTTCACCGCCCAGATTGATGATCCGAAGCGTCGCGACATCCTGACTGAACAGCGCCAGCAATGTCGGTACCGCGTGCAGTACCGTGACACGATTGTCGGCCAGCGCGCGTGGCAAGACGTCGGGATCGGTGGCGACCTCACGCGGGGCTAACCAGAGGGTTGCGCCGACCAGATAGCTGATCCAGATTTCTTCGAACGACATGTCGAAGGCGACCGAAAACCCCTGATACACGCGGTCGGTGGCGCACACGCCAAGCACCGAATTTTCACTACGCAAAAAGTGGCAGATAGCACCTTGGCTGATTTCAATGCCTTTTGGTTTGCCGGTTGACCCGGACGTATAGATGACATACGCCGGTGCATCGTTGGGTACGACCGCGCGGCGCAGTGTGGCGGGCGTTTGCAGCAGCGTCTCGACCTGCCAGTGCGTGCCGGGCAGGGTCGCAAGGCCGGCAGCAAACTGGACGCAACTGACGATTCCGGCGGCATTGGCGTCGCTCAGGCAAAGTGCGATTCGTTCGGGCGGGGTGTCGGCGTCGAACGGCAACCAGCCTGCACCGCTTTTGGCAATCCCGAGCTGGGCGATCAGTAGTTCGATACCGCGCGGCAGCCACAGTCCGACCAGCTGCCCCGGTCCGACGCCGGCAGCGATCAGCCCGGCCGCAACGCAGTCCGCAGCCCGATCAAGTTCGTTATAGGTCAGCTGGCGCTGCACGAAAATCAGGGCAATTTGGTCTGGATTCCGGGCGACGGTTGCTTCGAACAGATCGGCCAGGGATTCATTCCGGATCAGATCCGGTTCGACGGGGCCACGCAAAATGTCGGCAGGCGTGGCGGGGCGCAAGGAGGAGTTCATGGGAGATCGGTCAGGGAGCGGTGAAGAAACGGTCAGGAATCGGGGCATCGATGCAAAAGCTTGCAACACGGTCGCATGCTAAACCTGAACGCCGTAGAGTTGACCGGAATCGGTAATTTGCGCCGGTGATGTTACACGGGACCTACGAAAATTGCCGAAGCATAGCAGTCGCCCGTCTTCCTGCGCCAGCAATCGCGCTGCTGCAGCGCGCAACAGGAAGGGACCTATTTGCCTTTTTTTGCGCGATCGAAAACCGGCCCCCACAGTGGGTGACCTTTTTCGCCGGCCGCCAGATCGAATGACGGATCAATGCGCAGGGCCCGCTCGAACTGCAGGCGGCATTGTGCGGTCTGGCCGCTAACGCAGTAACTGAATGCCAGATATTTAATGGCTTCGAGCTGCGTCGGCCTGTCATTGCGAGCCGCATCGCTGGTCGTGCTCAGCCGCTTGATCGCGAGCGCATAATCGCCAGTGTTATAGGCGTCAATGCCGCCGGCCAGCAGAGTGTGCGACGTCGCCGCGACCGGTGGATTGCCGGTACGGGTATCCGCCTGGTCGGCGCGCGTGAACCGGTTGACGGCACTACAGCCGGCCAGTTGCACGCAGCCGGCAGCCAGCCATACAGCGCCGATACGGTTCAAGAGGGATCTCATCGATTGATTCACGATATAAGGAGTGGGCAAAGATGCTGCGCGCTAGCGTTGCATCGCATCGGCTTTCCCTGCGCGAGAAAAATCATGTTCAATCGTGGTGGATTTGTTTTTGTAGATGGTGACTTCACTCACGTATTGCGGAAAATTTGTGTTCGTCAGCACGATCCGATGGACCCCTTCAGCCAGGCTGAGTTTCTTGAGGGGCGGGGATACGCCGCGCAACACGCCATCGACCGTGATGGTTGCCCATGGCTTGACGTTGAAATGCGCGGTGCCAATGTCCACTCCCGGTCCCGGCTGGCTGGCCGTATCTGCGATAGTCGGCAGTGGCAGCTCGGTAATGATCTGGCCGGCGGTGAGGTTGGCAGCAGAATCGCTGCCTGCTGGCACAGCCGGTATCGGCACTGGTAAACCTGCCGTATCAGCCGCCACGGCGGCTACAGGTGCCATTGACTTACTGTCGGGCATGGCGGCACTGGCGCTGCGGTTACGTCCGACATATGCGTAGCCGCCGAGCGCGATGATGATCAAACCGACCACGATAATCGCCAGCGCGGACCGGGTTAGCAAACGGGTCGCGTTATCTGCTCCCTGGCGTGATCGGCTGCGACGATCGTGGCTAGACCGTCTGGCGCGCGGCTGATCTGTGCCAGTGCGGGTTTTGGCACGCAGCGTCAGCGGTATGGCTGGCGCCGCCATACTGGCGACACCAGCGGTAGTGACATCGTCGATCTGCAGCAGTTGCCGAAACGCCGCAATGGTTTGCGGGCGCTGCTCCGGCCGGATCGCTAGTCCACGATCGATGGCGGCCAAGAACGCTTTGCTGAAGCCGGGGTACGTGCCACTCGCCAGCGGCGTCATGGTATCGGTCACCATGCGCGCTACCGAGGTCGGCGGTGGCCGCTTCACGATCGCCAGATACATCACCGCCGCGAGTGAATAAATATCGGTCCACGCGCCCTGGGTCATGGTGCTGTCGTCGGCGTACTGTTCGATCGGCGCGTAACCCGGCTTTAAAATCACCGTCAACGATTGCGACATGTCACTAATTACCTGCCGCGCCGAACCAAAATCGAGCAATACCGCTTCGCCGGTTTCCAGGATCAGGATATTATCGGGCGAGATATCCCGGTGCAGGACGTTTTCGTAGTATAGCGTCTCGAGCGCTTCCAGAATCGATTGCAGCATGGGCTTCAGCCATGCTTCGTTGACGCGACCCGGATCGCGCTGGACGATTTCCTTCAGCGTGCTGCCTTCGTAGTAGCGCATCGCCATGTACGCAGTCTTGTTTTGCTCCCAAAAGCGGTGCACCTTGATCAGCGCCGAATGATCAAATTGAGCCAGCAGTCGCGCTTCGTTGATGAAGCTGCGCAGGCCCGTATCGAAGGTCGGCTGATGACGGCGCGCGCGCACCACGACATTGCCATCAGTACCGCGCAACGCGATCGAGGCGGGCATGTATTCTTTTACTGCGACCGGGCGCCGCAACGAATGGTCGAAGGTCATGTAGACAATGCCGAAACCACCTTCGCCGATGACACCGGTAATTTCAAATTCAGCCAGTCGGGTACCGATGGGGAGGCAGTTTTCTGAAATGCTGTCGTCCGCCCCATTCAGGCTACTGGCGGCGTCGGTGCTGACACCATCGACAAAGCGTTCTGAACGACTCATGCGCGGTCCTGATTTTGATGCGGCACGAACCAGATCGCCTGTGCCGAAAAATTGTCGCGCTGGCGTGGCGAGGCATTGCTGTTGCCGTGCGCCCGCGCTACCATCGATGCGAGCCAGTGTGCCACGTCGGGACTGGCGCTAAGGCACTCCAGCATGTCGGGCTCCGAAAGCCATTCCCATAAGCCATCTGTGCAGATCAGCATTGCATCGGCTTCGTGCAGGTCGACAGGCGCAGGGGTGATCACGGGTGGGTTGTCACTATCCGGGCCGATTGCCGCAAACAGCACGCT
This sequence comes from Burkholderiales bacterium, assembly GCA_043748965.1. Classification (GTDB taxonomy): domain Bacteria; phylum Pseudomonadota; class Gammaproteobacteria; order Burkholderiales; family Burkholderiaceae_D; genus Actimicrobium. The sequence goes on from JAYVEF010000206.1 coordinate 17,018, forward strand.
GCGCTGCGGATGATTGCGCACCTGATCGGCCGGTACATACCCGGCATCGACAAACTGCTGCACTAGGCTGTGGTCTTTGGTTACCTCCACCAGCTGGTTGGCGCGAAACAGATATACCCGTGTATCGCCCAGATGGCCCCACAACACACAGCGGTTGTGCTGGTCGATCAGCACTACCGCGACAGTCGCACTCATGTCGGCGACGCGACTGTCCTGACGGCCTTGCGCAACCTGTCGGATCGCCTGATCGAGATACGACTGCAAGGCGCGCTGGCTGAACGACAGCTCGCGCAAAAAGCTGTCGATGATCGCATTCACCACGAGTTTGGATGCAACCTCCCCGCCAATGTGGCCACCCGCGCCGTCGGATACGACAAAGCAGGCCATGCCGTCTCGCTGGGCCCGCCCGAGCGCATCCTGATTGGCGGCCCTGCCACCGACATCGGTAAGTTCGGCAAACTGCAACGCCAGCCCGGCCAGGCCCGGCAGGTAGGTGGTCACCACCGGCAGGTCAGGTTGATTCGGCATCGCGTACGCGTTCGATTTCGGCTTCGTAAGCCAGCACGAACGCGTTGCCAAAATATTTTTGGAAGTCAGCGTGGACTTCACGACGGGTCTGCTGATAGAGCGATTTTGACTGATCCCACATGCGGGCGGCACGCTTCGACGGCACCAGATTTTCGACAAAGCCGGATGCTGTGGTGCGTTGTTCGATGGTTTGCGGATCGAGTCGCTGCAACAGCGTGTCGATCACGCCATGCATGCCCGCCATAGTGCCTTTCTGGTGCGTCTGCAGATCGTTGAATGCATCCTGCACGGCTTCCACCGGGCCCATGAATCCGGGCATTTTTTTGCGTAACATTTGCATCAGTACGGCCTGACTGTCGGGCAGGAATTTGAGTGGATTATTGTTGCGCACCACGACCATCGTGACGTCTGCATTCACTTCGCGCTTGGTCATCGCGCGCGTGCTGACCATCTCGAAGGTCCCGTCGACAGCAGCGGCCAGCAGTTTCCCTATGGCTTCCATGAATTCTGGTGTGAGACCGGCGCTGACAGTCATCTCGGGAATCCCGGCGCCGCTCAAAAACGCCGCCAGCAGCGCGTTCTGGTCGTCGCCTGGCGGTGTGCTGTCGATGGCGTGCGTCAGCGCAGTGGGTGGCATGCTGGTTGTCGCCTCGGATGCGTTGGTCGCAGCCGCGTTGATCGGAGCCACCGACGCGCCAGACTGCTCGATGCGGCCCCCCGCAGCACGCTCGCTGACGGCTACCAGATGCGCCTCGGCGAATAGTACGTACGGGCCGACCTGTAGCTCGTCACTGGGCTTGAACGGGGTCTCGCGTTCGAACTGGAGTTCGGCGCCATTCAGGAGCACCGGGTTGGCTTGACTGAGACTCACGATCGTGTGGCGCTGACCGTCGCTTTTAACCAACGCTTGTACGCGGGATACCAAATGTTTCGGGTCCGGTAGAACAAAGAAATTTTCTTCGCTACGGCCGAGCGTGCCGCCATCATGGTCAAAAATGGCCGACAGCGGTGCCAGAGAGCGTTGATTGTTGTAAGAGACGACAGTAATTTTGATCATTGCACGGGCTCCGGAACCCGGGCATCCGGATCCGTTGAATCGTTCATGGGTAAGGACAGGATGGTCATGGAGCGCTCATACAACCCCGGTTCACGACCATTGTAGCCAATCCCTGCCGCTGCACAGCGTAAGTTAGTGTGAAGTTAATTCAAAAGTATCCGAACGACGCTGTTTGGGCGACTCCGCCCGTCCTAGGCCATCCGCAATTCTAGGGGTAAATGAGTTTCTTTGGAAAAACTTTATGTTGCATCTGGCCTTGGTTGACAACATTCGCGCAACCTCTGGCGCTAGCCACTCGGGCCATATGGAAGCAGCTAAAATCGATGCATTCTGGCATTCCATTCAAAGGCGGCTCGATGATTCCAACCTTCGCAACTCTGCTGGTATTCCAATCGATCGGCGAAGTGCTGTCCCATGCACTCGCGCTGCCGATCCCGGGCCCGGTGATCGGCATGCTGTTGCTGCTGGCGTATCTGATACTGCGGCGCGGCGCGGCCGACCAACTGACACCGACTTCGATGGCATTACTGCGTCATCTGTCGTTACTGTTTGTTCCTGCCGGGGTCGGCATCATGGTGCACGCCCGACTGCTGGCGGCAGAGTGGCTGCCGATCACAGTTGCGTTGGTCGCTAGCACGGTGATTTCGATCGTGGTGACTGCCGCGGTCGTGCGCCGGTTGCAGCGATGACGCCGCGCATGAACGAACTCTGGGTGTATCTTGCGGCCTCGCCACTACTTGGTCTAACCGCGACTCTGCTAGCGTATCAACTGGCGTATGCGATCTACCAACGAGCCCGCTTCAGCCCGCTGGCCAATCCGGTAGCGCTGGCCGTGCTGATTTTGGTGCTGCTCTTGACCTTGACCGGAACCGCGTATCAGACCTATTTCGACGGTGCCCAGTTCGTTCATTTTTTGCTGGGCCCGGCAACAGTCGCACTGGCGATTCCTCTGTATCAGCAATTGCCGAAACTGCGCCGGAACTGGTTCGCTTTGATGGCGGGTGTGCTGACCGGCAGCACGGCGGCAATTGTAACGGCCATGGGCTCCGCCTGGCTGCTGGGCGCTTCGTCGCGCACCATCCTGTCGATCGCGCCGAAGTCGGTGACTACCCCGATTGCCATGGGTATTGCCGAAAAAATCGGCGGCCTACCATCGCTGACTGCGGTGCTGGTGATCGCTACGGGCATCCTTGGCGCGACGCTTGCTCCCGGGATTTTGCGCTGGATGCGTGTCACCGATGACAGCGTAGCCGGTTTTGCGCTGGGCGTGACGGCACACGGCATTGGCACCGCCAGAGGGTTTCAGGTGAGTGAGGAAATGGGCGCCTTTGCCGGTCTGGCGATGGGACTGTCCGGAATCTTGATGGCGCTACTGTTACCGTTTTTGCTCAAATTATTCGGTGTGACCTGACCGTTGGTCTCACGCGGCCATAGCGTGCAGCGGTAGGGATCACGCCGCGTCGGGGTGATGGCCCATGGCTTCGCCCAGACGTACCGTGCCGAGCGGTGCCCAGCCCTCCGCAAAAGCGATCCGTTTCGGCGGGAACAGCATCACCACAGTTGAGCCGAGCAAAAAACGACCTAATTCCGCGCCTTGTTTGAGGACGATCTCCTGATCAACGTACCGCCATTCGCGCAACTGGCCGGAGCGCGGCGGATTGACTACACCATGCCAGACGGTTGCCATGCTGCCGACGATGGTCGCGCCTACCAGCGTCAGCACAAACGGCCCATCGGCGCTGTCGAAAACGCACACCACGCGCTCGTTGCGGGCAAACAGGCCCGGTACGCCACGCGCGGTCGCCGGATTAACTGAGAACAGCGCACCCGGAACGTGAATCATGCGCAGCAGCCGACCATCGCACGGCATGTGAATCCGGTGATAATCCTTGGGACTCAGATAGATCGTGGCAAAACTGCCGTTTTGAAACTGTGCGGCGAGCGACCGGTCGCCGCCGACCAGTGCGGTGGTCGAATAATTATGCCCCTTGGCCTGAAAAATCTGGTCCTGCTCGATTGCGCCGAACTGGCTGATCGCGCCATCGACCGGGCAAACATAATCGGCAACGGCAAGCGGTCTGGCGTCGGGGCGCAGGGCACGCGTAAAAAAATGGTTGAAGCTGACGTACGCAGTAATCGTGGGTTCGGCTGCCTCGGCCATGTTCACGCCATAGTGTGCGACAAAACGACGAATAATCGCCGTCGTGATGGCGCCCGCTTCGGCGTTGGCAATTTTGCCGGCCAGCCAGGTCATGGACTGTTTCGGCAGCGCATATTGCAGCAGGACAGCAGGATCAACCATTGCGGGTCTCGGCGAAAAATAATCCGGCGATTGTACCGGCTAACGCACAGTCGCCGTGCGCCAATCGCGTTAACATGCGCCTTTGATCTTGATCCGGATACCGAAAGGAGTGAGTTTGCATCGATTCAATAGTATTGCATGGCTGATGCATCGCGCCACACGGCTGGTCCTGGGGTGTGGACTTTGCCTGTGCGCGCCACTCGTAACTGCGGCGACATCACCCGAGCCGGTCCTGAAAGTAATCACGTTTGGCGCCTCCGACACCGACGCTCGTATCGATACTGCCAAATTCAGTCCAGCCGATTTTGTGTTTGCCGAGACAGCCGACAGCACGGCACCCGAGCGCCGTTTTACCGGCCCGGTAACGTTGGCGCAGGGAGACACGTGGCAAACTGTTCTGGCACGTTGTCAAGTGGCGGCTGACGCGTGGCCCACTTTATTGCAGGATCTGGCGAGCGGCGGCGCTATTAGTACGCTGCCCAGTGACTGGCCGCGCCGACCGCTTCCGGACGGCAGAATCTGGATCGAATGGCGTGCCGTAACAGTGCCTACCGCCGTGTATCTATCGCTCTCACCGCAGCAAATGCTGCGCGCGCGCCAAGTGAAGGGTCAACTGCGGGTCGACACGGGCAACCGGGTTGCCGCGCCTGCACTAGCCGAGCCGGTCAGTGCAAAATTCTATCGCAGCGCCGATCAGCTCGGCATTCCGGGAACCGTGGTGGACCAGATGGTGAAACTGTTTTCCGGCGAAATCGATTTTCACCGTGATCTGGCCAACGGTTTCAAAGGCACGATCCTGTTCGAAATGCTGTCCGAACCTGATCAGCCAGTGCGTCCCGGACACATCCTGGCGGTGCGCCTGATCACACCGAGCCGCACCCTGTCGGCGTATTCATTCGATGACAGCAGCGCGACGGAACCGAATTATTATTCTGCGCAGGGCTGGCAAGTGCAACGCAGTTTTTTACAGTCGCCCATCGTATTTTCACGCATCACCTCGGGCTATTCGGTGGCACGTTTCCATCCCATTCTGAAACTCTGGCGGGCCCATACGGGGATCGATTTTGCCGCCCCGCTGGGCACGCCAGTGCGGGTGACCGCTGATGGTAAGGTGAGTTTCGCCGGAGCGCGTGGCGAATATGGCAATCTGGTGACGGTCCAGCATGCGGGTGGGTGGTCGAGCTATTACGGACACTTGCAGTTGGTTGCACGAGGCGTCGCGAGCGGCACGCAGTTACGCCAGGGGGACGTACTCGGACAGGTCGGTATGACAGGCATGGCAACAGGCCCGCACCTGCACTACGAAATGCGCCAGGGCGGACAGCCGTTCGATCCGGCCCTGTTCAAAGACACGACAGTGCGTCTGAACCCAAGCCAGCTGGAACGCTTCGATCATCTGGTGCAATGGTATGAAAAGCAGCTGTCCTCCTTCAGTCGGGCGCATTTTATCGCGCCGTAGGTCCCGCGTTGACGGGTCACTCAAGTGACATTTCGCTTGACAAAAAACAGTGCGGTGCCGACCGCCATCAGCACGCCGCCAAAGAAACGATTTTGTTTTTTGATTGCGCGGGCGTCCCTGAAATACCGTTGCATCGACGCTGCTGCGAACGCATAACTGTGCATTACGATCAGATCGATGGTGCACATGGTCACACCCAGTATCAGCAACTGCGGCAGCAGCGCCGCGTCGCGGCTGATAAATTGCGGCAGCACCGCGACCATAAAAATAATCCCCTTCGGGTTGGTCGCGTTGGTCAGAAAACCGATCAGAACGCGCCGTCCAAAACCGGGCACAACGGTATCTGAACGGCCGGCCTGCGCTAATTCTGATGGCACCACGCGTGCGCGCCACTGCGAGATGCCGAGATAAATTAAATACAGTGCGCCGATCACCTTGACGATATTGAAGGCGACTTCAGACGCCAGCAATAACGAGCCGACCCCGGCCCCCGCGACTGCCAATACCATCATCAGACCCACCTGCAAGCCCAATACCGTCGCACTGGTTTTCTTGACGCCGTAGGACAACCCATGCGACATCGACAGGATCGCACCGGAGCCCGGTGAAATGGCGATGATACAGGCCGCGATAAAAAACGTGAACCAGGTGGCGAAGGTCATGGCGGTGTCACTTGAAAAGTCGGTTTGGTCAGGCGTAGTGCTTACTTGCCCCAGCTGTCTTTGAGCGTGGTGATGCGATTAAAAATCGGTTTCCCGGGTGCGGAGTCGACCCTGTCCGCAACAAAATAGCCATGTCGTTCGAATTGAAATTTTTGATCCGGCACCGCATGCTGCAAACCCGGCTCGAGCCAGCCGTGTACTACTTCGCGCGCATTCGGATTGAGCACCAGCCTGAAATCCTTGCCGCCAGCATCAGGCTGTGGATCGGTAAATAACCGGTCGAACAGGCGCACTTCCGTAGCCAGCGCGTGGGCTGCGCTCAGCCAGTGAATATTCCCTTTGACCTTGTAATTTGCCGACCCCTCGGTACCGGACCGGCTGTCCTCAAAATAATTGCAGTGGACCGCAACCACCTTGCCGTCCGCATCCTTATCGCAGCCGGTACACTCGATTACAAAGCCATAGCGCAGACGCACTCGATTTCCCGGAAATAGTCGAAAGTATCCTTTGGTCGGCACTTCCATAAAATCATCCTGCTCGATCCACAACGTATCCGAGAGCGCAATCGTCCGGTTGCCGCGGTCGGCAAAATGCGGATGCACCGGCGCCTGACAATCGATCACGGAACCAGTCGGAAAGTTATCGATGACAAGTTTCAGAGGGCGCAGGACGGCTGTTGCGCGCGGCGCTTTCGGATCGAGATCTTCGCGCAGGCAGCCATCCAGGGTTGCGATGTCGATCCAGCTATCAGATTTGGTGACGCCAGTGCGTTCGCAAAACATCTGAATTGATTCCGGGGTAAAGCCGCGCCGCCGGATTCCGACCAATGTCGGCATGCGCGGATCGTCCCATCCATCGACGACCTTTTCTTCGACGAGCTGGCGCAGCTTACGCTTGCTGGTGACTACATAGGTCAGGTTCAGCCGCGCGAATTCATACTGGTGCGGCAGTGGCTTTTTGAAGTAGCCGGCTTCGCACAGACGTTCCAGAATCCAGTCATAAAATGGCCGGTGATCCTGAAACTCCAGCGTGCAGATCGAATGCGTAATGTTTTCAAGCGCATCCGAAATCGGGTGCGTGTAGTCATACATCGGATAAATGCACCAAGTGTCACCAGTGCGGTGATGGTTTGCGTGTCGAATCCGGTAAATTGCCGGATCGCGCAAATTCATGTTCGGCGAGGTCATGTCGATGCGGGCGCGCAGAACATGCGCACCGTCAGCAAATTCGCCCGCCTTCATGCGTCGCAGCAAATCCAGCGACTGCGCCGCCGGCCGTTTTCGAAACGGCGAATCGACACCCGGATCGCTAAAGTTGCCGCGATGGCGCGCCATGTCCTCGGCCGACTGGCTGTCGACATAGGCGTGTCCGGCCAGGACCAGACTCTCGGCCATCTGGTAAAGGGTGTCGAAATAATCGCTGGCGTAGTACAGATGGGTTTGTCCGTCGGCATGCCAGTCGAACCCGAGCCACCGCACCGAATCAAGTATCGTGTCGACGTATTCCTGTTCTTCTCTGGCGGGATTGGTGTCGTCAAACCGCAAGTGCGCGTGTCCGTGGTAATCGCGAGCCAAACCAAAATTCAGGCAAATCGATTTGGCATGGCCGATATGCAGATAGCCATTAGGCTCAGGCGGGAAACGGGTGATGACCTGCGGCAGCGGACGCTGCGCCTGATCGACGCGGCCGGCATATTTGTGCTGCGCCAGATCGTTATCGATAACGCCACGTAAAAAATTAGGTGAAGGCACTGCGGCGGGCGTCGGGGCGGGCGCTGCCTTGGCGATTATTTCATTGCTCATGGAGGACTAGGGCGGCGGTCGCCGTGATTGTGTCCGGTTATTTTACCGTAGACTATCGTTCAGGCGTGCTTTGCCAGGGCTGCTGGCATCGGTGCGCGTAGGTTTGCGAATCGTCACTGGTGGCCGGCTACTGGGCTACAGTCATTGCCCGGTCAGACCGAAGCGGACGGGACCGTCGTCCAGTCGACGTACCCTTTTGTGAAATGGCAGTTTGATGGACTGAAATGGTTCGGCCGCGTATCGAAAATGTTTCGGAGAAGGACCCGATGGACCCAAAGGCCCTGCTGTTGTGGCAGTTTAGCGACAGAATTGTTAAAAATCTAAAAATTTTTGTCGCTAGGATAAGTTTGGTTGTCCGTTATGTACGGAACTAAATTTCGTCTGACACGTCGCACAGTCGGAGTCGCACGGGAGACCTGAAAAAACGATGTCCCAAGTAGAACAATCTGCCTATGAGACAAGTGTGTTTTGCCGCTCCGCAGCATGGCGCTATGCGAGGGTGCAACTCTGCAACGTCGGCGTTCCTTGCGCTTGTGGCGTACCGGCTGTACGGGATCGACGCCGAACGTTATATCTGGAATGACGGCATTTTCCAATTTTTGTTTCGGGTCTCGCCAGCTAAATTCGTTTCTGCGATATCGGACGATCGTCAGAAAGCGGTCACGCCAATTCGTAAAAATGTAGAATTACGGCATAGAATTTTGCCTATGGATGCGAAATGGGCAGGCTACCGGTGACGGCAGGACAAACTGGAGACAGAGATTTAGATCCGCTGGAACCGATGATGTAACTGCGACAAAAGAAGCCTGCCGGGACAAACGATGTGATCGCGATGCTCTTCAAAAAATGGCTGAAGCAATGCAACAATGGGTACCTTTTTTTTAAGCAATGTTTTTAGCAAAATAACGGCAGCAAACAGTTTCTGACTACAGCGGTTCGCCAGAGAGCGATTCCTTTTGTTGCAAAACTTAAATTTTTTCCACAACCATCTAGGAAATACTTATGAAAAAATCGCTTCTTGCCCTAGCAGTGTTCGGTGCCTTCGCTGGTGCCGCGTCAGCACAAACTTCGGTGACCGCGTATGGCGTTGCCGACGTCGGCTTCATCCGCGAATATGGCAGCCTTGGTCCTGGCATTACGAAACTGGACAGCGGGATACAGTCCGGTTCACGCCTTGGCTTCAAGGGAACCGAAGATCTGGGCAGCGGTCTGAAGGCGCTGTTTCAGCTCGAAACGGGTATTGCAATGGATACCGGTGGGTTCAATCAGGGTAACCGCGCTTTCGGCCGTCAGGCATGGGTCGGTTTGGCTGGTAATTTCGGAATGGTCTCGCTGGGTCGTCAGTATCAGTCGCAATTTATTGCATTGGACGAAGTCGATCCATTCGGCACGGGGCTAGCCGGCAATTCAACTAATCTTTTCCGCTATCCATTTGGCTCGCGCAATAACAACATGATTAAGTACAGCACCCCTGAAACGGGTGGCTTCACGGCTGAGGCAGAATACGGTTTCGGTGAAGTCGCTGGTGACGTATCGTCAAAGCGCACGCTTGGTGGTTCGATCGGCTACGCGAACGGCCCGGCGGTAATCAAATTATCGTACGAGAAGGACCAGCTGGGTGCCAACGGCGCTACCAACCTGAACCAGACGACGAGTCCGGCTACACCGTTCCCAAATACCATTACTGGTAAGGATTTTACGGCCGCAGCACCTGTGCCGCCGATCACTGGGGCAGCCAAGTACACGCAGTTGACAGGTTCGTATGATTTCAGCGTGGTCAAATTGGCGATGGCCTATCGCAAAGATAAGGATGATCAGTTCCTTGACGCGAACAATTTCCTGGTCGGCGTTTCGGTTCCGTTCGGTGCCAGCAGCTTCATGGCTTCCTACATCCGTCACAAAGATCGTTCGGATTTTGGCCAGGATGCTAACCAGATCGGTGTCGGCTACACCTATGCTTTGTCGAAGCGCACGAATTTTTATTCTTCGTATGCGCGCATCAACAACAGCAACGCAGCGGGCTATACGGTTGGCAACGCGATTTCCGATGGCTCGAACGAAAAGGCCTTTAACGTCGGCGTCCGTCACAAGTTTTAATGGGCTGCGGGCTTTGGCCTGCGCTGGTTGGAACACATGACAGAAAAAGCACCTTCGGGTGCTTTTTTTTATGTTTGTAAGGTTCGATCCACGCGCAAGACCAAGCTGCACGACACGATTGTCGTAAGGAGCTGAAATGCGTTGTCGTGTTACCTTCAACATGCTCGGCGTGGCGGCCATGCTTTGTGCCGCACTACCGGCCCTGGCGCAAACCTGCCAGAAGCAGAGTCCACCCTACACTGTCGCGCTACTTGAGTTGTACACCTCCGAGGGTTGCAGCAGTTGCCCACCCGCTGACCGGCAGGTCAGTGCATTGCGCATCGAGGCTGCTCGTTCAGGGGTTAGTACCGAACACTTCGTGCCGCTCGCTCTGCATGTCGATTACTGGGATACCCTCGGCTGGAAAGACCGGTTTGCGTCGCCGACGTTGACCGCGCGCCAGCGCTGGCTGTCCGGACTCGCCGCGGCAAGGACGATTTACACGCCGGAGGTGTTCGTCGATGGCCATGAATTGCGTGGCTGGCACAGCGATACCCTCGACGCGATCCGTCGCACGAACGCTCGTCCGGCTGAAGCCACCGTGTCAATCGTGCTTGGGCAGCCCAGCGCTGCCGGAATCGCAATCGCAGTAACTGCAAACTCGGCACAGGCGGGACAGTTGTTCGTGGCCTTGTACGAGAACGGTGTGGTGAGCAATGTGACCGCCGGTGAAAACGGTGGCGTGCAGTTGCATCACGACTATGTGGTACGCGAATGGATCGGACCGGCCGTGCTGAATCAGGGTACGGCGACGTTGAACCGGACCCTACGGATTCCGGTCGGCAGCCAGATTAAAAATTTGGGCGTCGCGGCATTTGTACAGTCATCGCATGGACAGGTGTTGCAGGCACTGTCGCTCCCGGCCTGCTCCTGAGCAGATGCCTGTCCGGAATTTAACGGTTGAAGCTGGCCCGGATGGCTTCCAGCCGATTTCGGTTGGCATCGAAGTCCTTGCGGCCAAGACGCGACGCCGAGCGCATCTGGATTACGCTGGCGGGCTGGTCCAGCACAAACTCGACGTCATCGACAAATTTCAGTAACGGCGTCTGAAACTCGGCATACAGGTAGTCGGCGTTACTGGTCACCACAGTCACGCCGGCCATACCGCGCACGATCCCATTGAGCTTGTCGAAGGCCGTCTTGGCGTCGCCGCTGTAGCGGATCGGATCGATCACGTGATAATCGGTGTGTGGCTGCAGAAGGGCATAACTCGACACCACGTTCCAGGAATTTTTGACGGGGGGCTTCAGCATGCCGCCCTGCAATCCGAGATCGGTGGGACGCTTGCCGTGCAGGAGCCCGAGTTGGCCAGCCACCACCAGCAGCACAGGGAGAACCAGGAACACGACCAACGCGACGATACCTAGAATTTTTGCCATGATCGTATGCTTTCGAGAAATTCAAAAGACCGACACTACCATAGCAGCACGCTGATCCGCTGCGACAAATTGACAGCGTCAGCGCCGCGCTCACATCTGCCGGAACAGGTGGGCAAACAGCCGGCTGACGCGCAGAGGCTCGGTCCGACCGCGCAATCGCACACTGAGCTTGCCGGCTTCATCACGCTGAGCCAGCAGGATGGTGGCAGCATTCACTACCGTACCACGATGGATTTGCCAGAATTGAGCGGGGTCGAGTTGGGGCAACAGCTCTTTCAGACTCATTCGGATCAACGCTTCGCCGTCCGCGGTAACCACACGCAAATATTTGTCCGTCGCCTCAAAATACACCACATCGGCGATCGGAATCATGCGCACCTGATTGCCCACCGCTGCTCGCAGTATGGTCAACGCGGGCACCGCTGCTGCGCTGTCGGGTAGCAGCGTGCGCAACTGGTGCAGTACGCGGTCGAGCTCACCATCGGGCGCCACGGCACGGCTGCGCAGACGCTGTACGGTTTTTGCCAGACGTTCATCCGAGATCGGTTTGCAGACATAGTCGACTGCGGCATGATCGAATGCCGCCAGCGCAAACTGTTCGTAAGCGGTGACAAACACCAGCATCGGAAATACACTGTCGTCAGGCCATTCGTCTGCCAGTTCGCGTGCCGCTTCGAGACCACTCAGTCCCGGCATTTTGATGTCGAGGAACAGGATGTCCGGGCGCAGCGCCAGCGCTTGCGTGACCGCGTCGACGCCATTTTCCACCTGCGCGATGATGTATAACTCGGGCCATACGCGTTGCAGGGCGTGCACCAGCATCTGCAGCAAAATTGGTTCGTCTTCGGCAATCAGGGCGCGCAGAATAGTCATGGAACGATCGGCAAGATGAGTTGTGCCAGTGTGCCGACAGGCAGATTGGGCGTCAGCGTAAATGTCGCAGCGTCGCCGTGCAGAGCCTGCAGGCGTTCTCGTACATTGGCGACACCAAGCTGGCTGGACGTGCCCACTGTGCAGTCGAGACCAATCCCGGTATCACTAACTAGCAGCGTCAGGGTGGCAATATTCTGGCGCGCGCTGACCATAATTGTCCCGCCGTCCAGTTTCGGTTCGAGACCATGCTTGATAGCGTTTTCGACCAGCGGCTGCAGCAGCATCGGCGGCACAGTCACGTCGCGCAGTTCGTTCGGCAAATCCAGTCGATATGTCAGTCGCTTGCCCATTCGCACCGACATCAATTCCAGATACGCCCGCATCAGATCGAATTCGTGCGCCAGTGTGGTCGCGGCGGTGCGTGATGATGATAATGTCGCACGCAGATAGACAATCAGTTGATCGAGCAGAAGTTGCGCACGCACCGGATCGAGTGCGATCAGACCCTGCAAGTTGGCTAACGTATTGAACAGCATATGCGGCTCGATCTGGGCCTGCAGCATCTGCAGGCGCGCACGGGTCGCTTGCTGCTCAATGGCGGCAGTAGTGGCGTTCAGCCGTTCGAGCCGCGCCTGCGCCCAGAAAAACCAGGTTGAAAAGATGCTCGCCAGCACCGTCAAAATCACGATCCCTGCGTTCGCATGCAAATGATTAAGCCCGAAGTCACTGACCGGCAGATCAAGTAGCCCCGCAGCAATGGAACTGCCGAGCATGAACGCCAGCGGCGTAGCCACGGCGATCAACGCGGCGAAACCGAATTTGGACGGTTTGCCATTGCTCCAGATCAGCCAGTAGCCAACTCGGATCAACAACATCGTGGCGCCACCGACAGAGAGTGAAAACACCATACTTTGCCAGAGTGTCGACTGCAACCGGATGACATACGTGACGATCACCGCACAGGCCGCGCAGATCAGAATTAGCGAGCCCATCGATCTTGCCGCAGCGACTGCTAGCGTCAGCAGCTTGCGCCGATCGATCATCAGACCAGCCCCACCGAATGCCATAGTAACGAGCCAAGCCGACGAAAGGGTAGCAGCGTGAAAACACCGGCTACCAGCAGGCTGATATAGCTACCGCGCATGAAACGCAGATGGCGCTGCAGATTGTGGTGACGGATGGCATGTATGGCGATTACCATCGACACAATTGTCCAGACCGACAATAAATGAATCCATGAGAAATGGCCCTTGCTTTGCAGCCAGAATGAGCTGATGGCCGTGAGCAAAATCAGGCTGACCCAAATACGCCCGAGCAATCGGTGTCGCGTATTTCCTTTGGTTTGCGCCATCACGAACGCGCCGATCAAAACCGCTGACAGTGCGGCCGACAAATGGATCAAAATCAGGGGAGTAAACATGGCCGGGATCCTGTTGCAGTAACGATGCTCGTAGTATCGACGCAGCGGTACGCCGGCACCAGCAGCGTGCGATGAAATAGCGTTTGCCGTGCGCCAATGTGCATCGATACGGCGCCATTCGCAGACCATCTTAAAATCCCACTGCCTGGCCATCGCGACGCGCATCGCTGGCTGCCAGATAGCCGCTGTCCGATGCATCGCCGAGTTTCCATATGAACTGCCCGGAGCCGAAGTCCATGTAACTGTCGGCCAGACTTTCGATGCGATGCCCGAGCGACGCGAGTTGACTGACCACCTCGGCGCCAACGGTCGGTTCGACATCGACCGAGTATCCTTGGTTGACTTTCCAGCGCGGTGCGTCGCACGCTGCCTGCGGCTGCTGGCGATACACCAGCATTCGTACCAGCGCCTGCACATGGCCTTGCGGCTGCATGTTTCCGCCCATCACGCCGAAGCTCATTTGCGGCTTGCCGTCACGGCTTAAAAATCCCGGAATGATCGTGTGAAACGGGCGTTTGCCCGGTGCCACGCAGTTCGGGTGCCGGCTGTCGAGCGAAAAGCAGTGACCGCGATTTTGCAGGCTGATGCCCGTGCCGGGCACCACGATGCCCGAACCGAAGCCCATGTAATTCGATTGAATGAAACTGACCATCATGCCGTTTTCATCGGCGGCAGTCAGATAGACGGTACCACCAAGCGGCGGCGTGCCGTGCGCAAAATCGCCGGCGTGCGAACGATCGATCAGGCGCGCGCGCGCTGCCAGATAGGCGGGATCGAGCAGGTCCTGTATCCGCATTTGCGTCATGCTGTGCGCGTCGCCGACCCAGCGATAGGTGTCGGCGAATGCGAGTTTCATGGCTTCGATCTGGAGGTGCTGACTGGCTGCAGAATCCCGCGCAAGGTTAACAATGTCAAGGTGCTCCAGCATGCCCAGCGCCATCAATGCGGCAATGCCCTGGCCGTTGGGCGGAATCTGGTGTACGGTATGACCAGCGAAATCCTTTGAAATCGGTGCCACCCATTCGGGCGCATAGGTCGCAAGATCGGCGAGCGTCATCGCGCCACCGTGTCTGGCAGCGTGCGCCACCATCGCCTCGGCGAGTTCACCGCGATAAAACGCCTCGCCGCGACTTTCGGCAATCCGCGTCAGCGTGCGTGCTGCGTCCGCCAGCGTGAACAATTCGGCGATATGCGGTGCCCGCCCATGCGGCATGAAGGCTTCCGCAAAACCGGGCTGATGGCGCAGAAGGGGTATCGCCGCTGCCCATTTCTGCTGGACGATGGGAGATACCAGATAGCCGCGCGCAGCCAGTTCGATGGCCGGTTCGAGCAACTCTGCGAAAGGCAGTTTTCCCAGTCTGTCCGATAGCGCTACCCAGCCGGCAACCGCGCCGGGTACCGTTACCGTGTCCCAGCCACGTGTGGGAAAGACCCCGCCGTGACGCTGCTTGAAATAGGCCGGTGTCCATGCCGCCGGCGCCGTACCGGACGCATTCAGCCCCTGCAACGTCGCGCCGTCCCAGACCAGCGCAAACGCGTCGCTACCCAGGCCGCACGAGACCGGTTCGACGATCGTCAGCGCAGCCGCTGCGGCGATCGCCGCATCGACCGCGTTGCCGCCTTTTTGCAGCATGCGCAGCCCTGCCTGCGCCGCTAGCGGTTGTGATGTCGCCACGACATTGCGTGCCAGTACGGGCGCCCGCACAGAGGGGTAAGGATTGTCCCAGTCGAAGTCGATCATGGGGGCTTAAACCACGCCGCGGGCGCGTAGCGCCGCCACATACGGTACGTCATAGCCGAGCAATTCGCACAGGACTTCATCGGTATGCTGACCCAGCATCGGCGGTGCAATAGAGCACGTGGGGGGCGTCACCGAAAGGTGCATCGGACTGCCAACCAGTCGGGCTGCGACACCGAGCGGGTGCGGCACATCGATTTGCATGCCGCGTGCCAGTACTTGCGGATTTTTGAACACTTCATCCAGGTCGTTGATCGGACCACACGGCACCCCGGCGCGCTCAAGCAGGTCGATCCAGTACCGTTTTGGATGCGCCGCGATAAAGCCGGCGAGCAAGGGTATCAACAGATCGCGATGGCGTACACGGGCGGGATTGGTCGCAAAGCGCACGTCGTCAGCCAGTTCCGGATACCCGGCGGCGCTGACGAATTTTTTAAACTGCCTGTCGTTGCCGACCGCGACGATGATGTGACTGTCGCTGGTGGCGAATGATTGATACGGCACGATGTTCGGATGGGCGTTGCCCCAGCGCTGCGGTGCCGTGCCGCTGGCCAGATAGTTGGTGCCCATGTTGGCCATCATCGCCACCTGCACATCGAGCAGCGCCATGTCGATGTACTGGCCTTCTCCGGTGCGGTCGCGATGACTGAGCGCTGCCAGCACCGCGATGGTGGCGTACATGCCGGTCATCAAATCGGTGATTGCTATACCGGCCTTTTGGGGCCCGCCGCCGGGCAGCGCGTCGCGCTCGCCGGTCACCGACATGAATCCGCCCATGCCCTGGATAATGAAGTCGTACCCTGCGCGTTGCGCGTACGGCCCGGTCTGGCCGAAGCCGGTAATGGAGCAGTACACCAGATCGGGTTTGATCAATTTGAGGGCGGCATGGTCGAGGCCGTATTTCTGCAACTGCCCGACTTTGTAATTTTCCAGCACGATATCGGACGTTGCCACTAATGCCCGAATAATCTGCTGGCCCTCTGTGGTACTGATATCTACCGTGACCGAGCGTTTGCCGCGGTTGGCAGCGAGATAGTAAGCCGCCTCGCTGGTATCACCACCATCGGCATCGCGCAGATAGGGCGGGCCCCACGCGCGCGTGTCGTCACCGGTACCGGGGCGTTCGATCTTGATCACGTCGGCGCCCAGATCGGCAAAATTTTGGGCGCACCACGGGCCGGCCAGTACTCGTGTCAGATCGAGAATGCGCAGGTGGCCGAGTGCAGTTTTAGCGGGACTGTTTGGCATTGCGTGCGGTGCTTTCGAAATTGGTTTGGATTCTTCAAATCGCCACTTTAAACTGGCTAGAACTTACAGGAGACATTTTCATGACGACAATCTGGTCTTTTCCGCGGGTCGTAGCGCATCGCGGCGGCGGCACGCTAGCACCTGAAAACACTATCGCGGCGCTGCGTTGCGGTCTGGCCCACGGCTATCGCGCGGTTGAGTTTGACGTGATGTTAGCGCAGGATGGCGTGCCGGTGCTGATGCACGATGAACGGTTCGGTCGCACCGTCCCCGGATGCGGGTCGGTGGCGGGCACCTCCGCTGCTGCGTTGGCCGCAATGGATGCCGGCAGCTGGTTTGGCGCGATGTTCCAGAATGAAGCGGTGCCAACTTATCGTCAGGCGCTCGAATTTTGTCAGGCGCATCGGATCTGGATGAATGTGGAGATCAAACCGGCCGCTGGATTCGAGCGCGCCACCGGAGAAGCGGTAGCGCGCATCACGCGTGGCGAGCTGGTACCGGGGCAGATGCTCCCGCTGTTCTCGTCGTTTTCGCTGGAAGCGCTCGAAGCGGCTGCAGCCGGGGCACCGGCAATTGCGCGTGGCTTGCTGGTCGATAGAATTACGCCGGATTGGCCAGCGCGCCTGCATCAGGTCGATGCAACGGCGTTGCATGTGAATCAAAAACATTTGACACCGTTACTGGCGGCAGCGGTCAAGGCAGCCGGCTTCAGCCTGTTCTGCTACACCGTCAATACGGTTGAACGTGCCGGTGAACTGTTCGATTGGGGGGTGGACGGATTTTGTACCGACCGCATCGATCTGATCGCTGCTGATTTCGGCATGCGCCATCCTTCGGAGCAATCCGGTTGAGCGCTCAGCGCGCAGGCTCGGAGAAGGCGACGCATCACGTATAATCAGGCGCCCGCAGCATCGCATCCTGCACTATCTTTACCCCAACGCCCAAGCCATGAAATCCACTGAAATCCGCGCAAGATTCCTCAAATTCTTTGAATCCAAAGGGCACACCATCGTGCGCTCGAGCCCACTGATTCCGGGCAGTGATCCGACCATGTTGCTGACCAATAGCGGCATGGTGCAGTTCAAGGATGTATTTTTGGGAACCGACAGCCGTAGCTACTCGCGCGCGACATCAGTGCAGCGATGCGTGCGAGCCGGTGGTAAGCATAATGATCTGGAAAATGTCGGTTACACCGCGCGCCATCACACGTTTTTTGAGATGCTCGGCAATTTCAGCTTTGGCGATTACTTCAAGCGCGACGCGATTCAGTACGCATGGGAATTGCTGACCCAAGTGTATCTGCTGCCCAAAGAAAAGCTCTGGGTCACCGTCTACCACGAAGACGACGAAGCATACGACATCTGGGCCAACGAAATCGGCATTCCGATCGAGCGCATTATCCGTATCGGCGACAACAAGGGTGCGCGCTACGCTTCGGATAATTTCTGGCAGATGGCCGACACGGGCCCCTGCGGGCCATGTAGCGAAATTTTTTATGATCATGGCCCAGAAATCTGGGGCGGCCCGCCGGGCAGCGCCGATCAGGACGGCGACCGGTATATCGAAATCTGGAACCTGGTGTTCATGCAGTTCAATCGCGACGAGCAAGGCAACATGCCGCGCCTGCCCAAACCCTGTGTCGATACCGGCATGGGTATGGAGCGACTGGCGGCAGTGCTGCAACATGTGCACAGCAATTATGAGATCGATCTGTTTCAAAATCTGATCAAGGCCGCCGCGCGCGAGACCGGCTGCGCCGACCTGACCAATAACTCGCTCAAAGTGATCGCCGATCATATTCGGGCCTGTGCATTCTTGATTGTCGACGGCATCATTCCTGGCAGCGAAGGGCACGGCTATGTGCTACGCCGGATCATTCGTCGCGCGCTGCGACATGGGCATAAACTCGGCCAGACCAAACCGTTCTTTTACAAGCTGGTGGACGATCTGGTACTGGAAATGGGCGCCGCCTATCCGGAGCTGACCGATGCCGCAGCGCGGGTCGGGCAAGTCCTGAAGCAGGAAGAAGAACGCTTTGGCGAGACTCTCGAGCATGGCATGAAAATACTCGAAGCAGCATTGCTCGCGACGCCGACCCGCCTCGATGGCCAGACTGCGTTTGCGCTCTATGACACGTTCGGTTTTCCGCTCGATCTGACCGCGGACATTTGCCGTGAACGCAACGTCGAACTGGACGAAGCGGGTTTCGAGGGCGCGATGGAGCAGCAGCGCACGACCGCGCGCGCCGCCGGCAAATTCAAAATGGCTGCGGCGATGGAATATACCGGCGAGAAAACCCGATTTGTCGGCTATGACGGGCTTGACCAGGACAGCAGCGTTGTAGCGCTGTACGTCAACGGCAGCCCGGTGCAACATGTCGCAGCCGGGCAGGAGGCGGTGGTGGTACTGGGTGTGACACCGTTTTATGCCGAGTCAGGCGGTCAGGTCGGCGATACCGGATTGCTGATCGCCGCGGCTGCAGAATTTGTGGTCGTCGATACGCTTAAAATTCAGGCCGACGTATTCGGTCATCATGGCACCTTGGCCAACGGTGTGCTGTCGGTGGGCGATAAGGTGGCAGCCCGTGTCGATGCGATCCACCGCGCCCACACCATCCGTAATCACTCCGCCACGCACCTGATGCACAAGGCTTTGCGGGATGTGCTGGGTGGCCATGTTTCGCAAAAAGGGTCGCTGGTCGATGCCGACAAGACGCGGTTCGACTTCAGTCACAATGGTCCGTTGAGTGTCGGTGAAATCCGCCAGGTCGAACAGATCGTCAATCGCGAAATTCTCGCCAATATGGCAACCGAAGCGCGACTGATGTCCTATGACGCCGCGGTCGCGTATGGCGCGATGGCGTTGTTCGGCGAAAAATATGGTGACGAAGTGCGTGTGCTCGGAATCGGTAGCTCCAAGGAACTGTGTGGTGGCGTGCACGTCGCCCGCACAGGAGACATCGGTCTGTTCAAGATCGTCGCTGAAAGCGGCGTCGCGGCCGGGATTCGGCGCGTCGAAGCGGTGACGGGTGAAGGCGCCCTGACCCTGGTGCAGGGCCTCAGCCAGCGTGTCGACGAGGCTGCAGCGGCGCTCAAAACTCCACCCGAAGAACTGACCCAGCGCATCGGTCAGGTACAGGATCATGTACGCGTTCTCGAAAAAGAACTGGCGTTACTGAAATCAAAGTTGGCCTCCGGTCAGGGCGATGAGCTGTTAGCGCAAGCCGTCGATGTCAAAGGTATCAAGGTGCTGGCCGCAACGCTGGCTGGCGCCGATGTCACTGCCTTGCGCCAGACCATGGACAGACTCAAGGACAAGCTGAAAACCGCCGCGATCGTGCTGGCCGCCGTCAACGATGGCAAGGTCAGTCTGATCGCTGGCGTGACAGCGGATACGACTGATCGCGTCAAGGCCGGCGAATTGGTCAACTTTGTTGCCCAGCAGGTGGGCGGCAAGGGCGGTGGGCGGCCCGACATGGCGCAGGCGGGCGGAACCGATCCGTCTGGCCTCGCCGCGGCACTGACCGGTGTCGCGGGTTGGGTCGAAGCCAGGCTCCAGCCGTGAGCGCCTATCAGTTTTGCCCGCTCTGCGCAGCACCCCTGATGCTGCAGACGAAGGCTGGGCGCGAACGGGTTAGCTGTCCGACCGGGCATTGGATCCACTGGGACAATCCGTTGCCGGTGCTGGCAGCGCTGGTGGAGATCGAAGGCCGTATTCTGCTGGCGCGCAATGCCGCGTGGCCGGAGCAACGCTTTGCGCTGGTGACCGGCTTCATGGAACGCGACGAAACTCCCGAGCAAGGCATCGCGCGCGAGCTCAAGGAAGAAACCAATTTGGACGCCGACGCCGTGACGCTGATCGGCGTGTATGAATTCATGCGCAAGAATGAAGTGGTCATTGCCTACCATGTCAGAGCCTCCGGCGCGATTTGCCTTTCCGAAGAACTGGTGGAGTTTCGATTGATTGCACCAGAAAAGCTGCGACCCTGGCGTGCCGGCACCGGCCATGCGGTGGCGGACTGGATGCGCGGGCGGGGTTTACCGGTTACGTATGTCGATTTGCCCGAGCTTGCCTCATAAGGCCGCGCGAGCGCGTCAAGATAATGCAATTTTCCGGTAGAATTTGGGGCATGTAAGCAATCTCACCTGATGCGAGAGCAATGTCATGGATTTCCACAAAGAGCTCGACGCACGCGGCCTGAACTGTCCGCTGCCTATACTGAAGACCAAGAAGGCCCTGTCAGACATGGTCAGCGGGCAGGTGTTGCGCGTCACGGCGACCGATCCGGGGTCGGTGCGGGATTTCCAGGCATTTGCCAAGCAGACCGGCAACGAGCTGGTTGAAATGGCGGACGAGAATAAAGAGTTTGTGTTTTTCATGCGGCGCAAATAACCTGAAGCAGCGCTGGCCCTGCCACCACCATCAGGCCATCCCGCAACCCGAATGGTCCGCGCGCGTGGACGGCCACGGCACACATTGGACAGAGGGGCCGGTGATCCAGCCCTCGCTGTCGCCGCAAGTTTTCACTCGGAATCGAAACATCATGTGTTTTAGTAGAATCCCTCCATCTATTAATAGAACGATCGTGCTAAATTTCTGACGGGTGTCATAATCTCTTTTATAATCTGGTCTAGTTTACGTTAACGTCAATTCGATTTTCTCAAAAGGCAGCGCTATGAAAGTCCTGGTCCCAGTCAAACGCGTGGTGGATTACAACGTTAAGGTTCGTGTCAAATCAGACGGTTCCGGCGTCGATATTGCCAACGTCAAAATGTCGATGAATCCATTCGACGAGATCGCGGTGGAAGAAGCCATGCGACTGAAGGAAGCCGGCAAGGTAACGGAAGTGATCGTCGTGTCGTGCGGCGTACCGCAATGTCAGGAAACCTTGCGCACTGCAATGGCGATTGGTGCAGATCGCGGCGTACTGGTGGAAACCGACGTAGAGCTGCAGCCGCTGGCTGTCGCCAAGTTGTTGAAGGCACTGGCCGATAAGGAACAGCCACAGTTGATCATTTTAGGCAAGCAGGCCATCGATGACGACTGCAATCAGACCGGCCAGATGTTAGCGGCATTGCTGGGCTGGCCGCAAGCCACGTTCGCCTCGAAAGTGGTGGTCGACGGCGACAAGGTCAATGTCACGCGGGAAGTCGATGGCGGGCTTGAAACCCTTTCGCTGACGCTACCTGCCATCATCACCACCGACTTGCGCCTGAACGAGCCGCGCTATGTGACGTTGCCGAACATCATGAAGGCCAAAAAGAAAATCCTGGAAGTCGTCAAGCCAGCTGATCTGGGGGTCGATGTGACACCGCGTCTGAATACCTTGAAGGTTGTCGAACCACCAAAGCGTTCAGCCGGTATCAAGGTGCCGGACGTAGCCACGCTGGTTGCCAAGCTCAGGAACGAAGCCAAAGTCATTCAATAACATTACGCCCAAAGCGCGGGCGCGCTGAATTCAGCGCTTCGGTCCCGCCGCGCCCCGGCAACTCACCAGGAAACCATCATGGCTGCACTCGTCATTGCTGAACACGACAATACATCGTTAAAAGGAAGCACCTTGAATACCATCACCGCGGCTGCGCAATGCGGTGGCGAGGTACATGTTCTGATCGCCGGCCACAACTGCGCCGCTGTCGCGCAAGCCACCGCGCAGGTGGCAGGCGTTACCAAAGTGTTACTGGCCGACGCAGCCCCATTTGCTGACGGCCTGGCGGAAAACGTCGCCGAACAGGTGCTCGCACTGGCACCGGCGTATTCACACATTCTGGCGCCGGCCACCGCCTATGGTAAAAATATTGCGCCGCGTGTCGCCGCGCGGCTCGATGTGGGTCAGATTTCCGAAATCATCAAGGTCGATGCGGCCGATACGTTTGAGCGGCCGATCTATGCGGGCAATGCCATCGCCACGGTCCAGTCGACCGATGCAGTCAAGGTGATTACGGTACGGACTACAGGTTTTGACCCGGCGGCAGGTGGCGGTTCTGCAGCCGTCGAGAACGTCGTCGCCGTGGCGGACTCCGGCAAGTCGGTATTCGTTTCGCGCGAATTGGCCAAGTCCGACCGGCCTGAACTGACTGCGGCCAAAGTGATCGTATCAGGCGGTCGGGGGGTAGGCTCGGCTGATAATTTCAAAATTCTGGAGCCGCTTGCCGATCGTCTGGGTGCGGCAATGGGTGCCTCGCGTGCCGCTGTCGATGCCGGCTACGTACCGAACGACTGGCAGGTCGGCCAGACTGGCAAGATCGTCGCGCCGCAGTTATATATCGCGGTCGGAATTTCCGGTGCGATCCAGCATCTGGCCGGCATGAAAGATTCCAAAACCATCGTTGCAATCAACAAGGATCCCGAAGCGCCGATTTTTTCAGTGGCGGATTACGGGATCGTCGGTGATCTGTTCGAAGTGGTGCCGCAACTTGTAACGGCGCTCGGCTAAATTTTATTTTTGCCGCAACAATTGCGGCAGCAACGGGCGGGGTCGCGGCCAACGGTGAATTCGTACCAGTTAGGCGCAGTCCCTGCGCGATTTTTTCGGAGTATTCCATGAGCTACGTCGCCCCACTCAAAGACATGTTGTTCGTGCTGAACGAACTGGCCGGTCTGCACGCCGTCAACGCCTTGCCCGGTTGTGAAGACGCGACACCTGAAACCGTCGAGGCAGTGCTGCATGAAAACGCCAAGTTCTGCAGTGAAGTGGTGGCGCCGCTGAACTGGCCTGGCGACCAATCGCCGAGCCACTGGCATGACGGGAAAGTGACGACCACCAAAGGCTTTAAAGAGGCGTTCCGGGCATTCGGCGAAGCCGGCTGGCAGGGCGTGCAGCATCCGGTCGGTTTTGGCGGGCAGGGTTTGCCAAAGCTGGTGGCAACACCGTGCATTGAAATGCTCAATTCCGCCAACCTGTCGTTTGCTCTGTGCCCGCTGCTGACGGACGGCGCGATCGAAGCTTTGATGACGGCCGGCTCCGACGCCCAAAAAAATACCTATCTGACGAATTTGATTTCCGGCAAGTGGACCGGCACCATGAACCTGACCGAACCCCAGGCTGGCTCGGATCTGGCCATGGTGCGCACCCGTGCCGTGCCGCAGGACGATGGTACCTACAAGGTGTTCGGAACCAAGATCTACATCACCTATGGTGAGCACGACATGGCTGAGAACATCATCCATCTGGTGCTGGCACGCACGCCGAATGCGCCGGATGGTGTCAAGGGGATTTCGTTGTTCGTGGTGCCGAAATTTCTGGTCAGTACCGACGGGTCTCTCGGTGCTCGCAACGATGTGCATTGCGTCTCGATCGAACACAAGCTGGGCATCAAGGCTAGCCCGACTGCGGTACTCCAATTTGGCGACCATGGTGGCGCGGTGGGTACTTTGGTGGGAGAAGAAAATCGCGGTCTGGAATATATGTTCATCATGATGAACGCGGCGCGCTTTGCGGTCGGCATGCAGGGTGTCGGCGTGGCCGAACAGGCCTATCAAAAAGCGGTAGGCTATGCAAAAGATCGCGTGCAGTCGCGCGATCTGGCGGGCTCGCCCGGGCCTGTCACCATCATCCATCAGCCGGATGTACGCCGCATGCTGATGTCGATGCGGGCCCAGATCGAAGCAGCGCGGGCGCTATCGTATGTGACCGCTGCCGCGCACGACGCCGGCCACCATCACACCGATGGTGCCACCCGCAAGGCCAATGAAGCGTTTTATGAATTCATGGTGCCGGTGGTCAAGGGCTGGTCAACCGAGATGTCGATCGACGTCGCTTCGACCGGCGTGCAAATTCACGGTGGTATGGGCTTTATCGAAGAAACCGGCGCTGCGCAGTACTATCGCGACGCCCGTATTCTGACCATTTACGAAGGTACTACGGCGATTCAGGCCAACGATCTGATCGGGCGTAAAACGGTGCGTGACGGCGGCGCGTTTGCCCTGAGTATCCTGGCGCAGGTGCATGCCACCGTGGCAGAACTCGGGAGTTCCGAATCCGCCGATTTGCGCGCGATCCGGCACCGGTTGCAGGACGCAGCGCAGGCACTGAACGACGTTATCTGCTACGTCGCCGCAAACGCCAAAAGCGATGTCAAGGGTGTCTTTGCAGGCAGTGTGCTGTATCTGAAACTAGCCGGCATCGTGTTCGGCGGTTGGCAGATGGCACGCGCTGCGCTAATCGCTGAACAGAAGCTGGCAGCAGGTGCTGGCGATGCCGGGTTTTATCGGGCAAAAATCGGCACAGCGCGGTTTTTTGCCGATCACTATCTGGTGCAGGCCAGTGGCTATCGCGCGGCGATCACGGAGGGCAGTGCGGGTGTCATGGCATTGACCGAAGAGCAGTTTTAACAGCAGCGAGTCGATGACGCGGTCTACCCGAAAGCGCCGCCTGTGAAGAGTAAATCGAAGCTGCGCGCAATCACACCGATAAGCGCAGTAGCCCCGACTCCGAGTGTCAGCACAAGAACTAGTGCCAGTGGCCAATTGGATACACTGGTCTGACCGGAGTCCGGGTTGAAGCGTTGATCCCACTGGTCATCGGGCATCAGGCCCAGCACCAGAGCCTCCAGAAAGCCGGCGAGTATCGACAGCAACATCGGAGCGGCCTGAAAAAAAACCTGGTGACCCAACTCTAAATGGATCGCGAGTCCCGAGAGTGGCACGCTCGTCACATGTAGCCAGCCCCATTTGTCACTGGCGCCACGCAGATAAAAGCGATGCAAACCGATGCCGCCAAAAACGGTGGCGAGTAGGGTGGCGAGTGTTTTGTTTTTGTGTCTAAAAAGCATCGGCTCTATTAAATGCTAAAAATGATCGTTCTGGCGTGCTGGCGCAACCAGCGTGCCGCAGTGTGCGCTCGCGGCCGTCCGGGTGCAATCGCCGCGTAAGCGGCGTGCGTCGGAAAAGGCTTAAAGTGTTGCGGCACCGGTCCCGATTGCGCTATAATTTGCGGCTTTTTCCGCGTTTGATACACTTATTGGAAATATTATGGTCGTTATTCGTTTAGCTCGTGGAGGCGCCAAAAAGCGTCCTTTCTTCAACATCGTTGCAACAGACTCGCGCAATCGCCGCGACGGTCGGTTCATAGAGCGTATCGGATTTTACAATCCGGTGGCGTCTGGTGCCGAAGAGTCGGTGCGTATCGTTGCCGATCGTCTGACCTACTGGCAGGGCGTGGGTGCGCAGTTGTCGCCAACCGTGGCCCGTCTGGTTGCTCAGGCCGGCAAAAAAGCCGCCTGATCCGGTTTGGTCGTTCGATCACCTGACCCAATCACGTCTGCATAGCTTGTCAGCAAACTCACCGCGCAATAGTGCTCCTGGTGTGGAGACTCCGGCAGACCTGATTCAGGTCGGGTATGTCTCCGGGGCTTATGGGCTGCAGGGGTGGGTCCGGGTCAAACCGTATTCCGCCAGCGCCGATGCACTGCTGGGCGCCAGAGTTTGGTGGATAGACCAGTCTGGCTTGCGTGACATCGACGTCCTGCAGGCAAAAATGCATAGCGGTGATGTGGTTGTGCAGTTGATGGGCTTAGCGGGACGGGACGCTGCAGAAGCACTCAAGGGCGCTTCGGTACATATCCCGCGCAGTCATTTTCCGCCACTGCCCGACGGTGAGTTTTACTGGATCGATCTGATCGGCCTGGCAGTCGACAATTTGCAAGGCCAGCACCTTGGCACGGTGCACGACATGATGGATAACGGCGCGCACCCGATTTTGCGGGTCACACGGGCCGTTGTGCAGGTGGATGGCGTAAAGCCGGACGATGTGACGGTGCCAGCACAGGAAATCCTGATCCCGTTCGTCGAACAGTTTGTCAAGACCGTCGACCGGCAGGGCAAAAAGATTACGGTGGACTGGGGTCTCGATTACTAGCGGCACATGTCGCAGACATGATCGTGGTGCCAGATCGCCTCGGGGTGGTTGATGCAATTTGATATCGTCACGCTGTTTCCGGAGATGTTTGCCGCGCTGACCCAGTCGGGCATCACACGACGGGCCTTCGAACAGCAAAAATGGGCATTGGCGCTGACCAATCCACGTGATTTTACCAGCGACAATCATCGTACGGTGGACGATCGGCCGTATGGCGGTGGTCCTGGTATGGTAATGCTGGCCAGGCCGCTGGAAGCCGCGATTACCTACTGCAAGGCGCGCCAGGTCGATTCGGGTCTGAACGCTCCGCGGGTAGTGTATCTATCGCCGCAAGGTCAACCATTGACGCATCGGCGTGTGATGCAGTTGGCGCAGGAACCTGGATTGGTATTGCTGTGCGGTCGATACGAAGCGGTCGACCAACGCTTGATCGACCGTTGTGTCGACGAAGAAATCAGCCTCGGTGATTTTGTCTTGTCGGGCGGCGAACTGGCCGCGATGGTACTGATGGATGCGGTGATCCGGCAGTTGCCGGGCGCTCTGCACGACGATGCCTCGGCCGTCGAAGATAGTTTTGTGAACGGCTTGCTGGATACGCCGCATTACACTCGGCCAGAAGTAGTCGAGGGGATTGCAGTGCCGCCGGTCTTGCTGGGCGGGCACCACGCCGCAATCGCCACATGGCGCCGCCAGCAAGCGCTGGCAGCCACATTGGCGAAGCGGCCCGACCTGATCGAGAGGGCCCGTGCGGACGGGTTGCTGGCCCGCAGCGATGAAGAATTTTTAAATGGTTTGCTGACGACGCTCAATGTGGCGCTGGCAACCAGAGACGGCAGTAGCAGTTAGCAGGCAGCACCGAGCGCGGCACGCAAATGCCTGCCGCGTATGTTCAACCCCATCCTCTACCGGGCCATCCGATGTGCAAACATCCGGCGCCAGCAAGATGGTAAATGGAGTTTTAATATGGATCTGATCCAGCAACTAGAGCAAGAAGAAATCGCCCGTCTGGGCAAAAATATCCCCGACTTCTCTCCGGGAGATACCGTAGTCGTCAGCGTGAATGTGGTCGAGGGTACCCGCAAGCGCGCCCAGGCTTACGAAGGTGTGGTGATTTCACGGCGTAATCGAGGTTTGAATTCAAACTTTATCGTACGAAAGATTTCATCTGGTGAAGGCGTCGAGCGGACGTTTCAGTTGTATTCGCCATTGATCGCATCGATCGAAGTCAAGCGTCGTGGTGACGTGCGCCGTGCCAAGCTGTATTACCTGCGCGAGCGTTCGGGCAAGTCGGCACGGATCAAAGAGAAGTTGCCAAACCGTCGCGCTGCAGCGAAAAAGGCAGCGGTGTAGTTTTTCTGTCGCGATCAGACAGTACGTCAAGAAGGGGCGCCGTCAGGTGCCCCTTTTTACATGCGGCACCAATCGGCGGTTGTGGTGCCGTTCAAATCCGCCGATACTTTTACTTTTTAAACACGAGAGGACGGTCGAGGTGTCCAAATTGCTGTTCGATCCCGAGCTGATTGCCATCGAGTCTCTAGCCGGTGAAGCCGCGATCGACCCACAGCGACTGACCGCCGGGTGGCTGCGCGAACGGCTCACGGCACCCGCCGATTGGTCGGTCGAGTACACCGATGAACATCGGCTGCTGCAGACACGTGTGCTCACGCCAGCTTCGGTGCTGCTACCTATCGTGCAGCGGCCCGAGGGGCTGACCATGCTGCTGACTCAGCGCACCGCGCATCTGACCGATCATGGCGGCCAGATCAGTTTTCCGGGTGGCCGTGCCGATGCGGGCGATACGTCGGCGGTCGATACGGCATTGCGTGAAACCGAAGAAGAAATTGGACTGTCGCGCCGGCATGTCGAAGTACTCGCCAGTTTGCCCGACTACCTGACCGCCACCGGTTATCGCGTGACGCCCGTGGTAGCGCTGATTCATCCGCCCTTCGCGTTACGCGCCGAACCATTCGAGGTGGCCGAAATATTCGAGGTGCCGCTCGCTTTTTTGATGAATGGCATGCATCATCAGCGTCGCGCGGTCGAGTTGCCGAATGGGGTCGGTCGCCGGACTTTTTATGCCATCCCGTATGAGCGATTTTTCATCTGGGGCGCCACCGCCGGCATGCTGCGCAATCTGTTTCATCTACTGCGCGCATAAGGTCGATCCGCCTGGCGCGCAAATGCCGTTGTATCTGCACGCATCGACCGGGGGGTTTGATTCGTTGCCGTCGCTGCGCTATCGTACGGGTAACCAGTTTCGAGGGGCTTATCAATGACATTTCTTTCTATCCTGTGCGCGCTACTGATCGAGCAATTGAAGCCGCTGCGTGCGGATAATCCAATTTACGCGAGCATCAAGGCGCTGGCAGCACGCATGGAGCTATGGTTCAATGCCGGCCACGCGCACCACGGTCAGCTCGGCTGGTTTGCTGTCATCGGCGCGTTGATGCTGCCAACTGGATTGATCTACTGGTTGGCGTTGCACATCAGCCCCTTTGCGGCGCTTGCGTGGAATATTCTGATCGTCTACCTGACTCTGGGCTTTCGGCATTACAGCCACTATTACTCGTCGATTCAACTGGCGCTGTCATCGGGTGACGACGTCAGTGCGCGCAGTTTGTTGGCTGAATGGACCCGGCAGGATACGAGCGGGATGGACGTTAGTGAAATCTCTCGCATCGCGGTCGAGAAAGCCTTGATCACTACCCACCGAAATGTTTTCGGCGTGTTCTTTTGGTTCCTGTTGCCGGTCGGTCCGGCCTGCGCGGTCATGTATCGGGTAGCCGAGTACCTTGCCCGCGCCTGGAATGAGCCGGCCCACATGCAAAATGAAGCGTTCGGTGTTTTTGCGGCGCGCGCGTTTTACTGGATCGACTGGATTCCAGCACGACTGACCGCGGTTGCATTCGCGATCGTTGGCAATTTTGAGGATGCAATTTATGCCTGGCGCAATTTTGCCAGTCGCTGGCAGGATGAGGCCGTCGGGATTATCCTCGCCGCAGGTGGCGGCGCACTGGGCATCCGGCTGGGCGTGCCACTGCAGAGTGCCAGCAACGCGGCGGCATCCGATGTCAACAGCCTTGATACCGGTGTCGAAGACAGCGACAACGCGCCGCCCGGCGAAGAGCCGACCGCGCGCGCGCTGCAAAGTACAGTAGGTCTGGTCTGGCGTGCGCTGCTGCTTTGGATGCTGTTGCTGCTCTTGCTGTCGATGGCGGTCTGGCTCGGCTGAGCGGCCACGCAAATGCACAGTACTTGTTGCTCTTCAGTATGCTCATGCCGCAAGTCTTCTATAAGATATAATATCTGGGTTGCTGTGGCGTATGGAACTCCGTGCGGCTGCCGGCATCTCAATCCGCAACCCGCCCACTCATGGCCGACCTCACCGACAAGCCCCAGCCCATCGCGCGTGAATTTTTCATCCTCGGGGTAACCCGCGATGGTAAACAGTTCAGGCCGAGCGACTGGGCCGAGCGACTGTGTGGCGTCATGTCGTGTTTTCGCCCGGAGGGCTCGGGTGGACGCAACGCGCATCTGAAATATTCTCCCTATGTACGCCCGACCATGTTGAATCACGTCAAATCGGTGGTGGTCGACGAGGCGCTGCGCCAGCTGGAACCACTCGCTTATCACTTCGTAATGGATTTTGCGCGCGACAACGATCTTCAGGTGGTGAATGCCTGTTTGCTGCCGGACCCGCAGCCGCCTTCGTCTTGATGGGTTGGCAATACCTGCGCGCAGCCATGCGCGAGTATTCTCGGCGGACTCTTTCTCCGAATAAAAAAATGCGCTAGTCTGTGGAAGGCCACTCCGAAATGGCCAGTCATCGATCGATTGATGGGTCTCTACAGATATCGCCTTCAGGCGCTATCCCGGTCAGCTGCTCTTACTCTTCGCGAGGTACCGCCAGCAATGCCGCAACGTCGCATATCCCAGGTAGTATCCATCGCCGCGCTATCGGCAGGCCTGGCAGGATTGTTGTTGACGGCGCTGGTGTTTACCGGAATACACAGGCTTGAACAACGCGCGATCGCCAACGACTTCCAGCAGCGCGCAATGGTGCGGATCGCTGCCGTGCAGCGTGGTCTGAGCGAAGCGGTCAAGGTGGTGTACGTGGTCAATCAGTTGTTCAAGACGTTCGATACGATCGATCGTGACCAGTTCCGAAGTTTTACTTTGCCGCTGCTGCAGCGTTATCCAAACATTTATGCCTTTAACTACCACCAGGTTTTGAATGGCGGCGACCGCAGCGCTTATGAAGCACGGCTGCAACGCGATTTTCCGGGCTTTACCATCAACGAAATGATCGACGGCCGGCTAGTGCCGGCGCGGCCGAAGTCGCGCTACCTGGTGGTCGATTACATCGAACCGATGACTACGCAGAGGACCGCATTCGGCCTGGATGTTTCGTCCAATCCGCTGATCAGTGCAACCATGCAGCGGGCGGTCGACAGCGGGGAGCCGCAATCGAGCAGACTGGTCGAGCTGGCACAGGGTAGCGGAGACCGGCGCGGCTTTCTGGTGATTATGCCGGTGTACCGATTCGGCGCCAATGTCAGTACCGTGGCAGCGCGCCGGGCGGCTTGGATCGGCGACACCGCAGCGGTGTTTTCGATCAGTACGCTGATCGAAAGAATTCTGAAAACCGGCGTCTTTTTATCCGATGATCGCTTCGCAATCAACATCTACCTGAGTTCGGGTGTCGATTCGTCGGCACAGGTGTTCGGCAAGACGGGTGCGGCAGCCGAGCCAGTGGTGCCAAACTGGTTTGGCCGGATCGCAGGTCAGCATGCAGCGTTCACAGAGCGTACCTTCATGGTCGCCGGACAGCCGTGGCACATGTCGGTATCGATGGCCACGGGATGGACTTTCGGCAGCAGTACGATAGCCGTGCTGGTAATCGGACTGTTCCTGAGTTTGGGCGCAATGGCGTATCTGCAGGGATTGATTGCACGCTCGCGGCGAGTCCAGTCTCAGGTCGAGCAACGCACCGCAGAACTGCGCAGCGCCAATCTGCAACTGAGTGCCGACATCGCTGCGCGCAAGCGCACCGAAGTAGCGTTACAGGTACGCGACCGGGCGATCGAGGCATGCGCCAATGCGATCATCATCACCAGCGCAGAGGGACCTGGGTTTGTGGTTGAATATGTCAATTCAGCATTCGCCCGGATTACCGGCCATGCCGCCGTGAATGTAGTCGGTCGGGCGCTACAGTTGCTGGAATCGAATCACCATGGAACAACGCACAGCGGCGAGATTCTGTCGGCGATGCACGCCCGCCGCGAAGCCCACGCCGTATTACATCAGTATCGCGCCGACGGCAGTGTGTTCTGGAGTGACGTATACGTGGCGCCGGTGCGCGATACTGCCGGTAATGTCAATCATTTCGTGATCGCCCTGTATGACATTACGGACACCAAACGCTACCAGGCTGAACTCGAATTCCAGACCAATCGCGACGCTCTGACCGGTCTCGCCAACCGAAATTTGCTGCATGACCGACTGGGTCAGGCAATCGCCTATGCAAGCCGTTATGAACATCCGGTCTGGCTGGTGTTTGTCGATCTGGACCAATTTAAATTTGTCAACGACACGCTCGGACATCGGGCCGGTGACCTGCTGCTGCAGGAAGTCGCCGAGCGTCTTCTGGGCGCGGTGCGCGAGTCGGATACGGTGGCCCGGCTGGGCGGTGACGAATTTGTGCTGGTGCTGCCAGAGCGTCGCGACGGCGCCCTCAGCACTGCAGTGGTGCAGCGAATCATGGATGCGGTTGCACAACCGATCACGGTGGAGCAGCATGATTTTTTTCTGACCATCAGCGTTGGCGTGGCGGTGTATCCGGGTGACGGCAGCGAGCCGGATGTGCTACTGAAACACGCCGATATCGCCATGTACCGCGCCAAGGAAACCGGGCGCAACAATTTTCAGTTTTATACACCGCTGATGAACCAGCGTGCGCTCGAACGGCTGCGCCTGGAAACTGCATTGCGCAGTGCGATCGAACAAGACCAGTTTGTCCTGCACTATCAGCCACAGGTCGATCTTGGCAGCGGAAAAATCGTCGGCATGGAGGCACTGCTGCGCTGGCAGCATCCCGACATGGGAATGGTGCCACCAGGGCGGTTTATTGCGCTGGCTGAGGAAACCGGCTTGATCGTGCAGATCGGTGCCTGGGTGGTCGAGACCGCCTGCCGCCAGAACAAGGCTTGGCAGGACGCCGGTCTTGGCCTGCTACGGATGTCGGTGAATCTGTCGGCGCGCCAGTTCGCCCAGCAGGATCTGGTTGCGTCGATCGCCACGGTGCTGCAACAGAGCGCATTGGATCCCGAGTATTTTGAAATCGAGCTGACAGAAAGTCTGGTGATGACCGATGTCGAGCGCGCCATCGAAACACTCGACAGTCTGCATCGGCTAGGCGTTTTTCTGTCGATCGACGACTTTGGCACCGGCTACTCAAGCCTGTCGTATTTGAAACGATTCCCGATTGATATTCTGAAGATCGATCAGTCGTTCGTGCGCGACATTTCGCTCGATCCTGACGACGCCGCCATCGTATTGTCGATTATTTCGCTGGCCCACAGTCTGCGCATGGGAGTGATTGCAGAAGGCGTGGAAACCATCGAACAGCTGGTGTTTTTGCGTCAGCATGGGTGCGATCAAATGCAGGGCTATTATTTTAGCCGCCCGGTTCCGGCAGAGGCTTTTGAACAATTGCTGCGCGACGGCCTGTGCCTCTGCGACAATCAGGTACAAAGTAGCGCGCTAGTGGCGCTCGATAAAGCAGGGCAGCAGGTGTGAAATGGCAGCGGTGGCGCTGGCGTTCTTCGGGGCCGCTCGGAGGCTGTGCGCGGTCGCCCCGCCGACTTTGCCGTTCGCCGGACAAGCGTCACGGTGCGTCAATTTTGTGAAAGTGTTTTGATGTCAGCAACCCGTACCGAATACGATTCCTTTGGTCCCATCGAGGTCGACGCCGCGCGACTGTGGGGCGCGCAGACGCAACGCTCTCTGGCGCTTTTCGAGATTTCCAACGAGCGCATGCCGGCTGAACTGATTTCCGCACTGGCCATGGTCAAGCGCGCCTGCGCGCGTGTCAATTCGGATCTGGGCAAGCTGTCGGCAAATAAGGCTGACGCAATTATCGCGGCGGCCGACGAGGTACTGGCAGGGCGACATTCGGCGGAATTTCCGCTGGTCGTTTGGCAAACCGGCTCAGGCACGCAAAGCAACATGAACATGAATGAAGTGTTGGCAAATCGCGCCTCCGAATTGCTGGGTGGCGGGCGCGGTAGCGACCGGTTGCTGCATCCGAACGACGATGTCAATCTCGGGCAATCCTCCAACGATATTTTTCCAGGTGCCATGCACGTTGCGGCCAGCATCGCCATCGGCAATCGCCTGATCCCGGCGCTGCGTCAATTGCGCCAAACTTTGGCACAGAAGTCCGCAGCGTTCGTCGATATCGTCAAGATCGGTCGGACCCATTTGCAGGATGCCACGCCGATAACACTAGGCCAGGAATTTTCTGGTTACGTGGCACAGCTAGAGATTGCTGACGCCGCCATCTGCGCCACGCTGGTGCCCTTGCAGGCGCTTGCTATCGGCGGCACTGCGGTGGGCACCGGGCTGAACACCCACCCACAATTCGGCGTGCGGGTGGCGGCCGAACTGGCGCGCGCCAGCGGGCTTGCTCTGGTTTCGGCGCCCAACAAATTCGCCGCACTGGCGGGGCATGAAGCAATGGTTGCCGCACACGGGGCACTAAAAACGCTGGGCACGGCCCTGATGAAAATTGCCAATGACGTGCGATGGCTGGCCTCGGGGCCACGTTCCGGTTTGGGCGAAATTAGCATTCCTGAAAACGAACCCGGCAGTTCGATCATGCCGGGCAAAGTCAATCCAACCCAGTGCGAGGCACTGACCATGCTGTGTTACCAGGTGTTCGGCAACGACGTCGCCATTACCTTCGGCGCGGCATCGGGTAACTTCGAGCTGAACGTGTTCAAACCATTGATCGCCCACGGATTTCTGCAAAGTGTGCGTTTGCTGACCGATGGCATGACCAGCTTTGACGCCCATTGTGCTCGTGGGATCGCGCCGAATCTGGTACGCATCAACGAATTGCTGGAGCGTTCCCTGATGTTGGTGACAGCACTGGCACCGCACATCGGCTATGATCGGGCCGCTCAGATCGCCAAGCACGCGCATCATCATGACACCAGTCTGCGCGATGCCGCGCTGGCGCTCGGGTACGTCACCGCCGCAGATTTTGCGCGGTGGATCGAGCCGCGTGCCATGACGGGACCGACACCCGAAGCTTGAGACGCCACCCGGTTATTCGGTTACGCTGGCGCCGGCCGGGTCCTTCCGCACACTACAGGATTACATTACATCATGGGACAAATTTATCTGGTACGACACGGGCAGGCGTCGTTCGGCAGCGCCGATTACGATCGACTGTCAGATCTTGGCGTGCAGCAGGCGCGTTTGCTGGGCGAATGGTATGCCGAGCGGCGCCAGGGATTTAACCGCGTGATCACTGGCGGCATGAACCGCCACCGGCAAACCGCGGTCGCATGCCTGGGAGCGCTGCCGCGCAGCTTGCGCAAAGAGGGCGACTGGGAAACCGACGCTGGGTTTGCAGAATACGATCACGACCAGATCGTGGCCAGACATCGACCGGAATTTGCTGACATCGGCGCGATGCAGCGCTTCCTGGCGGATAGCGACAATCCACGTGCGGCGTTCCAGGAAAATTTTGAAGCAGCCATGGCCCGCTGGATGGGCGGTGGAAGTGACACCGATTACACCGAAACCTGGCCCGTGTTTCGGGCCCGTTGCGTGGCAGCGCTACAGCGCGTGCTGATGGCGCCAGGCAGCGCCCAGTCGATCATCGTATTCACTTCTGGCGGAACGATTTCAGCGCTGTGTCAACACGTACTCGGGTTGCGGGACCAAAAGATGTTCGAACTTAACTGGACACTGGCGAACGCTGGGGTAACGAAGCTGCTGTACACGTCGGATCGGGTTAGCTTGAGTTACCTCAATAACTTTGCCCACCTGGAATGGCCTGGCAAACCCGCAACCGTGACCTATCGGTAGGATCGTCGGCAGCACCGGACTTTCATTAATTGTAGCAATTGCCGATTATTTCGGTACCCATGGCAACCTGTCGTATCGATTTTTTTCGTATTTAGGGCAGTCGCCCTCACATCACCGCTTTACTGCACCGCTGCGTAGTTTTGGCATATTCAGTGGTAGGTTCCTCGTTTAAGATTTCGAAGAACATTCACATGTTCGCCTTACTTGTCGACTCCGTGCCTGAAAATCACCGTGATGCGCGGCGTCGTCCGGCAGTTGACATTATTGCAACCGCTGGAGCTGCGGCTGGATTGATTATGCTCGGATCGCTCTGAGTCCAGCACGCTGCCCCGTTGTCCGATGCAGCGCAGACAGCCGAAGCAGAATCAGTGGATCGGGAGAAATTTGAAAGACCCGGGAATCAGTTAGCCGTGCGACCCGCCGCGCGGTGGCGATCCGGCCGTCTCATGGCCAGCACGCAAGCGACCAGTGGATATGTCATACCGATGCGATGTCAGGATTTTCCGGTTGGATCAGTCCGATGCAAGTTCTCACGATGGTGAGCGAAACAGTGCAAGGCATCGCGACCGGGTAGACGCGCGCCGCACGGCACGCGAGCGCCCCAGCGGCACAGATCGCGCATGCGGCAAGACTACAAATCCAGCGGCGAGTGATCACCAACGTCAGGTGGCTCAGTTCAATCGGAAGATAGCAGACAAGGGCGACGCAGTTTATAACGTCTCTTTTTTTGTAACGTCGGTAGCTGTCAGCGGTCGAGCCTAGCGAGCCGTACCATGTCGAAGAAGATTGACTATCGCTAACAGGACGATCGCGCCGAGGAACGAAATAAGCAGGCCGCTGATGCTGAAAACATTCTGGTTGATCGAGTCCGTGCCGAATAGTGGTGCAAGCATCCAGCCACCGACCAGTGCGCCGACGATTCCGACGACGACGTTGAGAAGTACGCCCTGCTGCGTGTCGGTCTTCATGACGATGCTTGCCAGCCATCCAAGCACCCCGCCGATAACGATCCAGACAATCAGATTCACTG
Organism: Burkholderiales bacterium; assembly: GCA_043748965.1. Lineage (GTDB taxonomy): Bacteria > Pseudomonadota > Gammaproteobacteria > Burkholderiales > Burkholderiaceae_D > Actimicrobium. The sequence goes on from JAYVEF010000206.1 coordinate 53,610, forward strand.
TGATCTCCTTGATATCAATTGTCGAAGAATCTGCTTGCATCCTCAGCGCATTCGCGCGCTGTTGAAGGTTGGGCGGATCATGTTTCGCCATCTGTTCGAAAGCCCATTCTTCAAAAACCCTGATTCTTTGCTCGATGATCTGTCTCTTGACGGTACCCCATGGGCTTTGGTCACTGTAGCGTACCGAACCCGTGATGCACCGATAAGTTCGTAGCACTATTGGTTTTTCTCGATGCCACCGCAGAATTTATTGTCTAGCGGAGCCAACTGGTCGGCACCAGCGCTCCGTCGGGATGACACCGCTCTATCTACGCCTTCGTTATCGCTCGCACCTGCATTGATCAGGCTGGGGTCTTGCGCGTCGAAGGCAACAGACGATCGTATTCACTTTTGACGCCGGCATAGCATTCACAAACGCGGGCTTCCAGACCTACCCTGTTCAGGACGGAAATGTGGCCGCGGGTGTAATGGATCAATCCCTCATCTTGCAATTTGCCGGCGGCATCCGCAACGCTTTCACGGCGTACGCCAAGCATGTTCCCGATCAACTCCTGGGTCATGCTCATTTCATTGGAGGGCAAACGATCCAGGCTCAGCAGCAACCACCGACACAACTGCTGCACCACGCTATGGTGGCGGTTGCATACGGCTGTCTGCGACATCTGTGTCAGCAGGGCTTGCGTGTAGCGCAGCAACAGCGACTGCAGTGCACCGCCGCGATAGAATTCATCTTTCAACATCTTTGCCTTCAGGCGAAAACCGTAACCTGCACTTTTTACGACGGCGCGATTCAGTGATGTGCCGCCGCCCATGAACAAGGTGACGCCCACCAGACCCTCGTGTCCGATCACGGCAGTTTCGGTTGCGGTGCCATCACGAGATTCATACAACTGCGAAACGATACTACTAGTCAGGAAATAGACGAATTCCATCTCTACGCCGGCCTCACAAACGGCCAAGCCCAAGGGCATCGGCACCAGTTCGAGATGCGGCAGGAGGCGTTCGTAGTCATCATTGGGAAGGCCAGCCAACAAGGCGTTTTGCTTGGGATTATGACCATACAACCCGGCAATCCGGACTGCGCCGATTACTCTGGCGGCCGGGGCACGGCTCTCGCGGCCGGCCGGTTTCAGGCCGTCCAGCGCGCGCAAGGCTACCCTTGGATTGGTGGATTTGGTCTCGCAAACGTTTTGTCCCTGTGCCATGCATGTCTCCTGGTGAAGTGCGAATTTCAATGTTCTGATGATTGCAGAAGAACAAAAATCTTCGCATCAGCGCATCTCGCATTCCTTTGTGGGAATGCGCCGACATGGCGGATCGTCGTACAAGGCGTGCCAGGGGGAAATGAATCGGACACAGAATTAGCGGTGCGGGTCCCCGCTTTGTCAATTTTCGTGCCGGGTGTCGGCTTAGTGCGTTTTCGTGCCGAGTGCTTCGAGAAGTTCCTGAAGCTGCGTGAACTCAGCCGTCTTATCAAAGAAGTAGTCCACACCCATAGACGCGGCAGCGCGCCGATACGCAGCGCTGACGTTGTTGCTGAAAATGATTCTGGTTTCCGCCAAGTGGTCGGACAGGGCACACAGACGCCGTAGCAGGTTGATACCGTTACCTATTTTGAGCTCGATATCCAATATCAGGATCTGATACGGCGTGCTGCACAACTGGGCGAACGCGTCGTCTTCGGTCTCGGCAAACCCGCACAGCTGGACTCCACTGATGTCGGCAAACGCCTCGGAGAGTAGTTCACGCAAGAGGCTGGAATCTTCCAGCAAAAAAATGCGCAACGGCGGCGCCACAAGTACTGTCGCGGGAAAGACGGGTGACGGATTCATGGTGCGAAGCATAACTCTGAAAACAGCTGGGGTGTCATCAATACCGAACAGAGTAGATCTTGCCGCCAAATGCCGGCACCGGCAAATCGTGCCCCTGCCCTAATCGATCAGATTTTGCTTGATCGCGTAGTAGATGATGTCGGCGTTACTGGTCATGTTCATTTTTTGCAGAACGCGGGCGCGGTAGGTGCTGACGGTTTTTACACTCAGGCAGAGTGCGTCAGCGATTCTGGTCACTCCTTCGCCCTGACTCAGCTTGTAGAAAATCTCGTATTCGCGTGAAGACAGGGTTTCGTGCAGGGGTTTTTCGGCATTAACGTCCAGATCCATGGTGAGCAGTTCGGCGACCGCGTAGCTGATGTACTTGTGGCCGCGCAGGATAGTCTGGATGGCAGTCAGCAGTTCGGTCGCCAGTGCTTCTTTCTGCACGTAGCCGCTGGCGCCGCTACGCAGTATCTGTACCGCGTAGCGGTTTTCGGGGTGCATGCTCAGAATAAGCACTGGCAGGTTGGGCTTTTCACGCTTGATCTGCTTCAGCACTTCGACCCCGCTCTTGTCGGGCATGGCGATATCGAGCAGTACGATGTCCCAATCCTGGGCACGGATCAAGCGGATCGCTTCTTCGGCGGTGCCGGCTTCACCGGCGATCTGCATGTCCGGAACGTTATCGATGAAGTAGTGCACGCCCGCGCGGACCACGGCGTGATCGTCGACTACCAGAATTTTAATCATAATTGGCGACCGCCCCGGCGAGCCGAACCCGAGGCTCAATAAAAAAGAATCCGGAGCCGCGAACGCGGTGATGAATCGCCGAAAGCCAGTGGACCGGTTGAATTGTCACTGAGCGGATTGTAATGACTTTTGCGCAGGAATCCCAATATTTTTGTGACAAGTTCAGGAAGTCTCTACCGCGCTGTACTCTGTCCAGCGTGCAGGACGTTATCGAACTTGCGTTGCCGGATCCGGCAATACCGCACCCGCAAAAACTGGGTGGTTTGTCGACGCCACCGTCAAAAGCGCGCGTGTACGCTATTCGACGCGTGCCAGAAACACTGGTGAATTCTCGGGGCGCATCTGCGCTTTTTGCTCGGCAGTTAACCGCCTGCCGATAATAATTACAGGTGGCAGTACCGGCGGCTCGACACTTGCGACGACCGGCGTGCCCGGCCGGACGGGCGACGTGGCGTTAGGGCAGCCGGCAAGAATGAAGATCAGCGTCGCCGTCACAGGGATTGATGTTCTCGTGTTATTTCCTGATAAGTTACTTTAAAAAAGGCTTAGCTTAACAACTACAGAGAAGTGTTCGAGGAACAATACGTAGACATTTCAGCAGATTCGTATCGATGTTTTTGTGAAAAAACACATAAATAATTTACAAAAGTATGGGAGCTTCGGGAATGTGCTCGTGCAGGGATAATCTGGTGGGATAGCGCTGCGTCAAGCGGTCGTTCAAATCGTGCAGCGCTGTCAGCACACTCTCGTGATACCGACCCGCCTTGAAGCCATCCGCCATACATCGACACACTGCATGCCAGTCTGCAGTGGACAACGCGCGGTTGACGTCGCGGTCTGCAACAATTTCAACCTTGCGATCGGCGAGATTCAGGTACACCAGTACACCGCAGTTGGTCTCCGTGTCCCAGATCCTATAATCGGCGAACAATTGGTTGGCGCGCACGCGGGTAGCGCTGATCTTGCCGTAATTGTGACTATTGCCATGGCTTCGGACAGGGCGGCAACGGGCGACCTCGATAATCAACTTGATTTCGGCGTCGTGCGTGGTCTCTCCTTGCGCAATGACTTTGGCAATGGCTTCCAGGGCCGCTGGCGGGAAAACCCGCTGGCCCATTGCCAGCGACGTTCCGGTGCGTCTGAAAAGTGTTGTCAGCAGTCGCATCACCAGTCTCCCGAAGCGCCACCGCCATCGAAACTACCACCGCCGCCAGATATGCCGCCAGAAGTGCCACCACTCCCGCCATCGAAGCTGCTATCCGATCTGGTGCCGATCGTACTGCCGAGGCCGCTGCCTAAAATTACACCCGCAGTACGACCCCAGCCGCCTTGATCCAGGCCGCCGGCGATGGCGCGGCGCGAGCGTATCACGATCACCATGACTATGACGGCGATCAGCAGCAGAGCTGGCAACATTGATGACAGCGGTGCGCTTTGGCCGGTAGCTGCGTTAGCGGAGGGGGAGGGCGGCAACTGCTCCTTGTCGAGCAGGCTGGTGATCGCGGCCACCCCTGCCGCCAGCCCACCACTGAAATCATTGCGCTGAAAATACGGTGCCATGACTTCTTGCAGGATGCGCTTCGACTGCAGATCGGTCAGCGAACCCTGTACGCCCCGACCTGCCTCGATGCGCAGCCGATGTAACGATTTTGGATTGTCTTTTGCCAGCAGCAGAATGACGCCGTCATCGACATTCTTGCGGCCAAGTTTCCAGGCTTCGGCAACGCGAATGCTGTATTGCTCGATCGCTTCGGGTGCCGTCGTCGAGACCAGCAATACCGCGATCTGCGACCCGGTGCGCGCCTCGTATTGGCTCAGTACCTCATCTAGTGCAGCACGCTGGTCGGCTTTGAGCAAACCGACTCGATCGACCACGTGTCCGGTGAGCGGCGGTACGGTCGCGAACTCCTGCGCCAGCGCCGCCGCCAGCCAGAGTGACATGCCGAGTGCTAGCACCCATTGCAGCGTGCGCTTCATGCGGGCCTCCGATTATTTACCGAAATTTACGGACGGCGCGGTGGAGATGGCCTTTTCGTTCTCGACAGTAAAACTGGGACGAATCGGGTAGCCAAATATTTTTGCCGTCAGATTGGTCGGAAAACTGCGCGCCAGCACGTTGTATTCTTCCACCGCCTTGATATAACGTTGACGCGCCACGGTGATGCGGTTTTCAGTCCCTTCGAGTTGCGACTGCAGATCGCGAAAACCGGTATCGGCTTTTAGTTGCGGATAATTTTCGGTCACTACCATCAAGCGCGACAGGGCCGACGACAGGTCGCCTTGTACCTGTTGGAATTTTTTGAGTGCTTCCGGATTGTTCAGCACGTCGGGCGTGATCTGAAAGCTGGTGGCGGCTGAGCGCGCTCGGGTGACGGCCTCCAACGTTTCTCGCTCGTGGGTGGCGTAGCCCTTGACCGTATTAACCAAATTCGGGATCAGATCAGCACGACGCTGATATTGGTTGACGACTTCGCCCCACGCGGCCTTGATGCCTTCGTCGCGCCCTTGAAAATCGTTGTAACCGCACGCGCTTAACATTGCGATCAGAAAGGTCATCGACAGCCATTTGAAACCTGTGTGCATGGGGTGCTCCTAAGTGGTCAATTGTGGCAAGGTAACAAACTCTGTCGCGCAACTCAAGGTGTAATTTGAGACCGAACACGGCTGCCGCAAGACGGGTTCGCGCTACAATGTCTTGGTTGCCATTTCAGACTGCCGTTGTGACGTTTATTAAAAAACTTGACGCCGCCTGGCGCGCCAGCGATTCGTTGCTGTGTGTCGGGCTCGATCCCGATCTGACCAAAATCCCCCCGCACCTGCGCGAGTATCCCGATGCGATTTTGCAGTTTTGTATCGCGATGATTGATGCTACCGCCGCCAGCGCCTGTGCCTTCAAACCGCAGATTGCCTACTTTGCAGCAGCCCGGGCCGAAGACCAGCTTGAAGCCGTGTGCGGCTATCTGCGTCAGCATTACCCGCAGTGTCCGATCATACTCGACGCCAAGCGCGGTGACATCGGTGCGACCGCGCAGCAATATGCGCGTGAAGCATTCGAGCGCTACGGTGCCGATGCGGTGACGGTCAATCCGTATATGGGCCACGATTCGATTGCACCCTACCTTGAATGGCCCGACCGCGGCGTGATTGTCCTGTGTCGCACTTCCAACCCGGGCGGATCGGATCTGCAGTTTCTGCAGGTCGATGGAAAACCGCTGTATCAGCACGTGGCGCAGTTGGTGGCCGAAAAATGGAACACCAACGGTCAGTGCGGGTTGGTAGTGGGGGCAACTTTTCCGGACGAGCTGGCCAAGGTGAGGGCGGTTGTCGGCGACATGCCGCTGCTGGTGCCGGGCATCGGTGCGCAGGGTGGTGATGTGGCAGCGACGGTCGTCGCCGGACTTACATCAGACGGTCGTGGAATGTTGATCAATTCGTCGCGCGCCATCCTCTATGCAGCGACCCAGCCAGGCGAAAATTTTACTCAGGCAGCGACCCGCGTGGCCGAAGCGACGCGCGTCGAAATCAATCAATTTCGCTAATAAGTCGGGTAACAGCGTCAGGGTGCGACGACGTCGGCTGAAAAAAAACCGCGCATTTGCGCCAGCAACCAGTCAGGTGCCTGCTCGGCAATGAAATGTCCGGCGGCGCAGGCGCTACCTGTCACATTGCCGCTGGCGCGTGCCTCCCAGTTTGCCAGCGGATCGAACAGGCGACCGACGACGCCATGTTCGCCCCATACGACATGCAGCGGACAGGCAATGCGCCGGTCAAGGTCGGCGCGGTCATGCTCCAGATCGATCCCAGCCGAGGCGCGATAGTCTTCGCAACTCGCATGAATCGACGCTGCCGTGCAAAACGCCCGACGGTATTCTGCTAGCGCTCCCCGATCGAGATAGTCGCTGCCATGCGAGCCCCAACCACCGAGCGTGTACTCTAGAAAAAATTCTGCATTGTTGCCGAGCAGAGTCTCCGGTAACGGCGCCGGCTGGATCAACATGAACCAGTGGTAATAATAAGTTGCGAACGCCTGATCGGTACCTTCGTACATGGTCAGGGTCGGTGCGATATCGATTAACATCAACTGCTGCACCGCATTGCGATGGTCCAGCGCCATTCGGTGCGCCACTCGGCCGCCGCGATCATGACCACACACGCGAAACCGCGCATAGCCCAGATCGGCCATGAGCGCGACCATATCCTGTGCCATGACGCGTTTGGAATAATTGGCATGGTCTGGCGCGCCCGGCGGTTTCGATGAGTCGCCATAGCCGCGCAGGTCGGGCATCACTAGCGTGAATTGTTGCGCCAGCCGATCTGCGATCTGGTGCCACATCACATGGGTCTGCGGATAACCATGAAGCAGCAGCAATGGCGGGCCGGTGCCGCCTTGCTGAAAGTGGATCTTGACGCCATTGACCTGCCGCTGTGCGGTGGCAAACTGCGCCAGCATCAAGCGTGTTCCAGGAACCGCAACAGCCCCTGCAATGCATGCCGCACGGTTTGCTCGCGCACGCTTTGACGATCGCCGCCGAATACCAGTCGCTCCGTTTGCGTCGTGTCGCCATTGCTCCAGCCGAAACACACAGTCCCGACCGGTTTTCCCGGCACCGCGCCGCCGGGACCGGCGATGCCGGTCGTCGACAACGTCAGATGCGCATTGCTATTGGCGAGAGCACCCTCGGCCATGGCGGCAGCGATTTCTTCGCTGACGGCGCCGTGCTGCGCGATCAGCGCGGCCGGGACCTCCAGCAGTTCGGTTTTGGAGGCGTTCGAATAGGCAATGAAGCCGCAGTCGAACCAGTCCGAAGAACCGGCGATTTCGGTAACTGCCTGAGCCACGCCACCACCAGTGCAGGATTCGGCGGTAGCCAGCAGCAAACCACGTTTTTTTAACACCTGACCCGCACGGGCGGCCAGTTCGATGACGTCTTCCATTGCGCCACACTCCTCGAATTTGCCCTATCAGTGCCGGCGCGTATCCTCGCGTGCCGGGCTCGCAATCATACTTACTTTACCATTCTGCAGCGTCGCGTGGCGTACAACGCGGTGCGCAAATGGCGCGCGTCAGTCGGTTTCGATCGAGAGCCTCCTCTGTTCCGACGCAGCTTCAGATGCGGCTGCGCCGACCCAGAAAAACGTGCAGTGCCAGCAGGGCGGCAAGCGCGCAGCCAGGAATCCAGTGCAGTAATGACCAGAACGGTCGGCTGGCTTCGCTGGCGAGGTAATACAGTCCGTAACCGCTGAGTGTGAGTGCCGACAGCAGTACCACCATGCTCCAGCCCGAAACGCGGTTACGGCGGCTGCGCAAGGCGCGCCGGATATGGCCGTTCAACAGGCTTCCCAGTAAAAAAAACAGAGCGATTGCCGCTGCGCCATGCAGCTTCATGGACCACGGTTCAAGCGGGCTGACGGTTTCGCCGAACTGGGTCACTGGACGAAAAAAATAATGCGCGGCGATCCACGCCGCGCCGCTGAGCGTCAGCAACGTCATGCTCAGATATACCGCGCGCCGTTGCCACCGCTCCAGTTGCAACGTGGTGGGTATCGATACGCGGGAGGGGCGATGCAATGAATGTTTCGGCGTCTGCATGCGTCAAATTATAAAAGCACTGGCGCCGAAACGTGTGAGTAACGGGTGGGCTGGGTCACCGCTGGCCAACACGATCTTGGTCAGTGCATCCGCCATCATGCAGGACGGAGCCATGACGGTGGCGCTTGCGGCGCTGGTGATGGCGGCACCGTTGCGACCATCGATCAGCGCACTGACGGTTTTTTTCTGCACTTGACGGCGCGAAAAGTAGGTCGCCGAGGTGGCTAGCGCGCCGTTAGCCAGCGCTACCTGCATGGCGGGTTCGCCAATCGATTGCGGATTGCGGATCGCGACCGAAAACGCAGTGTCACCGAGCACCCGCAAGTCACCGCCGGCGTTCACGCAGCCGGAGGCGACGCCGGCCTGCAGCAAGGCATCGACGGCTTGATCGACCGCGTAGCCTTTGGCGATACCACCCAGGTCGATGATCAGCGCTCGGGTCTTGCAGACGCGGTTTTCGCCTACGAATGTCAGGGCTTGTGCCAGCACATCGGCGCAGAAAGGTGGTAGTGAGACATCGTGCCGTGGCAATAAATTCCACTGCACCAATTTGCTAGCGCAACCGAGGTTGAAGATCGATCCACTGGCCTTGGTCAGCATCTGGCCCGCTTCGATGACTTGCATGGTGTGCGGGTCGATCTGTATCACGCTACCGACCGGCGCCCGGTTGATACGCGCGATGTCGCTGTCTTGCGAGTGGAAACTCATCAGCCGGTGAACCTGCGCAACCCGCTCGAACGCATGCGCAAACAGCGCGCGCAATTGGGCGTCGGGCAGTGGATCGGCGATGCTTATGGCAACCAGCGTGCCGAGCCAGGGCTGGGCACGTCGCTTCATTTTCTTGGCATCGGCAGCGCAACCTGCACCACCGCTGCGATCCGTCGCACGCCGTCTGTCACGTGGGTGGCCGACAGCGTCGCGCCACTAATATTGGCGATGCCTTCGCCAACCGTCAGCCCCGCCTGGACGGATTTGCCGGCAAACTGCTGGCGCCACGCAGCATTGCGAATTTCAAACCCATGGCTTTCGCGATAAGCCAAGATTTCAATCTGGCCAACCGTGGCGTCGCGATTCATGCCCACCGCATACGAGATCAGCTCGTATTTACCGACTACGTCGTCGAACACCACATATCCCAACAGAGTCTCGCCATGCCACGCCGACATGACGCGCCACTGCACCGAGCGAGCCGGCAAACCGGACAATTTTTCAACCTGACGCATTTGCTCGGTGGAGAGTGCCAGCAGTATCGGTTTGAACCCGGTAGCGTCCTGAAACAGTACGTGCTGCGCTTCATCAATACTCAGATATTGCGTCGCAAAAGCGCTGCCGCTGGCTGTAATCGCGCAGACGCCTAGCACCGCGGCGCGGGTCGGCAGCAGGCTCAAAACGCGTAACCCATGCCTAGATTCAGGCGGTCGCGGCTGGCGTCTTCTCGAAACTTTTGATAGTCGGTTTTTAACACGACGCCTTCACCCACCCGAAAATTGGCGCCGACAGTGGTGACTTTTTCGGTCGGCCCAGGCGCCACGCCAAAACCCGCCGGCAGAGCCGCATAGCTACGGGCAGTGTTGAACTGTTCGTAGCGTACGAATGGTGACAACGTGTAGTCATTGGTCTTCCAGGCTTGATAGGCGGCCTGCGCATACCAGCCGTCGAACGATGACGGGATCGGCGTCGGGATGCCGACAAAGGTCAGATTCAGGGCATCAGTATTACTGATGGCGCCGCGCGCATACACCGTCGAGAGGTCCCATTTTCCGGGAGTGTAGCGGGCGTGCAGATCCCACAGCGTGACGCGGGCGCCGGGTGCGGCAAAATTGGCAGCGGCATGGCTGGCCTTGCCACTGAAAATCGAACCGCCAACCAGTAATCCCGGCATGCCGCGCCAGTTCAGTGCAGCATGCACGCCAAGGTCGTGTGACTTGGCGAGCTGGCCTTCCTGATGAATGCTGCCGAGTGGCGACTGTCGACCGTCGGTTGAGGTCGCGTCCCATTTGGTCAGATCGAATCCGGTGGTCACGCCGAGATCCCAGCTGAGACCATTATCCAGTGTCGACGACAGACCCAGCCCGGCTTCACGCCAGGTCGACGGAATGATCGCGGTTTCGACGAAATTGCGCTCGACGCCATAAAACGCAGTCGGTTCATGGTTTGTGTTGAGGAGGCCGGCCGGCATCAGGAACAAGCCCGCCTTGGCGCGCAGGCCAGCATTTAGCTCACGCTCAATGTACAGTTGTTCGACCGCAGCTTCGCCCTTGTCGGTAGCCGATGTGACAGCATGTTCCCACTCGAATTCGGTGATTAGCTTGGTCTTCGGATCGAACCGGTGCTCGATTCCGATGACGGCGCGGCGCACATCGGTCCTGGCCTGACTTGAATCCTGGCGTGGCCGGTTGTAGTTTACTTCACCATAACCGGACAACACGGTTTGCGGTGCGCCAGAGGTATCGGTAGTCGCATTACTGGCGGCTGCTGCGGTCTGATTTTGCGACCGTACGTCGGCTTCGTCGCTGCGACGTTTGCTGACGGCCAGTTCCGCTTTGACCTGCTCCAGTTCGGCGGCAAGTTTGTCGAGGCGTTGCATCAGTTCGGCCTCGCTGGCGTGGACTGCCAGTGGTGCTCCCAGCAGCGCCAGCGCAACCGCACGGGCAAGCACAGTTTTGGTGATCATGGGGCAGCCTTATGGAAAGTTATTGTTAGCCGGCACGGAAAATATTCGCCAGCGCGCACATGTCAGATCCCCTTAAGGGGCTCAGCCGATGTGATGGCCGGCTGGTACGTGCGCGTCGGCGGCATGCACGTGGAATTCAAAACAGTGCTTGCATCGATGGCAAACAAGTTGGATTCGATCTGCTAATGATAATGATTATAATTTAGATTACGAAATAAAAGCAAGGGATAGCCCTCATTCGATTGGTTGATAGCTGATTTA
>JAYVEF010000207.1:0-3387 GCA_043748965.1 Burkholderiales bacterium
CATTGGCAGCGGCGCTGCGTTGACCAGTCTGAATGCGGACAACATCGGGAGCGGTACGCTGGCAGTGGCACGCGGCGGTACTGGCCTGGGCACGGTGCCGACGAATGGTCAGCTTTTGATCGGCAACGGTTCAGGCTACGCGCTCGGAGGCCTGACTGCCGGGGCCGGTATCAGCATTACGCCAGGTGCTGGGAGCATCACCATCACAAATACCGCCACCGCGCCTGCGCTGTCATCTCTCACTGCCGCTGTGGCCGGCAACACGCTCAATAATGCCGCCTACGCACAGAACTGGAACTGGCAGCTGAGCGCCGACAGCAGCGCATTCTCGATTGGCGAAACCGCCGCATCGAGCGGCGGCAGCGGGGCGCAGTATTTGCTGAACATCGGCACGCTGGCCGGCTCTACCGCGAGCCCGTTGCGGGTCGCGACACGCGGCGTGGAGGCATTCCGGGTCGACCGCGTCAATCCACAACTGGTGGCCAACAACGGCACAGCTGCCGCACCCAGCTATGCATTTACCGGCCAACAATCGACAGGCATGTATCTGCCGGCCGCAGGACAACTCGCTGCCAGCATCCAGGGAGCCCGCAGTTTATGGTTATCGGCGGGCGCCTACTCTACCAGCGGCAGCAGAAACAGTGCTTTTGGCGTGGGAGCACTGCTTAACAACACCAGTGGGTATTCCAACCTCGCTAGCGGTGCTTATGCATTGTCAAATAACACCTCGGGAATATCCAACGTCGCATCTGGTGACAACTCGCTGTATTACAACGCCACGGGCAATTACAACGTTGCCATTGGTTTTGAGGCAGTGTTCAACAATAGCACTGGGTCTGACAATGCCGGGGTTGGCCCTCATGCCTTGTTCTACAACACAAGCGGTAACGGCAACACTGCCTCGGGATCCCTGGCGCTGGATGCCAATACTACCGGCTCCTACAATACAGCCAATGGATGGCAAGCCGGCAGCCTGGCAACCAATGCCTACACCGCCAGCCGCTCTACTTTTATCGGTGCCAATGCGAATGTGCCGGATAACGCCGTCATGGCGGCAACCGGGCGAATCACCTTGCTGGGCACTGACACGGTTGCCTCCGGCCTGGCAAGTTCAGCAGCAAACGCCTACATGACGGCCATCGGTTCCGGCGCAGCGGTAACCTCGGTCAACACGCTGGTCCTAGGCCGTGCAGCAGATAGCACCGTCATCGGCGCTACCGGCGACGACCTGTCCGGCTACAAGTTGCAAGTCACCGGCGGCATCAAGGCCCTGTCCGGCGGCCTGAGCTTGGCCGGTGGCGACCTGATACTCGGCAGTGGCACGGTTAGCGGCTTGCTGTCGGCACGCCCGGCTTTCGGTATCGCCAACCGGATCTATATCGGCACCGACACCAACACCATTTATCGCGATACCGGATCAGCCTGGGTTGCACTCGGCAGCGCGGGCGCGGTATCGCTATCCTCACTGACCGCCGCCACTGCAGCGAACACGATCGCCAACGGCGTCAACGCACAAAACTGGAACTGGCAACTGACTGGCAATACGAGTGCGTTTTCGATCGGGGAAACAGCAGCATCGACGGGCGGTAGCGGCACGCAATACCTGATGAACATCGGCACGCTGGCCGGATCGACCGCCGTCCCGCTGAGCGTTTCCGTGCGTGGCGTGGAGGCGTTCCGGGTCGGCAGCGTTAATCCGCAAGTGGTTGCCAACAATGGCACAGCGACCGCGCCCAGCTATGCCTTTTCAGGCCAACAATCCACCGGCTTCTATCTGGCGGCAACGGGGCAGCTGGCGGCAAGCGTACAAGGAATACGCAGTTTATGGCTGGTGTCCGGGGCTTACGCCGCCAATACCAGTAGGAACAGCGCGGTCGGCGTCGGTGCCTTGAGTAACAACACGACCGGCTATTCAAATTCGGCTATCGGATCGTATGCATTGAATGGCACCACCACAGGCGCACGCAACAGCGCGATGGGTGAGGGGGCGATGTATGCCAATTCTACAGGCTCCGCCAACGTCGCCCTCGGCTCTCAGTCGATGCTCGCCAATACTGATGGCGCTAACAATGTCGCCGTTGGTGAACGTTCGCTATACGCCAACACGAGTGGTATAGGCAACACCGCCTCGGGAGTTCAGGCACTGGATGCAAACAACACGGGCTCCTACAACACCGGCAGTGGATTTCAGACCGGCAGCCTGGTAAGCAATTTCTATTCGGCCAGTAGCTCGACGTTCATCGGTGCCAATGCCAACGTTGCGGACAATGCCATCATGGCAGCGAGCGGACGCATCACCTTGCTGGGGGCGAACGCCACCGCATCGGGACTGGCCGGTTCGGTCTCAAATGCCTACATGACGGCAATCGGTTCGAATGCAGCAGTGACTTCCGTCAATACGGTGGTGCTGGGTCGCACAACGGACACCACGGTCATCGGCGCAACCGCCGATGATTTGTCCGGCTTCAAATTGCAAGTCACCGGCGGCATCAAGGCCACGTCGTTCATCGGCAGTGGCGCAACGCTGACAGCTCTCAATGCAGACAACATCTCCACCGGCACGCTCGCAGTGGCACGCGGCGGCACCGGGGTAGGCACCACACCAACCAATGGCCAACTATTGATCGGCAACGGCGCAGGCTACACGCTGGCGGGACTGACTGCCGGTACGGGCATCAGCATCACGCCGGGTGCGGGCAGCATCACGATCACGAACACCGCCACTGCGCCGCCGTTGTCATCGCTCACTGCAGCCGTGGCCGCCAACACGATTGCCAACGGCGTCAACGCGCAGACCTGGAACTGGCAACTGGCTGGCAATAACAGTGCGTTCTCGATTGGGGAAACAGCCGCATCGACCGGCGGCAGCGGTACCCAATATCTGATGAACATTGGCACGCTGACAGGCTCCACAGCGATCCCGCTGCGCGTGTCTACCCGTGGCGTCGAAGCATTCCGGGTCGACAGCGCCAATCCGCAGATCGTGGCGAATGTGGGTTCCGCAGCAGCGCCGAGCTTCAGCTTCAACGGCAGCCAGGGCACCGGCTACTATGCGCCTGCAGTCAACACACTCGGCGCCAGCCTCAACGGCACCCGCAGCATGTGGATCACCAACGGCAGCGTGGGCCTGGGGTTCGGCACGCTGGTGTCCGACACCAGCAACAACAGCACCGCGCTCGGTACCCAGGCGATGGCAGCCAACGCAGGCGGCAGCCAGAACGTCGGTGTCGGTTACCAGGCCCTGGCGCAGAACACCGCCGGGAATGACAACACGGCAGTGGGCTATCGCGCGTTGGCCGTTGCTGTCACCAATCGTGAAAACAGTGCTTTCGGTAGCGGCGCACTCGGCAAGGCGATCGGCAATTCATCGACTGCGATCGGATTCCA
>JAYVEF010000208.1:0-10882 GCA_043748965.1 Burkholderiales bacterium
GGAGCCCAATTCGGCTGATGAAGCTGGCCGTAAAAGGTGGCAGCTCGTGCCGATGCAATTGCCCCAATGCTGCCGGCGGCTAAAGTGGCAAGCAGCCACCCGAGGAGCCCGATGGATTGCATTCGAAGTGGTTGGCGTGTCATCGGCGGTTGTTCTGTGGCTTTCTGTTGATATTCAGAAGGAGTACCGGTAGGCATTGCGTGCGTGCAAAATGTCTACACAAAATTTCCTGGTTTATTAGTGCGCCCGGCCAATATTACTTTCTGCGTCGATCTAACGTTCAAGTTTAATGGGGCTCGGCTGTCGCGGTGGAATGTCGCATTAGGTTGGTTACCACGCGCTCTTGCAAGCTTGTTCTCGTTCGGAACTGGAAAGAGAACTTAGTCGCGTTACTGCTTCCACATAGGCCGTCATGTATGTGTCGCTGTTTCGAATCATCGGCAAATTGGCTTTTTCTTGTGCCGATAGTTTTTCCCGCAGAAAATCAAGTCCGTGATTTACGCCGGCAGGATCGATCTTTTTGCAATTCGTCGCCGTTGCATCAATGCTTGCGATGAAATTTTCCATCGGCACATCCCATACCGCAAACGCCGTTTGGGAGGCTCCCAATATCGTGAACATGATTACTGCTTGATTAGCGATTTTCATAGCCTATTTGATGCAAAAACACCTGATAGCAACACGTAATTTTTTGTATTTCGAATTAACATTGGCCTCTCGTCAGTCTTTATGTTTCGTAGTCAGGCAACGAAAGCCTACCGTGGTAACAAACACAAATTTTATTTCCATCCAGGTCCCGGAAATAAGCCCCGTAATACTCAGGATGATAGTGGAGTCGCGGGCCGGGCTTCCCCTCGCAGATTCCGCCACTCGACAGCGCCCTTGCATGTACACGCTCCACAACCTCACGCGATGAGGCCAGTAATGCGACCATCTGCCCGTTCCCCGCCGTCGCATCTTGGTTGTTGTGCGGCCTTCCGATCAGAAACAACGGCCTTGGAGAAGTCGGACCAACCCAGCCTGCCCACGATTTCTCGGTTTCGTTGAACTGTAATCTGAAACCCATTTCATCCATGATGCCGGAATAAAATTCCACGGCGAGGTCAAAATTATTTACTCCGATGAAGACGTGTGAAATCATATTCGTTATAGGGCGACGGTCGATCAGTGGTGATCATAGTATCGATTTGTTCGGATACGTGCATTCCGGTTTGGCCGCTATCCCCCGCTAGCGACTACCGGCTGAGGTTCGATTACCGCTGACCTGTACTACGCTGCAGTGTGAAGATGCCCGCATGAAAAAGTTCAAAAATCGCCTATCAATCAGGCGGATTACTTCTGGTCGCGCTCCTTGGTGACAACGGAGCATCCGCCTCTCGCGCAGGGTCAGTCATTTCGGCAGATGCCGAATAGCAAGCTGACGTCGCCGCGCTCCAGTAAAATCGTGCCTCTCGCCGCAGCCCGCTGCAGTTGTTGCCGCCGTCATCGTCTAAAAATACCATGTTGATCTCTACACACACCGGACTCCCCCGACCCGTCTTGCTGGCACTGCTGACGGTCTACCTGGTGTGGGGATCCACCTACCTTGCGATTCAGGTGGCGCTGGTCGGATTTCCGCCGTTTCTGTTGATGGGGAGCCGCTTTGTGCTGGCCGGGGCGATCCTGTTTGGCTGGTCCCGATGGCGTGGCGCGCCGGTGCCGAACTGGCGGCAGTGGCGCGCTGCACTGCTGATCGGCGTACTGCTGCTGGCCGGCGGAATGGGGTTGACCGCCACTGCGCAGCAGCATGTGTCCTCCGGTCTGACCGCAGTATTTATCGCCTGCTCGCCGCTGATCTATGCGCTGTGGGCCGGACTGTTCGGCGATTGGCCGACACGCCGTGAATGGCTGGGCGTCGTGGTAGGTTTTGCCGGTGCAGTATTGTTGGCTAGTGGTGGCTCACTGTCGGCGCAACCATTCGGCGTGCTGGCGCTGTTTGGCGCGATCGTGTGTTGGACACTCGGCTCGATCCTGTCGCTGAAAAAAGTCCGGCTAGCGTCGGGGGCGATGGGTTTTGCCAGCGAGATGCTGATGGGTGGCGTCTGCCTGCTGTTGATTGCACTCCTGCGCGGCGAAGTTCTCGCGCCAGTGATCACACCGCAGGCTTGGATGGCATGGCTGTATCTGGTGGTGGCAGGATCACTGGGTGCGTTTACCGCTTACATGTACTTGTTGCCACGTGTTTCGCCGGCGCTGGTATCGAGTTACGCCTACGTCAATCCGGTGATCGCAGTGACGCTGGGGGCCCTGTTCGGCGGCGAACATCTTGGCGGCCGCGAGGCGACCGCGGTGGCGATCATCTTGGCCAGCGTGGTGTTGCTGACGCTGGGTCGCGGCAAAATCCGGAATGTCGAGCCGGTGGCTGAAACCGGCTGAGAAAGGCTGCCAGCGTTAGCGAGTCAGCTCTCGGCCAGATCGTCAAAAAAGAATTCGACGCTATCGTTGGATACTTCAGATTGCAACAGACCTTCGCTGACCAGCTCATCATAAAAGCACACCTGATTGCGGCCATGCGTCTTGCCGTAGTAGAGCGCCTGATCGGCGTGACCGAGAATCACCACCGGTGTTTCGGCGCTGATGCTGACGAAGCCCAAACTGACAGTCACCGTTCCGACCTGCGGAAAATTGTGCGCTTCGACATTGGCGCGAAAACGCTCAAATGCCTTGCGCGCATCGTCGAGCGTACTGGAGCGCAGCAGAATAACGAATTCTTCGCCACCGAAACGAAATACCCGGTCCTGTGAACGAAACGACGAGCGCAGCAGGTTAGCCACCAGAATCAGCACCTCGTCACCGTACAGGTGGCCGAATTGATCATTGACACGTTTGAAGTGGTCAATGTCGACCACCGCCAGCCATTGCGAGCGAACTTCGTTCGACCGTCGTCGCTCATCATCTTCGGTCGCGCCCGGCAACTGGGTTTCTGGCATCGTATTGAATGACACCATGCGCGAGAACTTTTCATCGAACGTCTTGCGATTGAGCAGGCCAGTCAGCGAATCTCGCTCGCTATAATCGAGCAGATTTTGATAGTTACGATATACGCTCAGTATCCCGTCCATGACATGCAGGGTATTCGGCGCGAATGGCGTCGGACTGGCGATTTGCAGACATGCGGTGGCGATCTCATTTTGCCAAATCGGCACCCACAGGATGCGCGACTGGTCGGCACAGATTTCTTCAAAACTGGACTCGCGTCGGGCGATACAATCGAGCAGACCGGGATACCGCGCCATCGACTCGCCACCTAGGTCGACTGCTGCACTTTCATCGAGCGAGATGACTTTGCCGTCGGTAATCCACACCCGCGGTCTGACCATCGCTTCGCCGCGTACCTTGAAAATCTCGAGCACACGGGCCTGACTGGCGCCGACCAGTTCGTGCAGTGCCGAGATGACGGAGACATCGAGCAGATTGTGATCGCGATGGCCGGTCAGCTCGACCATGTGCTTCAGCAGCGACTCCATCATCTGCGGTGCAGGGGATTTCAGCATGAGAAGGCTCTGGTCGGTTTCAACAGCAGGCAATTGAAAAATGGATCGGTCATGTTCGCTACGATCACGAATCAAACAAATTTAGGATACGTACAACGCGCAGATTGGGTGGACAGAACCCGTTTTGCGCCGTAGTCGTCACAACGCGTAACATACATCTCGCACCGCGTTAATGTAGTTTATCTGAAACCGGCGGCTTATCGTGCATAACTTGCCAGTTCGCCGCGATCACCAATAAGCGCGGTATGTCTGGGATAAATGGTACGAATCCACTCAAAAACGGCTACTCTGCACTGCATGGTCGCTCCGGTACAGCGAAAAGCCTTACCATGCTCAGTCTGCCTGTGATACTGCTGCCATGGTTGTCCCGAAACATGCATCGGGCAGCGTCAGTTCTGCTGCTCGATACGACGGCGTGTGCGGCCGACGGCTGGCAAGATGGCGGTGACCAGCAGATGGGCATCGCAAGCGTGGTCGCCGACCTGATACCGCTGTAGCGCACTGGCGCACGAATCGGCAGAAGTTTCGCCGATGCCGATTTGTTCCAGTTGCAAGCGCGGCTGGGGCAACAGTTCTGCGATCTGAGTGGGGGGCGATGCCGCTATCACGGCAGAAATATGCAAACGATCCATGCAGAATTGAACAGCATGCGGGCCCAGATCGACGCGCTGGAGGAAGACTTGCAGGTCACAATGAAGCGCGGCGGTATCGCAGCGCGGTTTCAGAATCGTCAACTGGCGCGGCTGGCACCGATGCAGCGTGACATCGTCACTCAATAACTACTCATTCAATTTCGCCAAAAGGACGCAACGTGCATGTCGATATCGTAATCGCTGATTATGCTCACCCGGCGCATGCCGCGGCGGTTCTCGATTTGCTGGACGCCTATGCGCGCGATCCGTTTGGCGGCGCCACACCGCTTGAGGCGGGTGTACGCCAGCACTTGATCGGTGCGCTGGCCGCGCGCCCGGGCGCGTTCAGCGTGCTGGCAATGGTCGATGGCAGCCCGGTCGGGCTGGCCAATTGCTTTGAGGGCTTTTCGACCTTTCGTTGTGCGCCACTCATCAACATCCACGATCTGATGGTATTGCCGGACTTTCGAGGACACCGCCTGGCACAGGCGATGATGCAGAAAATCGAACAGGTCGCGCGCCAGTCTGGCTGCTGCAAGATCACGCTTGAGGTGGTGTCAGGAAACCATCATGCACAGCGGGTGTACGCCAAAATGGGCTACGCTGGCTATCAGCTTGATGCTGCGCATGGTGATGCGCTGCTGTGGCAAAAAAAGTTCGATGTTTCGGATGTACCATCCGCAGCCAGCACCAATAGCGCAACGCTTGCAGGCTGATGCACTATTGGGCAGCTGGCCGCAGCATTTCGACATGCCAGATGCCGTCTTCAAGGTAAGGGTCGGAACAGGTCACGAAACCAAAACCGCGATAGAACGCTTCCAGATATTGCTGCCCCGAGATGCGTATCGCGTGGTCCGGCCAAGTCAGCGCGGTGCGGCGTACGCCTTCGGCAAACAGAATTTTGCCGAGCCCGCTGCCTCGTGCTGCGCGGGCCGTCATGACACGGCCGATCGATGCCTCGGGGTACTTGACAGCGGGTGGCACGCAGCGAAGGTACGCGGCTAGCGTGCGCACGCCGGCAATCGTTTGCCACGCCAGCAGATGCAGCGACTTCTGATCGATGCCGTCGATATCCTGAAATACACACTGCTGTTCCACTACAAATACATCCTGTCGCTGCGCCAATACCGCGTACACATCGGCATTGCTTAATTCGGCGAAATTTGCCCATTGCCATTCGGTGGTGGCGGGTTCGGTCGCAGTTACGGCAGGCTGTTTTGGGGGCATGGGGGCAAGGGTAAAATAGGATCGAAGTCCGGCTAACTATCGGCACCCAAGAATCGGGTCCGGTCTCATGGCGAACCGGCTATTCAAAACTCGGCGTGCAACCGCGCGCCAAAGATGGATACCGGACCGCGGTCCCGATTATGCGCGGGATTGTTCACGTGCTGATAATTAAAGCCGGCCTGCAGTTGGGGTGCGATACGCATCGAATAATAGGTCTCGACGATTTTCTCCGGGCCGTAGCGCAATGCGCCATCGCCGATCAGAATGCCGATCCCGCTTGCAGAAAAATAATCGCGCGCCGCCGCTGATAAGCCGTTGATCGCCAACGCCATCCCGACGATATCATCGGGTCGCCCCCACTGCCGCCCTTTGAGCGACAGACCGGCAGACAACGATTGATTAATTTCCGTAAATTCGTAAGCCTCTTTGCTGCCATTGTTAAAGCTCGCGCGGGCAAATAGGCCCAGGTTACGTGTCAGTTCCTGCTCCAGATTCAGCGCTAAACCGCTGTTGGAATCATCCTTGCGCACCAGTGTGGTGTCCGGCACCGTACCGCTATCGCGTGCCAGTTGGAGAGCGTCGCGATAACTGCCCATGCGGCCGCGATTAAAAAACCCGGTGACCTTGATTTTGCCCGGATGGCCATACCACTGATTCCGCCGTTCCACTTCTGCCATCACAGAATACTGACTGAAATCGACCGCCGTAATTTTTCCGTTGGGAATTTTCGACAGCTGAAACAGGCCACCGCGCAAGGTCCACCCGCCCTGCGTCCATTCGAGCGCTCCGCCATAAGTGAATCCCCAGGCGTCGGCTGCGTAATCCATCGAACCGGCGTCGATGATCGACCAGTTCATGAAGTCGGCCCGTGGATCGTGCGCGTAGGTGTTGGTGTCAAAAATATCGACGACCGAAAATTTGCCCAGCGTGATCGTCACATTGTTGGTAGGGCGAGGTCCACCCAGCTGGTTGGCCGCCGGATCAAGGTCGTCCGTGCCCCCCCCCAGCGCGAATACCTGGCGCACAAACGCGCGCGGTATTCGCAGATACGGCGCATTGGCGCCGATCTTGTAGGCCTCGCCACTGGGAAAGCCGGCCATCCCGACGGTCCCACTCAGGCCGAAGCCCTGATCGATTTCCGGGTTCAGCCACAGCTCGGCGCCACGCCACAGTCGCATACCGGCGTACAGCGTCAGATCGGTGGTTTCTTCGGTGCGACCGTCGGCATCCAGACTGTTGGCGCCGCTGTAGGGCGAAGAAAATTTTCGGTGGCCTTGTGTGACGTTGGTCAGCTGACCGTGCAGTGCCCACTGCTCGGGGACCTCGCTCGTCGACGCAGCGGCAGCATCGGCCAGCGGCACCGACCGGTCAGGATCGGCTGCGCACGCGCGATTCGTCATACCGAGGCTGGCTGCTATTGCAACGGTAATCGCAAGCATCTTGCCTTGGTGTACGGGGCGGTAGAAAACACGGTGTTGGAGAAAAAATGGCATGGTGGCGCTCGCTGTGCAAAAAGGCTAGCTACAAATTCGCCAGCAAAAATAGGGTAGTGGAGTATAGCATTTTCTGACGATGTCAGGTTAAGTGCTTCTTGAAGCAGAGGTGTGACAAGAACCTGCTGGGTTGCTGACGGTCGGCATTAGCAGGGCTCGCTGTCCAAAACTGCGCCGCACTGGATCAAACACCAATTGCGAGTAATAATCGTTTTCATTTACAATGTGCAGATAGTGCAGGTTGAGCGCAGCTTGCCTGCTCGCGCGCCAACCCGCCTCCCGAGGGCGCGCACTTGGCGCCCGATTGGAATATTTTTCAGTTCGCCTTGACCATGACAACTACCGCCGCTACCCCTATCAAAAAGCCCGTATCGAACCGTTCGCGCTGGGCCCGATTTGCCGCAGTCGCCGGGCCGGGGATGGTGGTGATGCTGGCAGACACCGATGCAGGCAGTGTGATTACCGCAGCGCAAAGCGGTGCGCAGTGGGGTTATCAGTTACTGATGCTGCAGCTGATACTGGCGCCGATCCTGTTCGTCGTGCAGGAGTTGACGGTCCGGCTAGGGATCGTTTCCGGCAGAGGCCACGGCGACCTGATTCAGCAACACTTCGGAAGGACCTGGGCGCTCGTATCGGTCGGTACGCTGGTGGTCGCCTGTATCGGGGCGCTGCTGAGTGAATTGAGCGGATTGGCAGGCGTCGGACTGATGTTCGGCATCCCGGCCTGGCTAACCATGCTGGGTGTCGTCGGCGGCTTGGTAGCGATGGCGTTCACTGGTTCGTACCTCTCGGTCGAACGGATCGCCATTTGCATCGGTGCCTTCGAATTGGTGTTTTTGCTGGTTGCCTGGCGCGCCCACCCGGACCCCTATGCGATGATCGCCGGATCGATTACGATCCCTTGGAAAGACCCGAAATATCTGTATTTGGTGGCGGCCAACATTGGTGCCGTGATCATGCCGTGGATGGTGTTTTATCAGCAATCCGCCGTAGTCGAAAAAAAGCTCACCATCGACGACCTGCCGGCCGCCCGCTGGGACACCGCGATCGGTGCGGTAGTCACGCAGGTCATCATGGCGGCGGTACTGATCGCCACAGCAGCCACGCTCGGTATGACACACAAGGGCGCTGCGTTGGATACTGTTCAGCAGATTGCTGATGCCATTACGCCTTTTTTGGGGCAGGGCGCCGGCAAGATCCTGTTTGCCATGGGGATGATCGGTTCGGCACTAGTGGCAACCATCGTAGTGACACTGACTGCCGCGCGCACCATGGGGGAACTGCTCGGTGTCAAGCATTCGCTCGACCATGCGCCGACCGAAGCGCCCTGGTTCTACGGCATCTACACGGCGGCACTGGTGGCGGGCGGCGGGTTTGTTGCGTCGGGCGTCAATCTGGTCAGTCTGAGTGTCGGCGTGCAGGTGATGAACGCCTTATTGCTGCCACTGGTACTAGGTTTTCTGTACCTGCTGGCGCGCCGACTACCGCAACCTTACCGGCTGCAGGGCTGGTATGCCGCGGTGGTCGCTGCAGTAATCTGGTTGGCCGCCGGCTTCGGCGTATACGCCGGATTGAGCGGGATTCTTTAAGCAAAATCGTCACGCCACGCGCCGGTCACTTTAACGGCAACGGTTGATTGAGCGGTACCGCCACAGCGGTCACGTTGTTCTTCGGGCTGCCATCGATGATGCGGTCCGAGTACACCAGATACACCAACGTATTGCGTTTGGCGTCGGCCATGCGCACCACGCGGACGTGCTTGAATAAAAAAGACGAACGTTCAGAGAATACTTCTTCCTCGCGTCCAAAGTTGCCCGCAAATGCGATCGGGCCTACCTGCCTGCACGCTACCGATGCATCCGAGGTATCTTCGGCAATTCCCAGACTGCCTTTGATGCCACCAGTTTTGGCATGCGATAGGTAACAGGCTACTCCCGCCACCTTCGGATCATCGAATACATCCACCACAATTTTGTTATTGGCGCCGATCCAGCGAAAGGTAGTCGATACATCACCGACGGTTTCGGCCTGTGCAAGGCAAGCCGTGACACTAAAAAGGGCGCACGCAAATATTTTTTTCATCGGGCGGACCTGCGGGTTGATTGGTGAGTCGCTATCCTGCCAGAATTTTGACGCAGAGAGGTTGACCGTTGGCCGACCCAGCTTAAAAATCGTGCGGAGTCATCCAGTGCCGGCAACCGCGCGCGCACTATTTTCACAACACTTCGAATTATCTTTACACGCTTACACCTGTCAGTTATTATTTACACGTGAACAAAAAATCCTCAGAAATAAGTGGTGACGATTTGCTGGCTACTTTGGCTGCACTTTCCAATCCGCACCGTCTGCGCATTCTGGCATTGCTGCATTCGGGCGGGCGCAACTATGTCAGCCAACTGGCACGCGAGATCGGTATCAGCCGTCCCTTGCTGCACCTGCATCTGCAAAAGCTCGAAGCTGCCGGTCTCGTCACCAGCCAGCTTGAACTTTCGCAGGATGGCAAGGCGCTGAATTATTTCGAGGTCAACGAGTTTACCCTCGCCCTGACGCCGGCAGCGATCGCCGTCGCGGCAAAATCTCTGACAACTAAAACCGAACCGTAGAGGCTTCCATGTACGACAACATCTTTTTTGCAGCATTCTTTTTCCCGGCAGTGGCTGCGGTAATCATCTTTTCGATGAAGTATGGCTCAGCGGTCCTGCAGGCAAAAGTCCGACTGTCACAGGATCAGGCCTACCGCGAGATTGCCGTCAAAGCGGTGGGTGCGCAGGCCGACACCGTTGCTGCGCTGACATCGCTGCGCGACACCGTGACCGCCATGGAAGCGCGATTTGCGGCGCTTGAAAAAATTCTGAAAGAGGTCGGATAAGCCCATTACTAAGCGTCACTCCGACAAATCGCGTGCGCCACAGATCAGCCGCACTCTGCAGCATTCATCCGCCCGGTTCAGCCGGTTCAGCTTTTGCATTTAAAGGAGAAATCACCATGCACCATGTATCGCCATTTCGCTTGCTAGTTCTACGCGCGCTGTATTTACTTATTGTAGTCGGCCTTGGCACTGTAGTTTGGCCGGGGGTCATCCACCATGACAAGCCGTGGGAGCTGATGGAAGGATTCGTTGCCTGCATGCTGGCGGCATTTTCGGCACTATCATTATTTGGACTGCGCTATCCGCTGCAGATGCTGCCGCTGCTGTTGTGGGAACTACTCTGGAAAACACTGTGGCTTGGCGTCGTCGCCCTGCCCCAATGGTGGTCTGGCCACATCGATGAGGCAATCAAGCCGTCGATCTTTGCTTGTTCCCTGGTCGTGCTGGTGTATATCGCCATGCCATGGCGATATATCGTTGCGCAGTACGTACAAAAGCAAGGAGATCGATGGAGCTTGTTTGCACGAGCGATGCCGCAACAGCTGTAAATTTGTCCTAGCCGGGTCGGGTCCCAGACTTTGCCTTTGTTCGGCGTTAGGTTTGCGCAACAGTTGTGCAAGCGTTGTTGACGCTAACGTTACCCAAGCGCATTACAGTTGGTGAGCGCAAGTGCCCTATCGGCTGGCGCCAGCCCGTCATTGCTCTTGCTGCATCCTGCAAAGGCGATTTGTCAGCAGCAGGCATTCAGGAGAGCAGGTATGAAAATCATCCCGATATTTGCAGGTGTTGCGATCAGTTAGGCAGCCGCGTCACTAATCCCCGTGTTTGCCGCTGAGCGTGCTACCGCAGACCAGGCAGTCGCAATGGTCAAGAGCGCTGTCACCTACATGAACAAGAATGGTGTCGATATAGCTTACCGCGCGTTCAAAGATCCGGTAGATCCGCAGTTCCACGGCCGGGGTTTGTACATCTTCGTGTATGACATGAAGGGTAACAACCTGGCGCATGGCGTGAAATCGAAGATGGTCGGAAAAAATCTGCTCGAGATGAAAGATAACGAAGGCAAGGCGATTGTAAAAAGCTTTATCGAGATGGCCGCAAAAATGGCAAAGGCTGGGTCGATTACAA
>JAYVEF010000209.1:0-10873 GCA_043748965.1 Burkholderiales bacterium
CGAGCTTCGCCGAGACGGGCCAGCCGATCTTGTCCATCGCCCCTGGAATGTCTTGGAGGTCGAATTCGGGGAGCTTCTCCTGGGGCTCGGCATCGAGCTTCGCGACCGCGACCGCGACCGCGGGTTGCGGCGACGAGGCTTTCGCGGCGGCGGCCGATCTTTTGGCGGCGATCTTGGCTTGCTCGTCGACGATTTTGGCTCGCTCGTCGGCGGCCTTTTGCCGAGCGGCGTCTACGCGCAGCTGCGCGAGCTGCTCCGCCGTGGGCTTGGGGGGCTTCGGCGGTGGCGGAGGAGCAGTGTCTAGCAAACCCGCGGCGATTCAGTGGACCGTGTTGGGCAGTTGGCACCCCCCGATCTCGCGCTTAGCACGTCAAGGTGCGTTCGCCGGAGACTTACGGAAAACGCCTCCAAGCACTCAAGCAAGGGAAAGCGACGACCCTTAAACGCGCGCCGGCCAAAGCGCGAAAAAATTATTTCCCGGGCGCCTCTAGCTTTGCGCTCTAAGTTCTGAAACTAAGCTATCGAAGCTTGACCATGCTTCTTCGC
This sequence comes from Burkholderiales bacterium, assembly GCA_043748965.1. Lineage (GTDB taxonomy): Bacteria > Pseudomonadota > Gammaproteobacteria > Burkholderiales > Burkholderiaceae_D > Actimicrobium. The sequence continues at coordinate 547 of JAYVEF010000209.1, forward strand.
CGCCTTCGCAGGCGCTTGTGCCGAGGGCTTGGTTTGATGGGAAGACTGGGGAAGCGCGCCCATCGCTTCGACTGCATCGACAACGGTTATTTGAATCGTCTTCCCCAATTTTGAGAGGATGTCGACCATGTTGTCGATCGAGAATTTCTCCAATTTTCGATTGGTGATGTTTGACAGCCTAGGGCGTGAGATGGACAGGAATTGCGCGGCGCTCGTCACGTTCATGTGGCGCTGCTTTATCTCTGAATTGATCGCGTCAACTGCTGCCAATTTGATCGCATTGCGTTGCGAAATTTCCTTTTGGCCCTTGGAGATGAGCTGAACAGTCTCTTCCGCGGAGAACCCCAGGTCATCGAACACGCTTCGCCCTTCATAAACCACTCCGTCTACGACACGCGTATGCGGATTTTTCTTTCTCGAAGTCATTTGGATACCTTCTTGGATTTCGTTGCGTTGGCTTTCGGCGTCGCTTTGTTGGCTGTCTTTAACTTGGCGTTCTTGGCGATTGCGTCTTTGTATTTTTGTTGGGCATTTTCGATATCGCCTTTGCTAGTCTTATTTGTCTTCTTTGTCACAATGCCGAGGATGAAGATGGCCTCAGATAACTTCGCAACATAAAAAATTCGATACCACCCGTCCTTGTCTTGTAGCCGTATCTCCTTCGCGCCTGATCCGATAATTTCCATCTCACTCCAATTCGGTGGGGCTTCGCCCACTTGGACAGCGTGGAGCGCGAAACCCCCGTCTCGCTTCATGTCCAGGGGAAGCGCATTCATAGCGGGAAGATGGTCAAGCCAATCGATGTCCTTAAGTGCTACTCGTTGCAGGGGCGGCGTAGCCGCGGTTGAAGCCGTTTTTTTTCGCGTCATATATAGTGTATCAAAATTTATACGGATCGGGGGGCTCAATGTCAAGAACCGCTGAAAGGTAGTCCCAGCAGCATCCATAAAACCACGTTCCTGGAAGATCGCCTAGCCCCGCGCGAAATATTGCCACCCGCGCCGTTCAATGGTGTCATCTATTCATGCGGCCATCGGGGATTGGAGGGGGAGTCGGCAGAGGAATTGTTGCCCGCCTCTAGCATTGGCGGGCCTTAAAAAGTCTTGCGCGGGTAGTGCTGCATCATGGGCGTATGTTTGGACGCCTCTGATCCGACCAAGCGAGCCGCCGAACGCTCGTCGCCAATGTGCTGATTTTCTGTTTTCATGCAATCACTTATATAATTTTTTTCCGTCAAGCGTCTTCGTTTGCCGCCAGGTTCCTTCAGATGTTCACCTCAGCTTTTGGGGTCAAAAGAGAACCACTTGCAGCTTGATTCTGATATTCATAATTTTACTCCCCGCGATGCAAATAGTTTCTGGTCTGAAGAGGGGAATATTGAAAATTTTTGGTCCCCCAACCATCTGCCATTCATCCCTTTTGAAGGACTGTGCCATGAGTCAAACAATCAACCACGCCGACACCAGCGATGCTTAAAGTAGTACGGTTTTTGCGAGCTTTTTCTTGGCGCGCGGAGCTCAACGACAACTGCTGCAAACTCAGAAAACTTGAGCATCCACCCGTCGGATACAGCCCCGACGGGAACTTGTCCTTTGTCTCGTAATCGGTCTCCGATCCGGGCGGCTACATCATTTGGGACACCGGCCGCGATGCCCCTCCGGGCTTCGACCTGAAGGTCGTTGGAAAAACACTTACATCCTGCGTTGTAAGATCGTAGGCAAATCCATGCTCTCGCAGATGGGAAATTTCGCGGACTTGGAGAAGATACAGGATGCAAGGGCGAAAGCGGGGCAATTGGCGCGGACGATGATCGAAACCGGAAAAAGTCCTAACGTTTTAGCCCGCGAGGCGAATGCGACCGAGGTGACATTGGGGCAGGCCATACGCGCCTACCGCGAGCACATGACCTGGCGAACGGTCAAGCCGGCGAAGGCGGAGACGCTGCGGGTCACCGACCGCCTGATGAACCGGCAGGAGGCGTCGGGCTGGACGGGCCGCGAAGTTTGCGAGATCCCCGCCAATCGCCGCGGGTGCTGCTCAGGAGTACGTCAAGGATGCTACGAAACTGAGTCGCGAAAACGGAATTTTCGCGTTTTTCGATCTGAAAAATGATTCTCCGAATTCGTGGTGCGAGGTGAAACATCCTGTGGCCGGAGCCGCCGAGCGGGTATGGGCGATTGCAAGCTCAATGAAAAGCTGCTGGTGTTTACAAAGGGACTGGCGGTGAAAAATATTTCAGCGCGCGACATTAATGTATTCGCCGAAGCATCGACACCGTTCGTAGCGGCGGGCATCGTTGTGACGCAGGATGGCGTTGCGCTCAATTTTACGGCGGGGCAAAAAGTCATCGGCATGAATTCGTTTGTCGCCAACGATGTCGAGGCGGCGATGGGCGATCTGAAAATCACGATCCCGGATGTCAAGGCGGTGATCGACAGGATGCTGTTGCTCGAGCGGTACGTGTTGACGTAAGTCGTGCCGGCGCTGCGTGCGGACGTCGTTCGACGGACACGCGCAGTTACTTTGCCGTTGGTGTCGCCAACAGCATTGTCGTTGGCCAGATGCAGTACTGGTTGCGGCCATTTGCTTTGGCTTGATAGAGCATTTCGTCTGCCCGTTTGATCAGGTCATTTGCACCCAGATCACCGCCGTCATGGATTGCCACGCCGATGCTGGCCGAGATCGATACGGGCAGGCCGTCAAGCTTGAACAGTGCGCGCATTGCCTCGACGATCTTGGCGGCGATGCGCTCCACATCACCGATCACTGAAACCGATTCCATGATCACGGTGAATTCGTCGCCACCCAGTCGTGCTACGGTATCGACCGAGCGCATGGTGCGCGAGAGGCGGCCTGCGAAAGCCTTCAGTAGCGCGTCGCCAACGAGATGACCGTGGGTGTCATTGACCCGTTTGAAATGATCGATATCGAGATACAGCAACGCCATCGAGCGCTTTTTGGCGCGTGACTGCGCGATTGCGCTGTCGAGCTTTTGTTCGAAGCCGGCGCGGTTTACCAGCCCGGTCAGGCTGTCGATTCTTGTGAGTTGCAGAAGTCTTTGCTCTTCGCGTTTTTTAGCAGAAATATCGTGGATCATGATGTGCACGCCGACTACTTCCTTGCCCTCATCGGCCAACTGTGGAATATAGGTAGCTTCGGTCCATTGCGGCGTACCGGTGCTATCGTTCCTTTGTTCGAAGGTGACGGTTTCACCGCGCAGTGCGCGGTCCAGCCACGGGGCGATGAAAGCGTACTCTTGCTCGCCGACAAACTCGCGCACGGTCTGGTAACGAAGCGCGTCACGGTTAATATTGAAGCGTCGTTCGTATGCCAGATTATTAAAACGAAACCGCTGTTGGGCATCGATGAACGCCACCAGTGCCGGTAAGGTATCCGTAATGGTGCGCAGACGCTGTTCACTCTTGGACAATGCCTGCTCCGCTTCGCGCCGTGCCGTGATGTCGTCGACGCTGCCGACGTATCCTTCGAGTCGGCCATCGACCAGAATCGGTGCGGCTTTCATCGCGACCCAGACTACTGCGCCACTGGCGTGCCGGAACCGGTAAGTGCCCTGATAGCCACTATGCTGGCGGGAAGCTTGCGCCCAAGCCTGGAACAGTTTTAAACGGTCTTCCGGATGGATTGCTTCGATCCAGCCGTCACCCATCGCGCTCTGCCGGGATTGGCCGGACATTTCTTCATAGGTGCGATTGACGTAGGTGCAGGCACCTTTTGTACCGGTTCGAAATAACCCCAGCGGCGATGCGTCATTGGCCGCTATCAGTTCGGCCTGCTTGCTGCGTAACTCGATCGCTTGGTTGCGTGTGGCGGTGATGTCTTCGGCGATTCCCAAAATGTATTCAAGACCGCCGGTATCGTCTTGCAGCGGCACCGAAATGATCCGTAGATGATGCAGGCTGCCATCGCGACTGCGGAACGGCACATCGGGCATGTCGACAACCATCGGATGGCGTTGCATCTGTGCTTCAAAGTCGTCAAAAATACGGACCATCCACTCCGGGAACACGGCACTGGCCGGTTGCTGCAACACGTCGTCGGCACTGTAGCCAGTGACAATCTCTGCGGTCTTGTTCCAGACGATCATTTTTCCGGCGCTTTCGCGCATGTCTCGCGCGTAGACGACCAGCGGAAGGTGATCGATCAGCGATTGCAAAAATGCGCGTTTGCCGCGGATATCGAACTCTGCAGCCTTGGTGGCAGAGATATTTCGGGTAGTGATCGAGATACCCTGCGCCATCGGAACGATTTGCTGGTGCAACCAGAAATTATCCCGATGGCGCAGCTGAAACTCTTCCTCGAGCGGTACGCCACTATCGGCCACGCTGACATATTTATCGAAAAATTCGCCACTGCGCAGATCAGGCATGAAGCTCAGGAGTGAGCTGCCAACAAGTACTGCACGAGGGTGCCCCATCAGCTTGGCTGCGCGATCGTTGACTTCGGTGATCTCGAAATCAATCACCTTGCCCGCGCCATCCCGAAGCGTGCGCAGGATCGTCAACGCGTCGAGGCTGCCTTCGATTGCCGCGCGAAACACCGTCTGTGCTTGCACCGCGGCCCGCTGGCTTTTGCGCAGGTGCGCACCCTGCAGCATCAGCATCGCCACAAACCAGATGATTCCCGAGGTGCCTGCCAGACCCCACCAGAGGGTGCTGGTGCGGTGCCGGTCGTAACCGCCAAGCGCCTGTTTCAGATCGATACCTACCACCGCTTTGAGGGGGAACTGGTCGAGCTGCGAGAAGCTGACAATTCGGCTAACGTGATCGAATCCGTTGTCGGGGATGAAGCGGATCGAACGTCGCGTTGGCGCAGGTTTGATCCACTCCGCAAAGCGACGCTCTTCGCCGGCGAACCGAGTGGCGCCGATTCGACTGGCACGCAGTACGCCGTCAGCGCCAAGTAGTCCGACAAAACTGTGAGCAGTGATGCCGCTCGGCGCCGTATCGGTCAAAAAATCCTGGCGCAATGCAATCGCGACGATACCGGCAAAACTACCGTCGGCATGATTGAGTCGGCGACTGATCACAATTGACCAGTGGGTTGTAAACGGCTCCAGCAGTGGCTGGCTGATGAAGATCTGATCGCTATCGGTCAGCAGATGCGCCTTGAAATAGTCGCGATCGCCGATATTGGTCATATCGCTGGTGTGCACCCCTGCGATACCATCGCCGCGCGCATCCGATAAAGTGATCCGCACGCTGAGTTCGGTCGGCAGGATTGCCTTGCGCCGAATCAGCCGGTCAAGTCGGAATTCGCGCGGCTGCTGTTCGAACGAAAATTTAATGAACTGAGTGGCCTGATCGATCTGGCGCAATACGCGCGCACTTTGATCGGCGTATTCCCGACTCAGTGATTCAGCACGGGTAGTCGCGTCGTCGATCGCAACCGCCCGCTCATCGGCCAGTCGAAAATAAATGACAGTCCAGAACAATGTCAGCAGCAACACACCAAACACCGGCAAAAGCACCAGCAGGTGCAAACGTGCCAGTTGCCGCTCGATGAACTGCTGGACAGCTGTCATGGCTCGTGCGGGAAGCCCAGCGTGATCAGCGTCCGCGCCCGCCCGAGCGGCGTGGCGCCGACGGTCGTGCCGCACCGAACCCGCCTTTGGCCGGGCCGCTGTTGGGTTTGGCCGCGGGTGCGACGCGGGTTTTGACGACCTGCGTACGGCCTTGTGGCTGGCCGCGTCCGCCACCACCACCACCGCTGCGCAGCTGAATCGGCTGTGCACGTGCGTTAGGATCGGGCTCGAAGCCGCCGACGACTTCTTTTGGCAGCGCGCGCTTGATCAGCTTTTCAATATCGCGCAGCATCTCGTGTTCATCGACGCAAACTAGTGAAACCGCTTCACCAGTGGCGCCGGCGCGACCGGTACGGCCGATACGGTGCACGTAATCTTCCGGAATATTTGGCAAGTCATAGTTGACCACGTGCGGCAATTGGTCAATGTCGATACCGCGTGCAGCAATATCGGTCGCCACCAGAACCTGCAACTTGCCATCCTTGAATTCAGACAGTGCTTTGGTGCGAGCCGACTGGCTCTTGTTGCCATGGATTGCCATGCCGCTGATACCGTCTTTCTCCAGTTGCTCGACCAGCTTGTTGGCACCATGTTTGGTGCGCGTAAATACCAGCACCTGCTGCCAGTCGTTAGTCTTGATAAGGTGCGCCAACAGGGGATGCTTTTTGTCCCGATCGACCGGATGCACTTTTTGCGCGATGATTTCGACGGTTGAATTGCGTCGCGCGACTTCGATCATCGCAGGCGCATTCAGCAAGCCATCGGCAAGCGTCTTGATCTCGTCCGAGAACGTCGCCGAGAACAGCAGGTTTTGGCGCTTTTTTGGCAGCACTGCCAGAATCTTCTTGATGTCCTTGATAAAGCCCATGTCGAGCATGCGATCGGCTTCATCCAGAATCAGGATCTCGACACGCGACAGATTTACTGTACCTTGGCCCATATGGTCCAGCAAACGTCCCGGTGTGGCGACCAGAATATCGACGCCGTGCTTCAGCAGTTTGATTTGCGGATTGATGCCGACGCCACCAAAAATCACGGCCGAGGTGAGCTTCAGGTATTTCCCGTAAGTGCGCACGCTTTCTTCAACCTGCGCTGCCAGCTCGCGGGTCGGGGTCAGGATTAGCGCGCGGATAGGTCGGGTTGCAGTATTACTGGTGGGCGCTGCAGCGCCGGTCGACAGGCGGTGCAGGATCGGTAGCGTGAAGCCGGCAGTTTTACCGGTGCCGGTTTGCGCGCCAGCCAGCAGATCGCCGCCCTGCAACACGGCGGGGATCGCCTGCAATTGAATCGGGGTCGGAATGGTGTAGCCGTGTTCGGTGACGGCGCGCACGATGTCGGCGGACAGGCCGAGTTGAGCAAATGACATAGGAACTTTACAGAAGTATCGGCCTGTCGCCACAATGGGCGCCAGTCGCAGGCAAACGGATTGGGAGGTCGTGAAGATAGCGGCAATGTGACTGGAGGGTACCGCTCAACTTTAGTATAACAGTGCCTGGCCGGGGGGCAACGTTTATCCACAGGGATGTTTGTCTACGTAGAACGTTCATCCACATGGATCTGCCTCCGGCACATCGGCCCGCAGGACGCACCGCACTTTAACGTGACGACGTCGGTGACGATGTCTACTTGTTGGCGAACTGACCAAGCAAAGCAACCATCTGTGCGAAGATTTTCGGGGTACCGGCAATCACTTCATCCTTGTAAAGATAATCCGATTCGCCGTCGAATGTCCCGACAATGCCGCCTGCCTCGGTTACCAGCAGGGAACCTGCTGCCATATCCCAGGGCTTCAGGCCTTTTTCAAAAAAACCGTCAAGCCTGCCAGCGGCTACGTACGCCAGATCCAGTGCTGCTGCGCCGGGACGACGCAGACCAGTACATTTCTGCGTCATGATGCGAAACATTTCAATGTATTGCTCCAGTCCCTCCATGTTCCGGCTGGGAAAACCGGTACCGATCAACGCGTCCTGTATGCGGTCGCGCTTGGTCACGCGCAAACGCTTGTCATTGAGGTAGGCACCTGCCCCCCTGGTGGCGGTAAACAGATCGTTGCGGGTCGGATCGTAAATCACCGCCTGGGTGATTTGGCCGCGGTGCTGCAGCGCGATCGAAACACAATATTGCGGGAAGCCATGAATGAAGTTGGTGGTGCCGTCGAGTGGATCGATGATCCAGACGTTTTCATTATCGTCGTGCGGATTGGTGGAAGCGCCGGACTCTTCGGCCAGAAAGGCGTGACCCGGATAGGCAGTGGTCAAAATTTCGATAATCGCCTGCTCGGCAGCCTGATCGACTTCGGTGGCGAAATCATTCGGCGCTTTCTCGGTGACTTTGACGCGATCGATGTCAAACGAAGCGCGGTTGATGATCGCGGCAGCGCGACGCGCGGCCTTGATCGCCGTATTCAACATGGGGTGCATGGCGGTTCCGTTAAAATAGCAGGGCCTTCGAAATTCGAAAGCGCAACCTGAATTGAAGTTAATGAGCGAAGCGGCATCAGCTGAGTTGAATCGGTGCCCGATTTTTTCTGCAACATGCCGCGTAGTGGCGCTATTTTAAATGAACCCTGCCAAAATCGACATGCCTGATTTTTTGACGCTGCCGCGCCTGCGCTTTGTTCTGGTCGAAACCAGCCGTCCGGGTAACATCGGCGCTGCCGCACGTGCCATCAAAACCATGGGGTTTTCGGAACTGGTGCTGGTCAATCCGCGTTTTGCGGATGCATTGACGCAAGACGAAGCGGTCGCGTTTGCTAGCGGCGCGCAGGATGTACTGACTGCGGCGCGTATCGTCGGCTCGATCGGGGAGGCGCTGGCAGGGTGCAATTGCGCGGCAGCGGTCAGCGCGCGTCTTCGTGAGTTTTCACCGCCTGTGCTGGCGCCGCGTCAATTCGCAAGCCAGTTGGTGACCAGTCCCGGATTGCACGCGGCGCTGGTACTCGGCAACGAGCGCTTCGGGCTGCCAAACGAAATCGTGGAACAATGCAACGTGTTGATTAATATTCCTGCCAATCCGGACTATTCATCCCTGAATTTGGCACAGGCAGTGCAGGTACTGGCATATGAATGCCGGATGGCTGCCATTGGCACCCCGGCGTTGGCCGATGCATCTGTCGGCACCATTGGTTTTCATGGTGAAGCCGCCGACCTGAACCAGATCGACGGGATGTATCGCCATCTGGAACAAGCGCTGGTCGCCATCGATTTTCTCGATCCCGCCAGTCCGAAAAAATTGATGCCGCGTCTGAAACGGCTTTTTTCGCGGACCGGCCTTGAAACCGAGGAAGTGAATATTTTGCGCGGCATTGCACGTCAGATCCTGCTCAAACGCTAGCTGCTTTTGTGCCCGACCGGTCAGGACGGGCAACTCCCGTAAGCATAATATCCAGCCGAAGTGCGTCGCACGCTGGTGTAGGCGCCGGTCGAGTAATAGCCGAGATATTGGTTCGAGTTGGTTGCATATGCGTTGCCGCCAGAGACGTAAGCACGACCAAAATACACGTGCGAGTAATTACTGTCATACCAATTGGCGCAGGTGTAGGGGGCGCTGGTATTGCCGCTAACGATGCGATCAATCATCGTTTTGATGGCAACCATTTGACCACCGCTTTTTCCAGGAAAATTGACGTCGTCATATCCGAACCAGTCCCAGCAACCGTTCGGGTTGGCGGGTGTGGCACTCGCCTGGGGATACAGCACAATCATATTGTTGGAATCGGCCCATTGGTTGTACCCGCTGTTTCGGTAAAACCTGCTTCCCACCGTGGCGACATTCTGCTTGCAGCCGTGGAACACCACGTGAAGTTTGCAAGCCTGACCGGCAGTACAGTTAGCCGGGACGTAGGCCCAGCCATCGTCTGCCATGCCATGTGCAGTCGGGTCGCCATTACCCCAGAACGACTGTTGATTAAAATTCACAAAGCTGCCCGCCAGCGTCGCCACGTTGCGCGCGTTTAGCGCACCGTAAAGCCATTTCAGAAGCGCGCCTGCCGTATCGAAATTGCAGTTATTGATATACGGATCGCCTTTGTAGCTGCAGCCGTTGCCATAGGCGTCGGTAACGATCGCGTGTTCCGCAGGCAAGGTATTTTTGTAGCTGATATTTGCTGCGGGTACGTAATTCAACGCCATCGACTGCAAATCGTTCATCACAGGCTGCTTGACCACTGAATCCAGCGTACCCGAAAACAGATAAATTCTGGAGGTCGCGAGATTGGTGCTCGCGTCGATGTAGCCGTTACCGGACCAAGTGCTTACGGTTGAGACGAGGTAGGGCAGATTTCTCGATCCGGTATCAGTCGTGCAAGGACCGACGGCAATTGTGACGCTGCCCTGCGAACAGTACACTGGCCCGCCAGCGATAATTCCCGCGCCTTTTTTGATCGTTTTTGAATAGGCAAAAAGCATTTGCGCGGCCATGTAGCCACCGGACGACAACCCCGAGACAGAGACATTGGAGAAGCCGACGTTATATCTGGGCAGTGTCACGACGGTGGCATGCGCAGTGGTACACGCCGCCGCAAGCACCGCCAATACCATCACAATCAAACCACCGATCCGCGCGGGTACCATTCTTATCCTGATCATCGCTGACTCCAGATTAATTTTATTTTTTAATATTTGCGTTCGCTAATTTTGAAGATAGGCTAATTCGCGGCAGTGTCAAGCGGGTGCATGGTCAGGTCGCGACGCCTGGGAGCAGCGCTTGACGTATTTAAGTAGTTACGAGAAGTTGTTTCGAATTCGGATTTTGAAAAATCGCGGGCGTCTATTTCGCTGCCCCTGC
>JAYVEF010000210.1:0-3337 GCA_043748965.1 Burkholderiales bacterium
GCATCACGCACGGCACGTCCGCGCAGCCGATACCATTCGAAGCTGCGCGCCGGCAGCAACGCCAGCCGGATTGGCAGCGATAGATCGGCTCCGCTCTGCTTGCTGCGTTGCCAGTACTGCTGCAGGTTATCCAGATCGGATGGGTGCGCGAAGGCGCTCAGGTCGTCGAGACCGACGCCTGCGAACGATCCCAGCAGCTGCAGCCATTGCGCATTTGCGTACAACACCTTACCTTTGGCGTCCGCTTGCCAGACTAGTTCGGGCATCGAATCGGCGAACGCGATGAATTGCAATTCACGCACGTTCGAACTGCGCGAAAAAGCTCGCCCTTCGGTCGTCAGTCGCGAGAGCTCGGTTTGCATCCGGGCGATTTCATCGATACGACTCTTTGGCATTGCCGGGCCGTCGCTTTGCAGGGACGTGTGCATCGCCGACAGCGCTAGTTCTCGCACCGGTCGTATCAACCGGCCTGCAAGCAGCCAGGCAATCGCCGCGGTAACAAGGCCCAGCACCAGCGCGCCGGCAAAGAATCCGTTGCGCAAGGTCCTGGCCGGACCGACCGCGTCGGCAACGGACTGCCGCGCAATGACTTTCCAGCCAAACCCCGGAAAATGTCCTTGTGCGCTGACCGGAATGGTGGCGCACAGATAGTTGCGCCCGTCACTCCAACGCAGCATGCCGCTGCGCATCGTTAGAACATCTCGCGCCAGAGTCTCGACGGGGGTGCCGATTTTGAATGACCGGTTCGGGGTCAGAACCAGATTACCGTTGACATCAACCAGCATGATTTCGACGCCGTGCCGGTCAGCTGGCGGCCCCAGCAGATTTTCACGCAGGCGATCGGTCCATTCCCAATTCAGGTGTGCGCTCATGACGCGTATGGTTTTTCCCTGCAGATCCTTGATCGGTGCACCGGCATCCAGAAAACGCAGAGCTTCACCATCGGCGGGCTTTGGCAATAGCGCGGCGAGTTGCACGGCGCTGTGAATGTCGCCGACGAATGGGCCTTGCCGGCCGCGTTCATAGACGGGACGGCCACGCACGTCACCCTGTTCAAAGATGCCGCCAGTGCTGACGACCACCCGTGCGCTGGCATCGTCGATCACGCCGACCCAGATGAAGTCCGGTTGTGCTGATTTGAATTCGTCGAGCGCGGTACGCATTTGTTCGACATTGGGATTGGCAGAGCGGAAGCGGTTGCGGCTGGCCTGCACCGCGATTTCGCTGGCAAATTTATCCATATCGCCAGAAAGTTCGCGCGCCATTTGCTGCGCCAGATTGTCGATATGTAGTTGGGAAAACTTGCGTATCTCACGTTGAGCAAGTTCGCCTAGCGCAGCCGCCAGCACCAGGAAACACAGAACTATCACTGCGCCGATGCTGATGCCGATGGTGGCCTGCAGGCTGATAGGGTGGCGTTCGGCACTGGACTCGGTTTTGCTTGTCATACGTGAGGTGGCACTCTCTTCGTGTCCGAATTGTGGCGGTCTGTGCCTACCTTCTATTATTTTGTATCTTAACGCTAAATCTTCTGGAAAAGCGGTCTTTGAAACCAGACGCCTTATATCCAGTTCCCGATCGGGTTATAGCTGCGCAGGAAGTTCGACACGCACTGTCGTGCCTTTGCCGGCATTGGCGAAGACCCGCGCAGTACCACCTAAAAACGCCGCGCGTTCACTCAATCCGCGAATCCCGTAGGTCGATTGGTTGTGTAGACGTTCGGCAGGAATTCCGATACCGTCGTCCCGTACGGTAAGCGCAGCAAAGTCCTCATCAACATCCAGAATCACCTCGACCTGCGAGGCTTCCGCGTGCTTGGCGACATTGTTCAAGGCCTCTTGCAGCATCCGGTACAGGGTGATTTCGAGCTTATGCGGCAGCATCACCTCTTCATCGGGCAGACTCGCCTTGCAGACAATGGCGGTGCGCTGCTGAAATTCTTCCACCTGTTCGGTGATACCGGCTTTCAGGCCGAAAAGGTCCAGCATGATCGGCCGCAAACCAATCTGAATTCGCCGGGTGGTTGCCACCAACGCAGTTACCAGAGCCTGAATATGCGCGACCCGGTCGACCCACTTGGGTTCGTCGGGCAGGACTTTATATATGCTCGCCAGATGCATGTTCAATGACGTCAGAGATGCGCCCATGTCGTCATGCAGTTCGCGTGCGATGGCGCGTTTTTCTTCTTCGCGCACCGATTCAAGATGATCGGCGAGTTTGCGCAAGGTGGCCGTGCGCTGGGCTATGGTGTCTTCGAGTTCGGCCTCGCGTTGTTTGAGCTGTCGCTCGGATTCCTTCCGGGCGCTGATGTCGGTGCTGATACCGATAATCCCGCGCAACGTTCCATCGCTATCGATCCACGGCGCTTTTGTCGACGTGTAGGTGCGTACACCCCCGGGCAGATGGAGCGTCTGCTCGAGCGTTTCAGACACCCCATTTTGCATGATGCGCCGGTCATCCAGATCAATCTGATCGGCCTCGCCCGGATCGATGAACAGGTCGCGGCTGCTGCGCAGCATGGCCTGTCCGCGGGTTTTGCCGATTAGCCGCAAGGTGGCGGGATTGGCAAAAATCAACAGTCCCTCGCGATTTTTGACGAAGATCGGGTCGTCGGTATTGTCGCTCACTGCAATCAGCAGTGAGCTTGCCTGCGCCAGCGCCGCAGCACTTCCCAGACGTGCCCGGTACTCATTGTTGATGCTCGATGCGGTGCGCCAGAAAATTGTCAGGATCATGCTGCTATTGAGCAGTGTCAGTAGCGGCGAAACCATCGGCTGCGTGTACCAGCCCTCGACCGCACCACGGTTGACGATCCAGTTAAGTGCTACCAGAACCAGCAATGTTTGCGGTAATGACCTGCGCAGCATCGCTGCACCGGGGACGTTATCAGTAATAATTGCCATCAAGCGCTGATGAGGCCGTGACAATAGGATGCCAACCCCTAATACCAGCAGCGCCAGCGCGATCGGCCAGGGAACGGCACGCGGTGTCCCCAGATATATCAGCGTATCGACCTGATATGCCAGCCCCGCCAGCGGTACGAGGTTCAATGCGATCAATGAAAGCGCCAGATATTCCGCCGGCGCTTGCGGCACACCAGCCCGAAAATCCTGCAGCAGCAGGGCGCTACCTGCCATCAAAAGCCCGAATGCACATACAGGATGCATTGAGGCGATCGCACCGATGGCGCCTGCATTCGCCCACTCCAGCGGCTGTGCGATCACACCGCCTGCAGCCGCCAGGCCATGCGCAATCGCCAGCAGTCCGAGCAGGGTTGTCAGCGCTGCACACAATCTGGCCACAGCTCGTAGTACGCGAGTTTGCGGTACAACCAGCG
>JAYVEF010000211.1:0-3317 GCA_043748965.1 Burkholderiales bacterium
GCGGCGTGCATGGTGGCGAGCTGCAGCGACAGGCCGCCGAGCATCCCGAACGATAGAATTACCAGAGTGATCAATACCTCCAGCAGGGAAAATCCGCGATAAGAATCGGTGTGCATAACGGCTTTGCAAGAGTTTCAGACCGACCGATCATAGTGAGCATTGCTGCTGCAATCGTTCGGAAACGAAAGCGATTGACGACAGTCAACTCTTGGACCGGTACTACGCCAACTGCCGTTGTCAATTGCAAACGTTCACTAACCCGGCGCAGCGCAGCGCAGCGCACCGTGACGTCGCTTCGGTACAATATGCGCATGTCCGAATTCGATCTGATTGAAAAATATTTCATGCGGCCCACGCATCCACCCCGTACGCATGTGCTGCTGGGCGCAGGCGATGACTGCGCATTGCTCGAACAGGTCGCGCAGATTCAGGCAATATCGACCGATATGCTGGTCGAGGGACGGCACTTTTTTGCGGGAACCGACCCACGTGCACTCGGTCACAAAGCGTTAGCCGTGAATCTCTCTGACCTCGCCGCGATGGGCGCACGGCCGCGTGGATTTACGCTCGCACTGGCGCTACCGGCAATCGAACCCGACTGGCTCGCAGAGTTCTCGGCCGGCCTGTTTGCGCAAGCCGATGCGTTCGAGTGCGACCTGATCGGCGGCGATACAACCCGCGGCCCCCGAACCATCTGCATTACGATATTTGGCGAAGTTGCGCGAGACGCTGCATTCAGGCGCGACGCCGCGCAGATCGGTGACGACATCTGGGTTTCGGGCGCACTCGGCGAGGCGCGCCTGGCGCTGGCAGATCGCCTCGGAGAAGTCCAGTTGGATCCGATCTGCCGCAGCGCCGCGCGGCAGCGCATGGACTGGCCATCGGCGCGCGTGGCGCTAGGACTTGCTCTGCGTGGCGTCGCCCATGCCGCGATCGATATCTCGGACGGCCTGGCTGGCGACCTCGGCCATATTCTGGCCCGATCTCGGGTCGGCGCCTGCGTGCAGGTTGACGATTTGCCAGCCGGTACTGCATTCGCCGGACAGCCTGAAGCCATCCGCCGGCAATTTTGCCTGAACGGCGGCGATGACTACGAACTCTGCTTTACCGCGCCGGAACATATGCGCGCACAGGTCGGCCGGGCGGCGCTTGCTGCCGACACACCCGTCACGCACATTGGCCGCGTCGAGCGTATGGAAGGGCTGCGCTTGTTTGATCGCAGTGGTGCACCACTGAACCTGACTCTGTCTTCATTCGATCACTTCACCACACCATGATTACTCTCGGACAAGGCCAGCGTGCGCTGGTCAGAAAACCCACTGCCCGCTTCATGTTCAGCCATCCGGCGCACTGGATCGCGCAGGGGCTAGGCAGCGGCCTGTCGCCCATCATGCCGGGTACCAGCGGGACCCTGTTCGCCTGGTTGTCATTCAACGTCATCGGGGCGCGTTGGCCTGAATGGTTCACCGCCTCGCACTGGGCCATCGTGATTGCCACCGGATTTGTCGTCGGCACCTGGGCCTGCGATAAAACCGGTCGTGATCTGGGTGTTGCCGATCACGGTAGTATGGTGATCGATGAAATCATCGCCTTCTGGATTGTCCTGCTGATGATATCGCCGACCGACTTCAGTGGTCAGTTGTGGGGGTTCGTCTGGTTTCGCTTTTTTGATATGGTCAAGCCACCACCGATCGGTTATTTCGACCGCCATCTGAAAGGTGGCTTTGGCGTCATGTGGGACGATATCGTGGCGGCTTTTTTTACGCTGCTGTTGCTGGCGCTTTGGCGTCTTTGAGCCGGCAGGCTGCAGCCTGCCGGCTCATCCTTCAGAACTATTCGTAGGCGCCGCTGCCCAGCAGGACATCGCCGACCTTTTCGATATAAGTCGCCTTTGGTTCGACCGCCTTGGTCACAGGATTCGGCCACTTGTACTCGACCCAGCCGCTACCCGCTTTGCTGTTACCCACTTCGATAAAATTTTGGACAATCGCCTTGCCATCGGCATCGCGCAGATCAATCAGATTTTTCCTACCAGTTTCGGATTGGCGCCATTTGCCAGATTGGTACCGACGCCGTTGGTGCTGTCCGCAAAAATATGCAGATCACGGTCAACGAACGGGCCATCCGGCTTGTTGAATTCAACAAGGGTTTTTTCTTTGCCATTATCTTTTAGATATACCGCCGCCTTTTTGACCAGCGCGACTGCTTCGTCCCGAGTGGATTTTTCGGTAGCTAACGCGACATCGGTAGCACTCAGCATCAAAACGCAACATCCTGCAAGGAGAAGTCTGGACGTAATTTTCATATGTGGTTTTTTTCGATGTGGTGGGCCGGAGAGTTGCAGCGAGCGCCGGGTGACCTGCACCCGGCGCCACTGCCCGATTGCGATCAAATTGCGGCGCAGGGCCTTGATGATGGTCCTGAAGCACGGAACGCTGAGAGGTCGAACGATCCGTGCCATTGATGCTATGAGGGCTCGGCCTTCGGTATTCTGATAAATCGCAAACAAATCGGACTACAGAATTAAAAAAACGATGCGATAAAGAGGTAATTTTTTTTCAGGCTGCGGATTTTTTAACAGAAATTCGTTACGCTTTATTGATAAAGCGGGCGTAAAATGTAACCTGGAAGCTGTTCCGTCGCCAATAATGGTAA
Organism: Burkholderiales bacterium; assembly: GCA_043748965.1. Classification (GTDB taxonomy): domain Bacteria; phylum Pseudomonadota; class Gammaproteobacteria; order Burkholderiales; family Burkholderiaceae_D; genus Actimicrobium. The sequence continues at coordinate 2,656 of JAYVEF010000211.1, forward strand.
AGGGAAAAAATGACCAAAGAGATCAAAAAAGACCTGCCACCAGGAAGCAGCAGCGTGGCGGCACTCCCTGCACCGCCCACGCGCGCTGCCAAGATACCGATCGTGTCGTCATCGCACCTCGCATCAGGGCGCAGCGCCGAACTGAGCGAATTCGAGTTCGGCATGATCATTGCCGGCAATGCCTTCAATCGCTGGGCAGTACGCTGTATCTCGGCGGTAGGTGTGAAAGACATGACCATCACCGACGTGCTGGTGCTGCATCACATCAACCATCGCGCGCGTGAAAAAAAACTCGCCGACATCGCCTTCATCCTGAATATCGAAGACACCCACATCGTCAACTATTCGCTAAAAAAGCTGCAGACGCTCGGCCTTGTTAAAACCGAAAAACGTGGCAAGGAAGTGCTGTACTCAACCAACGAAGAAGGTCAGGCGGTTTGCAAGCGTTATTTTGAAATTCGTGAGCAGGTACTAGTATCGAGCCTGACAGGCGATGGTACCGAAAGCTTCGAATTGAGTGAGCTCGCGCGGTTTCTGCGTATCTTGTCCGGGTTGTACGAGCAGGCGGCTCGCTCTGCCACGTCGTTATAACCATCGCCGTGGAAGGTAGCAGGATTTCATGGCGTAGTCGGCGACGCTCGAGCAGCGTGGACGGCTCGCCG
>JAYVEF010000212.1:0-3312 GCA_043748965.1 Burkholderiales bacterium
CGGCACGCTACAAACTCGCACCGCAAGAATAAGCGCGAACGCTACACGTGCGCGCTTGTTGAGGTATGGCCAAGCTACGGTGTCAGCGCCACCGCGCGACAATCGTCATCTTACTTGTCGAACATCCGATACCCCCCGTTCAACACCGCCTGATAGCCGGTCGGAAGGGTCTCGCGCCCAAATAGTATCTGCTCGTCGGTCAGGGTCGAGGGGATATTGACCGGCTTGACGTTGGCTTTGAGCACCCGCACATAGTCTGCAGTTGGCGGTCGCGACAATCTTCAGAATGACGTTGTCGCCTTGTTGCAGGATCGGATGGGGGGCGGTATCGCCCGCGACTTCATGAGAGTCGCGCCAAGCGAGCGCGCGCCGGAGTTGCTCCATTGAGTGATGTTCGGTGGGAGCCAAAAATTAACAAATGATTACGCTCGCACCTACCCGCTGCGATGGCCCGTGGTTGTCAGAAGTTGCCTACTTCGTGGGTCGTATCGCTGCGCTTTTCGGCACGGGGTTGTCGCGATTGCATTTGCACCACGCTGACAGTTGCAACCACGCATCACATCGACAAATCATGAGGAATATTATTCCCTTATTGGTATAAATGATTAATACTATTATCCAGTGATTCGCGCTCGCGCGATGCCGGCAAACACAGGCAGTATTGAAGATCGAGTGGTTGTTAGTATTTTCGACAAGATGTGTGATTCGTATCAGGTAATGCGTAATTTCAGGAGAGTGACCACCATGAGAATCCTTTTCGGCTGGCTCAAAAAAATGTTTTCTCCAAGCTGTCAGTTTGGTAGCGGCGGAGCATCGCATGGTGGCTATGCCGGCTTGTGCAGTCCGGTATGCGCACGCGATGCGTCCCGGGATCATTGATCCGCTGCGTATTGCTGCTGCAGCGTGCGGCATCCCTTCTTGCCCGGCCGCATCACCCCGATAGGGTGCTTTAGTGAGCGAGTAAGGCTGAAGTAAGCGTCCTGGCTTATCTTTTTGCCCCAACAGACACTACAACCGGGGACAAAAACATGGCCGAGATCGAGACTCTCAAGCACGAATCGCGCATCTTCCAACCGCCCGCAGCATTCTCTGCCAGTGCCACCATCGGCAGCATGGAGGCCTATCACGCACTATGCGCCGACGCCGCGCAAGATTACGAAGCCTTCTGGGCCAGTCTGGCGCGCGAAAATCTTGACTGGAAAAAGCCCTTTACGCGCACGCTCGATGAATCGAATGCACCGTTTTACCAATGGTTCGATGACGGCCTGCTCAACGTCAGTTATAACTGCCTCGACCGAAACCTCGACAACGGTAACGCTGAAAAAACCGCGCTCATTTTTGAAGCCGACGGCGGCGAAGTCACCCGCATCACCTACCGTGCGCTGCACCGGCAAGTCTGCAAATTCGCCAATGCCCTGAAGTCCCTCGGTATTCAAAAGGGCGACCGCGTGGTCATCTACATGCCGATGTCAGTCGAAGGCATCGTCGCGATGCAGGCCTGCGCGCGCATCGGCGCTACCCACTCGGTGGTCTTTGGCGGGTTCAGCGCGAAGTCGCTGCAGGAGCGCATCATTGATGCCGGCGCGGTTGCCGTGATCACTGCCGATCAGCAGGTTCGCGGTGGCAAGCCCCTGCCACTGAAAGCGATCGTCGACGAAGCGCTTGCCCTGGGTGGTTGCGCAGCGATCCGTCATGTCATCGTGTATCAGCGTACCGGCGCTGTCGTGGCAATGACCGCCGGGCGCGATCTGGCGATGCGCGCATTGGTCGACGCCCAGCCCGAGCAATGCGAGCCGGAGTGGGTCGGTGCCGAGCATCCGCTGTTCATCCTGTACACATCGGGATCGACCGGCACGCCAAAAGGGGTCCAGCATTCTTCCGGCGGCTATCTGCTATGGGCGGCGCTGACCATGAAATGGACCTTCGACATCAAACCTGCCGATGTCTTCTGGTGCACCGCCGATATCGGCTGGGTCACCGGCCACACCTATATCGCATACGGTCCGCTGGCAGTGGGCGCCACACAAATCGTCTTCGAAGGCATCCCGACCTTTCCGCACGCCGGCCGTTTCTGGGAAATGATCGCGCGGCACAAGGCAACGATCTTTTACACCGCGCCGACCGCCATCCGTTCCCTGATCAAAGCCGCCGAAGCCGACCCTGCGGTGCATCCCGACCGCCACGATCTGTCCAGCCTGCGCCTGCTAGGCTCGGTCGGCGAGCCAATCAATCCCGAAGCCTGGATGTGGTACTACAAACACATCGGTCGCGAAAAATGCCCGATCGCCGACACCTTCTGGCAGACCGAAACCGGTGGTCACATGATCTCGCCGTTGCCCGGTGCGACCCCAATGGTGCCTGGTTCGTGCACGCTGCCGCTACCCGGCATCATGGCCGCCATCGTGGACGAGACCGGTAACGACCTGCCGAACGGGCAGGGCGGCTTGCTGGTCGTCAAGCGCCCATGGCCATCGATGATCCGCACCATCTGGAACGATCCCGAACGATTCCGAAAAAGTTATTTTCCCGAAGAACTCGGCGGCACCACCTACCTGGCCGGCGACGGCGCGATCCGCAACAGTGAGACCGGCTACTTCACCATCACCGGCCGCATCGACGACGTGTTGAACGTCTCTGGCCACCGCATGGGCACGATGGAAATCGAATCCGCGCTGGTCGCCAACCCGATGGTTGCCGAAGCCGCAGTCGTCGGCAAGCCCGACGACACCACCGGCGAGTCGATTTGCGCGTTCGTTGTGCTAAAGCGTTCCCGCCCAATCGGCGACGAAGCCAAACAAATTGCAAAAGAGCTGCGCGACTGGGTCGCCAAGGAAATTGGACCGATTGCCAAACCGAAGGAAATCCGGTTCGGTGACAATTTGCCCAAGACCCGTTCTGGCAAGATCATGCGGCGACTGTTGCGGGTCCTGGCGAAAGGAGACGAGATCACGCAGGATATTTCAACGCTGGAAAATCCGGCGATTTTGGCGCAGTTGAAAGAGGCGCAGTAGTGAGTGGTGCGGGGGTTAGGTTGTCGTCGCGATTATTGGTAGACAATCCTGGCGACAAACCGATCGATGCAGCACGGTGCCCCATGCGCAACTCGATTTGTGCGAAAACGAGCGCATCCCCGAATCGCCCGCGATTTTCGCGGAATTTTTTGCTATACTTCGCGGCTTCGCTGAACAGCAGGGACGCTCGGCGATGCAGGTTGCAGGAGAGATGGATGAGCGGTTGAAGTCGCACGCCTGGAAAGCGTGTATAGGTTAATAGCCTATCCGGGGTTCGAATCCCCGTCTCTCCGCCAAGGAT
>JAYVEF010000213.1:0-3301 GCA_043748965.1 Burkholderiales bacterium
GCCCGATTGCCCCGACAGAAGCGACGCAGCGAATGACATTAGCAGCAAAAGCTTTCGCGTTGAATGCATGGTTATACTCTTTAGTATTATTATGAACTGAGTAGTCTATATTAATTTCGGAAAACGTTTTCGAAGGGGTTGCCAAGCGATGGTCCAATTGAATACTGCGGCAGTTAGCCACCTCGGTTTGCGCAATGCAGACGCGTGGCAAATTATTATGGTGCGGCTTGCGGCCGCTACCTGCCGGAGCGAGCTATGATCCGGCGGATGGTGCTGATTCTTGGCGACCAGCTATCGTTGGCGCATCCCGCACTGGACACGTTCGATCCGCAGCAGGACGTGATCGTGATGATCGAGGCTGCCAGTGAAGGCATGGCGGTGTGGTCGCACAAGGCACGCATCGTGTTGTTCCTGAGCGCCATGCGGCACTTCGCGCTGGAACTGGGCAAGCGCGGCTGGCCGTCTATCTATATCAAACTGGATGACCCGCTTCCAGGGGACTTTGCTGCACGACTCGCCGCCATAATCAAGCAACACCAGCCTCTGGCGCTATTTGTCGCCGAACCGGGCGAGTGGCGCATGCAGAGTTTGTTGACAGACACCTGCGCTGCGACAGAGACGCCGTTGCGGGTTTTGGACGACACACATTTCTTGTGCAGCCGCAGTGCGTTTGCGGCATGGGCGCGGGGTAAAAAAAATCTGCGGATGGAATTTTTTTATCGAGTAATGCGCAAACAGCACGTGGTACTGATGGATGGTGATGCGCCGGCTGGCACCAGCTGGAATTATGACGCCGACAATCGTGGCGCCTTTCCAAAACGTACCGGTCCGGGGGCCATCACCCCACCCGCCCATTTTGCACCAGACACGCTGACGCAGGAGGTGATCGCGCTCGTCGAATCCGAATTCGCCGATCATCCGGGTCGTACCGATCAGTTCCTGTGGCCAGTGACGCGAGAGCAGGCGTTGCTGGCATTGCAGCGTTTTATCGAAACGCGACTGGTCAATTTTGGGCAATATCAGGACGCGATGTGGACCGATACACCATTCGGCTGGCATGCGCTGCTATCGTCGAGCCTGAACCTGCATTTGCTAGCGCCACTGGAAGTGATTCGCGCCGCCGAAGCTGCCTGGCGCGCGGGCGATGTTCCCTTGCCGGCCGCAGAAGGGTTTATCCGGCAGATCCTCGGCTGGCGCGAATTTATTCGGGGTGTCTACTGGCTCGACATGCCCGGCATGAAACAAGCCAATCACTATAATCATCAACGCGATTTGCCGGCTTTTTACTGGACCGGCCAGACCGGCATGGCCTGCATCAAAGCAGCGATCGACCAGACGCTGGAGCACGCATATGCACACCACATCCAGCGCCTGATGGTCACCGGCAATTTTGCGCTGCTGGCAGAACTGTCCCCGCAACAGGTGGCTGACTGGTATCTGGCGGTGTACGTTGATGCGGTCGAATGGGCAGAATTGCCCAATACCGCGGGCATGGCGCTACATGCGCTGGGTAACCGTTTCACCAGCAAGCCCTATATCGCCAGCGGCGCCTACATTGACCGTCAAAGCAATTATTGCAAAGGGTGCAAATATAAACCGGGCGTACGCACCGGCCCTTCGGCGTGCCCGTTCACCACACTTTACTGGCATTTCGTCGATAAGCACGAACAAACATTGTTGGGCGACGCCCGCACCGTACTGATGGCTAAAAATATCACCCGACTGTCCTCTGAAGAACGCGCTGAAATCCGGATATTGGCAAAAACCATGATCGATCATCCAGATCGCCTGTAACGCCGACAGCATCGTCAGGAATCCATTCGCCGGCTGGCTGCGTATACTGCGCAGATACAAAAAGAGCATGCCTAGCACACGGTTGTTGACGCCCGTGGTTGACTTGGTTGGTGACAGGCTGACTGGCCGGCCCGATTCTTGGTAAAATCAGGCATCGTAATAATACTTTTCAAGGCACCTATGTTGTACCCAGAATTGTTTAAATCGCTCGAGCAAGTGCGCTGGAACATGGAGACCGACATCCCCTGGGATAAATTCGACGCCTCCAAGCTGACGGACGAGCAGGCGCAAACTATCCGCATGAATGCGATTACTGAATGGTCCGCGCTGCCCGCGACCGAAATGTTTTTGCGTGATAATCGCGGTGACAGCGATTTCTCGGCGTTCATGTCCGTGTGGTTCTTTGAAGAGCAAAAACATTCGCTGGTGTTAATGGAGTATCTGCGCCGCTTTCGGCCCGAATTCGTGCCAACCGAGGCTGAACTCGACAAGGTGCGTTTCGAATTCGATCCGGCGCCGCCGCTGGAAACCTTGATGATGCATTTCTGCGGTGAGATTCGTTTGAATCACTGGTACCGCTGCGCCTCGGACTGGCACACCGAACCCGTGATCAAACAGATATACAAGATCATCAGCCAGGATGAAGCACGCCACGGTGGGGCTTACCTGCGCTACATGAAAAAAGCGCTGGTCGAAGTCGGCGACGCGGCGCGTGCCGCATTTGCCAAGATCGGTGTGTTGATGGCGTCGGCACGGCGTACCGAAAAACCGCTCCATCCTACCAATCTGCATGTCAATCAGTCGCTGTTTCCGAACGATACGGTGCAGTCGCGGCTGCCCGATCCGGAGTGGTTGGAACACTGGCTGGACGGCCAGATCAAGTTTGACGGCGAATGGGAAAAGAAAGTCGTCGAGCGGATTTTGCATAACATGTCGCTGTTGTTCGAGCGCACCTTCGGTACCGTTCAGGAACTCAATCGCTACCGCAAGGAAATCGTTAATCGAATGGCGCCGCAGCCGGTTGTGGTGTCCTGATCGAGGTCTGTTGCAAGCGCAAAGCCGACAGCACTCGCTGGCGGCTTTTTTAATCCCGGCCTTTATCGTGTTCCTGGACAAGTTCTAGTCGATGCCTGATTTCGAAGCCAAAATTTGCGCGCGCAGTGAACTCGCTGCCCGCGCCGCGCAGTTGCCGCAACCGGTGGTTTTAACCAACGGGGTGTTCGACATCGTGCATCGTGGCCACGTCACGTATCTGGCGCAGGCGCGCGCCCTCGGTGCCGCTCTGGTCGTGGCGATCAATACCGACGCGTCGGTGCGTCGCCTGGGCAAGGGCGATGATCGGCCGCTGAATTCTTGCGCCGACCGTATGGCGGTGATCGCAGCATTGCAGTCGGTAAGTCTAGTCGTCGAATTTGACGAAGACACCGCTCTGGCAGTAGTAAGTCAGGCACATCCAGCAATCTACGCCAAAGGCGGCGACTACGACATGAATGCAATTCCCGAAGGG
>JAYVEF010000214.1:0-3300 GCA_043748965.1 Burkholderiales bacterium
GCCGCGCAAGTACCCCAGGTACTGACGAGGACGTCCACCCGATCTGCCTTGACAATGCAATCGAAGCCAGTGATGTCAAATGCCAGAATTGTGTCGGCAACGGTAAAGTCCTTGCCGGAATTAGTAGCCGCTGACACATGCTTTCGGAGGCTACGACGGCTACTCGCTCACACAATACACCGGTGTCGGCGTCGTCCTGCAGGACGCTGGGAGAACTGCCATCAACTCATGAATCCCAGACTGCGTGTGGTGAAATTACCGATACCAGGAAATACGTCGGCAATCTGCGTGGCACTCAGGCCAAACCAGCTAGCCAGCGTGGCACCATATTGGTCGACTGAAAACTGTGGCAGCAGGCTTCCTGACCCGACATCATGGTCATGCTTCAAGCTGGTCACCGGAAAGCTGCCATAAATATCTTTGCCCTTGACCGCACCGCCCATAACGAAGTGATGGGAGCCCCAACCGTGATCGGTACCATCGCCATTGCTCGTGAAGGTGCGCCCAAAATCGGACGCCGTAAATAACGTTACCTGATTGCGCAAGTCAGTACCCTGCAGATTCGCCATCAGGCCGTCGAAATAGGCCATCGCGTGAGATACGCGTGCCAGTAAATCCGCTTGGTTGACGCGCTGATTGTCATGCGAATCGAAACCACCGATGTTTACAAAAAATATTTGGCGCTTTGCGCCCAGTGCCGAGCGACCGGCGATGATGCGCGCCACAGTTTGCAGTTGCACTGCCAACGCGTTTGTACTTGCTGCGCCGGTATTCGGATTGGTATATTGCTGTGGATTGGCAACGCCCCCAGGCCCAGCGGGTAACATGCCCGTTGCGAGTATGCTTTGCGCAGTAATTGCACGCTTTACGACGGCAGCATGTTCTTTTTCAAACAGGTTGTCGCGGTCGCCCGAAATGATCGCCTGTAACGGATTGGCATTCGCCGGGGCACCATACAGGGAGCCGCGCAGAGCCGCGATCGGCACCGCGCCGGCGTTACTGACCTGATACTGATTGACGCTTTGGCCGGATAAAAATACGGCATTCCCGGCCACCGAAATTGCGGTAAAAATCGGCGTGGAATTGGCTGCCACCAGTAAATCACCCATGCGGCCGCCCCAACCTGACCTGGCGCCCTCGGGACGGGACGATTGCCATAGCGATTGCTGATCATTATGCGAAAAAAGTTTTGGCGGTAACTTGACGCTACCGGACCGGTATTGCTCCAGCGTGGTCGGCATGATCAGCGGGCCGACATTAGCCACCACGGCTACACGACCTGCATCAAAAATATCCTTGAGCGCCTGCATCGATGGGTGCAGAGCGAAGCTGCGGCCGGCCTGTATCGTTTTCGGCAGAATCGGCAACACACCACCCGGCAACCCGGGTGCTGGGAGTGCAATCGAATCAGCGTTGCTGGTGGTGCGAATGCGGGCATACTCCGACCACGAGCTTGGATCGGTCGCAAGTACCGTGTTGCCATGATCATTTCCGCCTGACATGAACAGACAAATAATGGCCTTGTAATCGGATGGCGCAGTTTGCGCTGCTGCCGCGCCGATGGTCGCGAGATTCAGCGCGAAGGGCGCGGCGGCGCTACCGACCATCGACATGACAGAAGCAGCACGCAGGAATTCACGACGCGAGGCATTGGGTTTGGTAGGCATGTGTGTCTCCGGATTATTTCTGGACCAGGAATTCGGTGGACGCCATCGTCAGGAAGATCGCCAATGACACGCGATTTTTGCGCGCTGCTGCTGCTGACGTCGGATCAGTGGTCGAAATTGCCACCGAATTGATTGCGGTCAAAATCTGGCCGCGCAGTGTCGCACTCATCTGATTCGCCACTAGCAAAAGGTTGACCCGGTCGATCAATTTGTCCGGCGTGTCGGCCAGCGCCAGCTCTGCGGTGTAATTGGCTTTGACGTCGCGGTTGTCACCTATGCCCGCCTCGATGGCGGTCTGTATGGTGTTCAAATAGCCGACAATGGAGGTTTCTCCGACCAGTTGCATTTCCGGTGAGACCAAATTGGCGTCAGCGAGCGCACTGTTCGGCGGTACATAGCCCGGCCGAAAAAAATTGAAAACTGTCGGTGACCGCATCGGCGACTGGCCGAGCGCATAGAGCGGATCATCCATTGTCCGGATCGGAAATTTATGTGACGGTGCCGATGCGTTAAAGGCGCGTAGCCACGCCGATAGACGCAGCACCGGTTCCCGCAACTTGCCATCGGACATGCTGGTCAGGTTGCTGTCGCTGCGAGCTTCCGGATCGAGCAGAATCGCCCGGATAACGGCCTTCATGTCACCGCGTAGGCCCTGCCCGTTATCCGCAAAAGCGGCAGCCACGCGCCCTACATAGGCAGGACTTGGATTGCTGCTGACCAGTCGCTGTATCAGCTGGCGTCCGATGAATGGTCCGACATTCGGGTGGTTGAACAGGCGATCAAGCGCAACTTTAAGGCTGGCTGCGGGGTCTGCCGTGGTTTGGGCCGGCACCACCACTCCAAGGAAGGATTTTTCCGAGGTGGAATGATACTGGGGATAACTTTGCATCGGCTTGGATTCGCGGTCCGGGTCGGCGTTGCCGCCATAGAAACGCTCATTGGATTTGTCGCTGCCAGCCCAACCCCAGCCGGTAAACACTTTAGCCATGCCGCGGATGTCCGCACTGGTGTAAGTTTCGACCGGCGCCCCGCCGACCAATTTCTGTGTGCCATCGGCGTTCAGTTCGTACAGGCCGATCGACATCAGTTGCATTACTTCGCGGGCAAAGTTTTCATCCGGAGTACGCACACCAGATTCTTTTTCGTTGTGCATCGAGGTCAGATAGACGCCCATTGCCGGATGCAACGCGACTCCTTCTAGCAAGGCGCGGTAGTTGCCGAAGGCATTGGCACCGAGCATGTCGACAAAGCTTGCTGCCAGCATTGGGTTTTCACCTACGCCGTTATCCTGCATCGACACAACAAAAATCTCGGATAGTGCAAAAGCGACCCGCTGGCGTAGTTGATCATCGCCGGTGACCGCCTGCTTCCAAAACGATTCAAACACTTCATTCTGGCCGAGCACGGTGCCGGTAGGCAAAGTGAGCCGGATAGCGGCCAAGTAGTCGTGGTGCAAGGTTTGCGGCTTTTGAAACTGGCCTTCAATCCAGACGGACGCACCACTTGCCACAACTTCTTCAATACTGGTCGTGGTAGGACCGAACGACGATTGCGCCAAAAATCGCGAGGCTTGTGGCGGCGTCGGATTGGTCACGTTCAATGGCAGCGCTGCATCACCGAGCGCCCCGTTGGG
>JAYVEF010000215.1:0-10753 GCA_043748965.1 Burkholderiales bacterium
GTCGTCAACGGCGGCAATGCGGTCACCAGCGTGATCGCTGCCGGAATTATCCCAGCCGGTCTGGAGATGATGGATCGGACCAGTTCGCGCATGGTCGAGCCGTTCGTCAAGGCCGGCTACGATATTGATGCGGCAGCGATCCTGTTGTGCGAATCTGACGGAACGGTCGAAGAAGTCGAAGAAGAAATTGCCCACATGACGGCGCTGTTGACAGCCAGCGGCGCCAGTGCGATCGCGGTGTCAGGATCGGACGCAGAGCGGCTGCGTTTCTGGTCCGGGCGCAAGAATGCGTTTCCGGCTGCCGGGCGGATTTCACCGGATTATTACTGCATGGACGGGACCATTCCGCGCAAGCGGCTGGCCGAGGTGCTGACGCGCATCGAGCAGATGACGGTCAAATACGGACTGCGGTGCGCCAACGTGTTTCATGCTGGTGATGGCAACTTGCATCCGCTTATATTGTTCGACGCCAATCAGCCGGGAGAATTCCACCAGGCAGAGCTATTCGGTGCCGAAATTCTCGAACTCTGTGTTGAAGTGGGTGGCACCATTACCGGCGAACATGGCGTCGGCATTGAAAAAATTGATTCCATGTGCGTGCAGTTTTCAGAACAGGAACGCGCTGCTTTTTTCGCCGTCAAACGCGCGTTCGATCCGGCCTTTTTGCTCAATCCCGACAAGGCGATTCCGTCGCTGCACCGCTGCGCCGAATACGGCAAGATGCACGTTCACCGCGGCCAGTTGAAGTTTCCCGATCTGCCTCGCTTTTAAGGATCGCTATGCAGCAGGTGCTTGAAAATTTTCGGCAGCAGGTGCTCGATGCAGGCGCGGCGGACACACCGCTGCAATTGCGCGGCGGCGGCACCAAGGACTGGTACGGTCAGGTCCCGCGCGGTGCGATTCTGGATACGCGCGGTTATCGCGGCATCATCGATTACGATCCCAGCGAACTGGTGATTACCGCACGCTGCGGCACGCCGCTGGCCGAACTCGAGTCTGCGCTGACAGAGCATAATCAACAGTTCGCGTTCGAGCCGCCGCACTGGAACGATGGCGCCACCATCGGTGGCGTGGTCGCCGCCGGCCTATCCGGGCCACGCCGTGCCAGCAGCGGCGCAGTGCGCGATTTCGTGTTGGGCACGGTACTCATGGATGGGCGCGGTGAGGTGCTGCATTTTGGTGGGCAGGTCATGAAAAACGTCGCGGGCTACGATGTCTCGCGGCTACTGGCCGGGTCGCTCGGGACACTCGGTCTGCTGCTCGAAATATCGATCAAGGTGCTGCCAAAACCGTTCGCAGAACGCAGCGTGCGGCTGGCACTGAGTCACGTCGATGCGATCGCGCAGCTGAACCTCTGGGGTGGCCTGCCACTGCCGATTTCAGCCAGTGTCTGGTGCGACGGCCAGTTGACGATTCGGCTCTCGGGTGCGCGTGCTGCGGTTGCTGCTGCCGGGCAAAAAATCGGCGGTGAAGTGCTCGCCGACGCGGCGCAGTTCTGGCGTGATGTGCGCGAACAGGATCATAAGTTTTTTGCAGATCCGCATCACGCGCTGTGGCGCCTGTCGCTGCCGTCTGTGGCCCAGCCGGTGACGCTTCTAGGCGAGCAGTTGATCGAATGGGGTGGCGCACAACGCTGGCTGCAGACCGATGCTGCCGCCACCGAGGTGCGTGCCGCTGCAGCAGCGCTGGGTGGGCATGCCACGTTGTTCGTCGGTGACGACAAGACGGTCGGGGTGTTTACGCCGCTCCCACCGGCGCTGATGGCAATTCACCGGCGCCTCAAAACTTCTTTCGATCCGGCCGGAATATTTAATCCCGGTCGTCTGTATTCAGATTGGTAAATCATGCAAACCAGCCTCGCCGACTTTATCAAGAATACGCCCGAAGGTGACGAGGCGGAAGCGATTCTACGCGCCTGCGTGCACTGTGGTTTTTGTACCGCGACCTGTCCGACTTATCAGCTGCTGGGCGACGAGCTCGACGGGCCCCGCGGCCGCATCTATCTGATCAAGCAGGTCCTGGAGGGGCATGCCGCGACCACGCATACCCAGCTGCATCTGGACCGCTGCCTGACCTGTCGCAGCTGCGAATCGACCTGCCCATCCGGTGTGCAGTACGGTCGCTTGCTGGATATCGGACGCCAGATAGTGGACCAGCAAGTGCCGCGACCGCTGGCGCAGCGCGTACAGCGAACGCTCCTGCGCGAAGCCCTGCCACGCAAGTGGCTGTTCACACCGGCCATGAAAACCGGGCAGCTGCTACGACCGCTGCTACCCCTAAAAATTCGCAACAAGGTGCCCCCGGCCCAGGCGGCTGGCGTCTGGCCGACCCGCCATCACGCGCGCAGGATGCTGCTGCTGGACGGGTGCGTGCAGCCGGCGATGGCGCCCAATATCAATGCTGCAACGGCCCGCGTGCTCGACGCTCTGGCGGTTCAGCTGATCGCGGCGCCCAAGGCGGGCTGCTGCGGCGCGATCCGTTTCCATCTGGATGACCACGCTGGCGGACTGTCTGACATGCGCGCCAATATCGATGCCTGGTGGCCTTTGCTTGACGCTGGCGCGGAGGCGATCGTGATGACGGCGTCGGGCTGCGGCAGCATGGTCAAGGAGTACGGTCATCTGCTGCGCAACGATAGTGCATATGCCGCCAAGGCAGAGCAGGTGTCGGCGCTCACCCGCGATCTGAGCGAAATCGTGCCGGCGTTTCAGCAGCAGTTGGTCGAGCTGATTGGCTCCAGGATAACCCGACGGGTTGCCTGGCATCCGCCTTGCACACTCCAGCATGGTCAGCAAATTCGCGGTCAGGTCGAGCAGGTCTTGCGCGCGATCGGGGTTGACGTGCGGCTGTGCGCCGACAGCCATTTGTGCTGTGGCTCGGCCGGTACGTATTCGGTAACGCAACCCGAACTGTCGATGCGTCTACGCGACAACAAACTGGCGAATCTGGCGGCCACCAGTGCGACCGAAATCGTTTCGGCCAACATCGGCTGCATTACCCATTTGCAGGCAGGCACGGCAACACTGGTAAGGCACTGGATCGAATTGATCGACGAGGCGCTGCACGGGGCGCCGGGGACCCAGCCTGTCAGCGCTCGTAAGCAACTAATCGGGGCAGTTCCGCCGCGGTGAATTGCGCTTCGCGCAGTTGTTGTAACGCGGTCTGACGTTCGGCCTCCGGCTGGGCGGTTCGCGCCAGCAGATTCTTGCGAGCGATCAAAAAAGTTTCGATCCGCTGTTTCCAGAGTGCTTCTTCTTTATCCAGATCAGAAAACCGTGCCGCTGCTTCGGGCGTCAGGGTGGCCGCACGCAAGCGATACACATCGTCGTCGCTGCCACCGCCGGCGCGCAACCGGGCAACCGATTCTTCCATCCGGATGACCTGTTGCGGGGCGTCGCGGGCTTCACGCAAGGAGGCTGGTAATGCAGCATCAAGCGCGGCGAACTGCGCCGTTTTTTGCGCCGCGTTCAGTTGCGGATCCTGACTGATTTCCATTCGTGCGATCGCGTCAGCGTTGTACGCATCGTCGAAGCCGAACAGGCCGGCGCTTTCTTTGACGCTGAAATATTGGGTGCGCAGTTGCTGCATGGCAGCCAGCCGGTCGCGCGCGGCATGCGCTGGCCGCGTGCCTTTTTGCAGACTGATTTCAACCTGCGCGAGTGCCAGTTTGTAATCCAGGTAGCGGCCCAGCAGGCGGCGCGCTTCGGCAGCGGCGGCGGGCTTCAGGCGCCGGCCCAGTTCGGCCTGTATTTCTGCGCGTATCGCCGGTAGCGACTTTTCGCCTTGCGCCGACAGGTAGTAATCAAACAGGCGTCCGAGCGCAGCGTCCACCACCAGCGCGTCGGCCGCATCGACTTTTAAATTTGCGTCAGGTGTGGTCCCTGCCAGAGACCGCACAAACGGAAAAGGGCTGGCAACCGGCAGCGCAACCACGCGAGCCGGCTCGCTATGGCGCCACACTACCGCGCCTAAAAAAACGGTGGCCAGCGCCACCGCTCCCATCCACATAACACTGCGCGGGATTGTTGTCATGCCAGAGCCTCGTTTCAGACCATTTCCTACAAACCCATATTGCGCAGGCGATTGGCTTGCTGGCGGAACAGCGTGACCGGATTGACTTCCCAGATGTTGACCAGACCGACGGTTTGATTGACGGCGTCAAGATGGTTCATGCCGTAGTCATCCCGGATCACACGCCCGAGATGGCTGGAACAGCTCGATACCAGTCCATCATTTTTTTCGCCACCGAATGCCAGAGATGTCAGCGCCAGTGCCGGGTCCAGAATGTCCAGAAAATTGGTGTACGGTTGCGCGCCACTCCACGAAAAATACGCCACGCCGCGGGCGTTATACGCGCCTTCGCCACAACTGCTGGTCGGGATGCCTTCAGGATGGTGGGCATTGAATTGCTGACTGCCAATAGTGCTCAGAGAGTAATTTGCTGCCAATGCATTTTGCGGCAGGTTCGGGCTTCCCGACAGGAAGCTGATTACTGTCGCCAGTCCATTGGTGATCGATCCCAGTACGGCATTGGATAAGGAACCAGCGGGCGTCAGACCGACCAAGACGTCTGCCACTTTGGAGCCTTTGTTGACGCCGTCGACACTGGTTACCGAAGCGATCAGATCAGGCCGCACGGACGCCACGTAACGGGCGGTCGGGCCGCCGTGACTGTGACCGATCAGGTTGACCTTGCTAGCGCCCGTTGCAGCCAGAATTTGCTTGACCTGGGTCAGTAGTTGTTCGCCGCGGACTTCGGTGCTGTTGGCAGCCGATACCGAGACCGTGTAGACCTGAGCACCGTCGTAGCGCAATGCATAGGGAATGCCAAAAAAGTATTCGATCGGGCCGATGTTGTCGAAGCCGAACAAGCCGTGCACCAGTACGATGGGATAGCGTGTCTGCGTGTAGCCGGACGCGAAAGAAGAGGTCGGTAGAATCATCAGGGCGAGCAGTGTCGTCACCACCAATTTCCAGAATAGTTTGATCATTTTGTCTCCGTCAGTTTATTTTTAGATGCTGAGGTTTGCTACATGAATATCGGTCAGGTACCTCCGTGGTAAGGGGCGTCTTCAAGACGACAAAGAATGGCGCGGCGCAGGATTCAGCCAGACCTCTGAGTGTCTGTAACTGTTCTGATTGCCACATCTCGCTTCGGGAAAAAATACCGAGCGCTTGCTCGGTACAAAATTGATACTAGGCGCTGATTTCGTAATAAGCAAGGTGCGCTGCAACATGCATTCTGAGTGCCGCTGAGACGCCGCAACGACCGGTGCCATTGCCTGCCGGCGCGTTGCGGCAGGTGATTTCCGACCTTGTCACACATGCTATAGTTTTGATTCGCACTAATCTCAGGACCTCGCCTCAGATGGACATTCAAGGTCTCCCCGAACAATTCTCGCTGGCGCAATTTCGTCGTGCGGTACCGCTAAACGAAACGAATGTCTGGGAATTCCTGTTCGATCGCAACTGCGCGCGCATCGGCGTCAAACGACGCGATACCGCGGTCGAAAACCTCGAAAAAATTTTTGTCGCTACTTTTCGGCTGGCCAACACGGTAGGTTTTCCGGTCATGACCTTGCGCGATCTTTGCCGGGAAACCGGGCTATCGATGGGCGGTTTATATGCCTACATCGAAAGCAAGGATCAGTTGGCCGCCATGATCGAGGATCTGGTGCGCCACGTGACTGAAATGGTGCCCGCCTGGTTTGCCCATCTCACCGCGCCGCTCGCTCAGATCGAGAGCATCTTGCGGGCAAACATTTTTTTTGCCGAGATGTTTCAGCCTTGGCTGTATTTCGTATTTCTGGAGTCACGCACGTTGCAGCCGGCTCAGCGCGACGACGCCAAGGCGTCCGAATTATTCATCCAGTCACATTTGACGGGGCTGATTCTTGCGACCGAAAAATTCAGTCCGGATGCAGCGGCGCTACTGGCTGCGCATTGCATGTCACTGGTGCAGGACTGGCATCTGAAACGCTGGAAGTTTCGCGCCGCCAGTGTGCGTGCGGACGACTTTGCCGACAGTATCACGGCCTTGCTGCGCAGCCACCTGGCGGTTTCGGTTGACCACCCGCCCCACTAATTAGGTCGTGCAGTTCGGCGTGATTGCAGACGTCACGCATAAGGTCCTTGACGCTAGAGTTCTTACGTAATCGCGTTACTGCTGCCGACCCGCCATAATGACGTAGACAGGCTTGCTGCGGACCGCGTCGCAAGCCGCGCGGGACTAATTTTGCTACCGCTATCGCAAGGAGAGATGTGCCGTATGACCAAGCTGTCCGTCAATATTAACAAGATCGCTTTGCTGCGCAATTCGCGCGGTCGCAACTTCCCGGATGTGGCTGATTTTGCGGATCGTTGCCTGCAAAGGGGCGCCGACGGGATCACGCTGCACCCGCGCCCGGACCAACGTCATGCGCGCTACGCCGACGTGGCCGATCTGCAAGCGGTGGTGCATCGGCACGGCTGTGAACTGAATGTCGAAGGCTATCCGGCGCCCGATTTTTTGGAGGTAGTACACCGGGTGCGCCCGGCGCAATGCACGTTGGTGCCTGACAGCCCCGATCAGATTACCTCGGATCATGGCTGGGACATGCCCCGTGACGCATCCTTGTTAGGACCGGTCATCGCCGACCTGCGGGCCAGTGGAATCCGGGTGAGTCTATTTGTCGATGTCGCCATCGAAACGGCAGATTTGCTGTTGGCCAAGGCACTAGGTGCGGATCGGGTCGAGTTGTATACCGAGCCGTATGCCGAACATTTTGGCAGCGCGCAGGCAGCATCGGTGTTGGCGCAGTTTCGCGCTACGGCCTTGCGCGCCGCCGCGGCTGGTCTGGGCGTAAATGCCGGACACGACCTGAATCTGGTCAATCTGGCGGCGTTCCTGACCATCCCCGCGATCCTCGAGGTGTCCATCGGACACGCGCTGATTGTCGAGAGCCTGGAACTGGGACTACCCGCCGTACTGGCGCGTTACCGGAAAATTGTTTCTGAGCGATGAATGCCTCGTGCGGTACGACGTTTTCAATGTCAGTGCGATGCCAGTGCGCTACACGAGATCCTTTGCACGTCAAGGTTTGATGCGATCGTCAGCGGCAGCAACATAGCAGTGTCAGGTGTTTCAGTCGCAACCACCGCTGTGCCAGGCTGATAAATGCGCGCGCGATCAAATCGACCTTGTTCGTCATGCTCGGCAATCAGGCAGCGTGCCAGTTGCCAGTGCGCCAGTGCGCTACCTGATACCTGCGCATAATGGGCCAGCTCGATCAGGTCGGCCGCTAGCGCTTGCTGGCGCCGCTGCAATCTGCCGAAGCGCAGGTAATCCTTGGCGGCCCAACCAAGCAGGCAGGCACTTTGCGCGGCGATAATCGCCAGGCCGGGCACGACCATCTGGCGTAAATGAATGACCCCGTCTGGCATGGTCAGACTGCCATTGATGCGGTAGAGACCAAATTCCCAGATGCCCAAGGTCAGCAGTGGTACCCAGCACGCCAGCCAGGTCCCCCACATCAGTGCTGCCAAAACCCGCCAGCCCATCCGTATCGTTCGTGTGGCTGCCTGTGGCCGGTTGATGATCGGGGCGCGCTGCTTCATGGAAGCTCCTGTTGTGAATGATGGATCGTGATCGGTGCCGGCGTGATCGTGCCGATGTCCGCCGTGCTGGCCCGCACGCCTCGGTCAGGACTGACCCAGGTAGCACGCTGCCCGCGTCGGCGTAAAAATAGTTTTGGTAAGGCCCACAACGTGGTCGCCATGTTGAGCATCCAGTACACCAGCGGATACCAGATCATCCAGAAATAGTGACGAAACAGGCGCTCGTCATAGCGCCGGTCAAGCAGCATCGCCAGCAGGATCTGCAGCAGGCAGGTGATGCCGATGACGACGCCGTTCCAGCCAGGTAGCAGGGTGACTTGCCAGTCGGGACTGGTGGGGACGCAGCGATTGACCAGCCATACCAGCACCACCAGCGCCATGGCCCCTGCCCACGCCACCGAGGTCACGTATTCGAGATACACCGGCCACATCCGGCGTAGCTTCCAGGTCCTGAAAATAAAGCGGTATTTATAGATGACCTGCAGTCCACCCATCGCCCAGCGCAGCCGTTGCGCCCACAAACCGGCCAATGTTTCGGGCATCAAAATCCAGCACAGCGCGCGCGGCTCGAAGCGAATATCCCACTGTGCGTTCTGCAGTTTCCAGCTGATATCGATGTCTTCGGTCAGCATGTCCGGGCTCCAGAATCCGACTTCGAGCAGTGCCCGGCGCCGGAACATGGTGGCCACGCCGGAGACCGTAAACAGCCTGCCGTAAATCCGCTGGGCCCGTTTGATCAAGCCGATGATCGACGAAAATTCGCCGACCTGTAGTCGCCCCAATAGAGTCGAGCGGGTCCTGATGCGCGGATTGCCAGTCACCGCACCGAGCCGCGCGGCCCGCGCAAAGTGCGTCATCATCCAGCCGGCCGAATCGCGATCGAGCATAGCGTCGCCATCGATGCAAAGCAGGTACTCGCTGCGCGCCAGCAAGGCCGCGGTGTTCAACCCGACCGCCTTGCCCTGATTGCGGGCCTGATGAATCACGCGCAGCATCGGGTAGGTCGCGGTCAGCGCGTCGAGCAGTGCGCCGGTGTTATCGGTACTGCCGTCATTGATACAGATGATTTCGTAATTCGGATAGTTCAGTTTTGACAGCGCCAGCAGCACTTCATGCAGATTGTCTTCTTCGTTAAAGCATGGCACCAGCACCGATACCGGAGGTGTCGTCTCCAGTAGTGCCAATGGGTCGCTGAAGCGTCGTGCATCGCGCTCGTGACGCCACCAGAAAGCCAATCCCCCGACCATCCATAGCCACGCCATCAGCATTGGATAATAAAACGTGAATCCCAGCACGACCGCAAGTGGATGCATGGCTACCTCGGTTGCAGTTCGGTGGCGGTCGAAAACGCTGGCGCGATCAAGTCGACGAGGGGCTGGTTGCGATGGAAATCATCCGGGTAATAGCCCAGGTGACGCGCACCGCCCAACCGCAGGCGGCGCATCTGGGCTGCCATGACTGCCGTATCGATGCTGCGTCCGGTGCGCCAGTCGCGGCTCTGTAATTCGAATAGGGTTTTACGCAGGGCGTCCGGCTCGCGCAGTACTGCTTGCAGCAGACGGTCCATCCAGGCAACCGGATCATCGGCCCGTTCCATTTGCGGCATCGCCATCAATGCGACATGATCGTACAGCGCCAGAAAACTCGGTAGCGACTGGGCATACCATTCCTCGGAAGCAGGATTTAATACCGGTTCGGCGAACAGGTTGCGCGCGGTCATGAGCGACGGCTGATAGCGTCGCAACGTGGCTGCAAGTTCCATCGTGAAGGCGTTCAGCCAGGCGGTCTTGTGTTGCGCCCAGCGCAGGCGCAGCACGGGATTGGCGTGGATTGCCTGTATCGAACCCGGTAACTGCCATTCGTTGCGGTACACCGCGAGCGCCGCGCTGCTGCTGTCTTCAAAATCCGATAGCGTGGCGTCATCATGAAACAAAATTCCCGCGAAGGCAGCCTGTTTCCCGAGGTCTTCATAGATCTCGACGATGATCTGACGCGCCAGCGGATCGAACGGGGACAGGCGCTGGCTGCGATTATGGCGTGCCGCGGCTGGTGCATGCGGGTCGATGCTCACCAGATGGCTGGCCGCCGGATTCGTCGCCGGCAGCTTGAAGCCGATCACCGGCATCCAGGCGTAGACAACCACGTGAGCGCGCGTGCGTAATTGCCACGCCACGCGTGAAAATAAGTCGGCACGCATCGGCAGATGGCGGTTTGGAAAATACACCGCGTCGGCGATGCCGTCACCGTCCGGATCCGCAAACGCCTGCAGATAAACCGTACTGGGATGCAGTCGCAGCACCCGCTCCAGCAACGCCGACAGATTGGCTTCTTGCGTCGCCGGGTCGGCGTCATACACGTAATCCAGATCGATCTGCAATGCGCGCTCCGGGTTGCTTTGCCGGTCGGACTGTTGCGGTGGCGCGTGCAGCATTTCGTGCAGGTCAATGACGGTGCTGTTGAAGCTGACCAGTGAGCGCCGCAGTTTTTGGAGCGGTTGCTGAGGTGTGTTCGGGCCGGGTTCCAGGGTGAATCCGAAGGGCATTTGCGCGCTCACCGCCCATTCGGCGACCAGTTCGTTATACGCGCCATACGGCCAGACCATGGCCAGCGGTAGCTGGCCACTGCGTTGCCGGATCAGTTCAGCGTTGCGGCGCAGATCTTCCTGAATACGCTGGCCATACTGCTGGTCGGATTCATAGTGCTGGCTGGCCGGATCGAACAGGCGGGTAGTTGCCGCGGGCAGCAAGTTGCCTTGCGGGTTGGCCAGTACGCCCTTATGCAACGCATACGAGTGCGACGCCACTTCAATCAGCCCGGAGCGCTGCATTTCGTGCACTTGCGACCACGTAAGAAACGCTACATTTGGTGTGTCACGCCCGCGCGCTGCGGGCGCTGCATCGATCCAGCTGCCGACCAGTGCAATCATGGCCGGAAATCCGAATTGACGCAGTAACGGAAATACTCTGGTGTACGTACTCTGGTATCCGTCGTCGAAGGTCAGCAGCACCGCCCGCGACGGTAACGTGGTGCGGCCGGCGCGGGCATCCCTGATCTGTTGCAGGCTGATCGGGTGATAACCGTTTTTTTGCAGCCATGAAAAATGCCGCACCAGTTCGCGCGTATCGATGGCGGTCGACTCGGGCGACTGCGCCAGCGT
>JAYVEF010000216.1:0-3290 GCA_043748965.1 Burkholderiales bacterium
CACAACCGCACTCGAACCGGATTACGAAGAAGAGAAATTGCAGTTTCAGCGCGGCGGTTTGATGATCTACGCATTGCCGCAACTCGACGCCAGGCTGAGCGCCGATTCGGCACAACCGACCGCTGACTACCCCGCGCAATTACTGCAACGGGCAGATCACGCGCAAGAAGTAGCCGCGATGGTATTGCTGGGGCTGATGCACGAACGTGGCTACCGGCTGAAACAGGACTACGGTTTGGCGATGCAGTGGTACCGCCGGGCCTCGGCACGCGGTTCTTCTGCGGCAGATTTTTTCCTTGGGCTGGGATTTTTTCAGGGTAAAGGCGTGCCGCAGGATTTGGCTGCAGCCCACGACTGGATGCAACGCGCTGCCGAACGCGGTTTGATCGAGGCGCAGGTCGATGCCGGCTGGCTTTGCGAATACGCACGCGGCGCCACGCCGGACTATCGCTGTGCGCGCCAATGGTATGCCCGCGCGGCGCGGTCAGGCAATAGCGTCGGCGCTTTCGACCTGGGTACGCTGTATTACCAGGGTAAAGGAGTGCCACAAGACTATGTGACGGCACGTTACTGGTTTGACCGTGCCGCCGCGCAAGGACATTCAGGTGCGCAATACAATCTTGGCGTGATGGCGCTCGGACATGGGCAAGATGCCGATCCGGTCAGTGCCTGGCAGTGGTTTCGACTGCTGCAGGTGGCGCATTATCCGGGCGCCACAGAAAGTCTGCGCAGCGTGGAAGCTTCTTTGTCGCCCTACGAGCTGGCGCAGGCTGCACTGCGCGTGCGGCGCTGGCAGGCAATCCACCGGCCGAATCGCACCGACCTGCCGGCTCAGTGAATCAGCAGGGCGGCAGTCAGTGAACGGACATCTTCTGCCGACTCTTCAAGAATACTTTGCAGCGTGCCGGCACCGCATTCGAAATCGATTGTTGCACTAGTGACGTCGAAGCCGCTGACCGTTCCTTCAAGCGGTCCCCACGGGGTTGGCACCGGTGCCAGATCCTTGGCCAGCCGCAATGTATCGCCTAGTGTATGTGGTGGCAACATGCGCGTGACGAACCAGACTTCTTCCATGGCCTTCATGACGTCGGCGGGCATATTGAGTTTTTTCATGACGCCGCGTCCGATCGTGCGCTCACCGTATTCGCGCCAGGCTTCGGAGTCGCCATCGACCAGGCCAGGGAATTCTTCAGCACGCGAAAGTAGATAGAAGCCACCGACCTCATGCACAATGCCGGCAAAAAAAGCCGTCTCCGGATCGACTTTTGAAATTCGTTTTGCGATCACAAATGCCAGCGCCGCCACATGTGCCGAATGTTCCCACAGCTGAGTGGCCTTGACCCGCAGTAGCGGGTCGGACAGTTTGTCGGCAAACTGCCGCACGATCATCGCCGCCACCAGTGAGCGTAGCGTCCGAAATCCCAGTCGCGCCACCGCCACACGCACATTGGAAACCTCGCGCCCGGCCGGATTGTAGGCTGCCGAATTCGCAATCGCCACAGTACGGGCCGATAAAAGCGGCTCCGCAGCGATCAGCTTCACTGCTGCTTCGATATGGCATTCAGGATCGTCCAACGCTGCCTGAATTTTAAGAGACGCATTCACATTCGTCGGAAACGATAATTCTCCGTGACTGGCTTGCGCGGCAATGATGCGGTAGGCTTCGAGTTTGTCCATCGAAACATTCTACTGCCGAAGCGGCGATTGTGAAGGGGCGAATGACAAAATTTCTGCGGTCGTTGTCAATGCGGCGCACATGCCATCAGCGCCAGCGCATGGCGGCTGGGCCACATGGCCGGTCCTGCAGCAACAGTACTTCCACGCCGAAACCGCCCTTACTAGTGCGACAGCAGTTATGCTGTGGGCAAAATCGATGCATCACCGGCTATTCGGCACGGCGGTGGACAGGTCAAGGAGAGAGCAAATGAACAGAGCAAACAGTACGCGACGACTAATGCACGGACGCTGGCACTATGGCGCGCCGGCGATTTTTCTGCATTGGATTCTGGCCCTGCTGGTAGTGGCAATGGCTGCACTGGGGTGGACCATGCTGGCATTCGAAGACAGCCCTGGCAGCGGCTGGTATTTCGATTTGCATAAATCGCTGGGGATGGTATTGCTGGGGCTAGTGCTGTTGCGCTGGCTTTGGCGTATCGGGCACCGGCCTGGCCCGCTTCCGGCGCAGGTCCCGGTACTGCAGGCGCGCACCGCTGTACTGACACACTGGCTAATGTATGTTTGCCTGTTCCTGATGCCAATCAGTGGCCTGGCCGGTGCGGCATACAGCAAGTCGGGCTTGATATTTTTTGGTCATCCACTGACCCGACTAGTCGCACCGGACCATGCCATGTCGGAGCGACTGTTTTCGCTGCACGGTACGGTGATCTGGGTATTGACCGGACTGGTCGCACTGCATGTGCTGGCAGCACTGAAACACCTGATGATCGAGCGCGACGGGGTGTTTCAACGCATGTGGTTTTAAATGGCGCCTAGCTCTGGCACGTGTCGGTAAAAGAAAGTCGTACTGCACAGCGTACCGTCTGGCAACAGGGCAAAGTCCGGTACGACGCCGAAGCTCTGCCAGCCCGGGCGTTGTTGCATAAATCAAAAAAAATTATCAATAAAATCAGATGGGTACAGAGCATGTATTCGCCATGTTAGTAAGCACCTCTCTTGAAACGCATATAAATTCTGACAAACCAAAAATTTTTCTTCTGTAAACCACTGATTTTGAAGCATCTTATTTATGCAACAACGCCTGGCGAAACGCCGCCCAGGAATCGCTAACCGGTGTCGTATCGGCAAATTACGATGAGATCGTTAAAAAAATCTGTTACACCCACCGCGAACGATGTGTGTGGCAGACTTAGGAAGATGCATAGCGGAGCACGCCGGCAGGGACCTGTTCACCGAGCTGCTGGTGTACCGGAACCTTACTGGCGGGTAGGTGCAGTAGCCGGGGTAGCGTAGTTGCCGGAGCCCGTCGCAGCCTGATCGCGCTCATGCATGGCGCGATCTTTTTTGTTGGCGCGATGACGACCGACAGCGCATCCAATAGCCGCTCCTGCCAGGCCGTGGTGGCCTGCAAAATGTCCGGCAACGCCGCCTACTGCGGCACCTGTCAGACACCCTTTGGCGCTGGCAGGTGCCGCGATGGTCATGGCGCCGAGCGCCAGTGTTGCCACGATGAGCAGTGATTTCATGATATTCCTTTAATTAAAAGTAGTGCTTAAAAAACTGAGTGGGCAGCACGTCGTTGTCACCTTTGTGATGTGCTCCCTCTGCCATAC
>JAYVEF010000217.1:0-3290 GCA_043748965.1 Burkholderiales bacterium
CGGGTCGATGGCCACTACAGCGGCAGTCGCTAAAAGCCCCGTGCGACCCAGCCCAATTACACGCGTTCTCGAGGGCCACAACAGACGACGCACGGTAAAAGAAATCATAATCAAACTGCTTGACGCCGATAGGATCAAGCTAAGTCACCCGGGCCCCGTTCGTGCTGCGTCAGATTGTTCAGCGTCATGCCCGCCGTATAAAAAAAGCGGGGCTTCATCGAAGTCCCGCGCAAGTTCCACCCTCAAGTTTTATATGTTTCATTTCATGGTCAATCAACCCATCGCGCCACGTTTGCAGGACACGATGGTGGTGGTCGATGCCCTTACATTTTTCCGCGTAATGTCAGATAGTACTGACGACCACTTTGGTACACCGAGCGCGGCTGATCCTCGCTCAGGGCGTAGTAATTCAGCTTCGGATTGTTCAGATTCTGCAGATCCAGCGAGAGCGTCAGGTTGTCTGAAATCTTGTAGCCGAGCGAGGCCGACACCGAAGCAACTTCAGCCTGTGAAAACGCCGTCCGACGGTCCAGTCCACTATAAAACGACGAGCGATAGTTGTACGTCAGACGCGCATTGAACAAGTCGTTTTCAAAGTAGCCGCTGAGGTTGTAGGTATTGCGTGAAGCACCTACCACCGGCTTGTCGTCGGCATCCTTCGCATCAACGTAGGTATAGTTGGTGGCGAAGCCGTAGTTGCCAAACAGCGGCATCTCGTAAGCCAGCTCGATCCCTTTGGCCTTGGCACTGGTGTTGACCGGAATCGTCAGTGCGTAAGGTACGAGCGATCCTTGCGGATTGGCTGCGCTGTAGGTCATGAAACTCTTGCTGACCTGACCCAACCCTACGTAGCTGTTCATGTCCATGTAGAACAGCCCGACCGACGCCAGCGAGCGTGGCGCAAAGTACCATTCGAGCGACGTGTCGAAGTTGGTCGAGCGGATCGGTTTCAGATCCGGATTGCCACCACTGCCACTACCGGTGCCACCGGCGACTGCCGGCGGACTCAAACTCACCGAACCTGCCAGCGCCGAATAATCAGGGCGGGTCATGGTACGGGTCAATGCAACACGACCGACCAGATCCGGGCGCAGATCGAAGCGCAGGTTGGCGCTCGGCAGCACGTCGTTGTAGGTGTGATCAGTCGCGGTCGGCAGGTAGGCACCGAATGCCGAGGTGGTGACCGCACTCGGCGTGGTGGCATCGACCGCAACATTGTTCAGCACATGTTCTCTGGTTTGGACCAGGCGCAGGCCGACGTTCCCGCTCCAGCCCTGACCTTCCAGATTGGCCTGGATGTAGCCCGCCGTGTTGCGTTCCTTGAGCGAAAATTCCGAATTCCAGTCCTCACGTGTGACCGGATCACGATTGGTATATTTCGTGTTGAAGTCTGCCAGTTGATCCGGCGAGTACTGCCACGGGTTGGTCGGGAAAGACCCGCCCAGACCGCTACCGAAGTTACCCGGATAATTGCTGTAGCCGGACGGAAAATTAGCCGGGTTGAAAGGCGATTTGGTCGAATCGGTACAGTTGTACTGACCTGCCCAGTCGAGCGGCATGCCATTGCAGTAAGGTCCCTGGCCGATCACGCCCTGTGAGCTACGCTCGTGCTCGGACCAGCGTACGCCAAACTTGACGGCGCTCACTACCCCGGCGCCGGCGGCATATTCACCATCGAACTGTGCCCAGTTTTCTTTGTCCTTCACATGCACATTCTGGTCACCGAAAATCCAGCCCAGCGGGACGCCAGCCGGGCTGGTATTGTTGGCATTACCGAGATTCCAGTCGGCGGCGCTGCCGATGCCATGCAGGCCGTACCCACCGCCGGTGCCAGTACCGATATTCCATTCGGCGACATTCTGAGTAGGTGTGTTACCGCTGCCTTGCGAGGTACCGGCTTTGGTGCTGAAGGTCCAGAATTCGTTTGGACGATACTTTGCATCGAAGTTGAAGAAGTTCGAATCGGCGCTGGCGTCCGGGCGCGAAATCTGGTCATAGACGCCGTATTGCGTGCCGGCGACAGGTGTGAAGTTGGCCCCAATCAGTGTATTGTTTCTGACTTGGTAGCCCGGGTCTGGTGCTTGAGCAAAAACCTGTTCTAGCGGCTGACCCGGCTTCGGAATACCGCCTTGGTTTAGAAATTTACTCGGCCACAGCAGGTAATTCCGGTTGTAGTTCTGCGCCTTCATGCTCGAAGTAAACCCGGTGAAATCGAGCATCAACTCTTTGCTCGGCTTGATCTGCACGTCGATCAGGCCACCGGTGCGCTTGCGTTCCTGCTCGAACAGGGCCGAGCCAATCAGGCCCGGGTAATACACGCCGCTCAGGTCGGGATTGGAGGTCGCAACCTTGCTGCCGGGTGCGATCTGCTCATAGCCGAGCAGCTCCTGGCCATCACGACGCAGGTGACGGGTTTCTGAAAATGCCTGGACCAGAATGCCCATCGTACCGGCATCGTTTTTCCAGTTGATCAGACCACTGAGTTGGGGATCGGTCTTTTTGGGTTGTTGCGCATACACCAGGCCAATCGAGCCTTCGGCGGTCAGGGGCTTCTTGAAGTCGAGTGGCTTGCGCGTGACGATGTCAACCGAGCCAGCCACGCCACCTTCGATCAGGCTGGCCTCCGAGCTCTTGTGCACCACGACTTTGCCCACCAGTTCGGACGGCATCAGGGTATAGCTCACGCTGCGGCCGACAGTCCCGGTCTGATTCAGAATGAACCAGTCGCCCGAGGCGACGTTGTGACCATTGATCAGCGTCTGCGTCAGGCTTGGATTGGTGCCGCGCATACTGACCCGGTCATTTTCATCGAAGCCGCCTTCGTTGGCGCCGGCCGAACTGATCGTCACGCCCGGTACGCGTTGCAACGAATCGGCAACGTTTTTGTCAGGCATCTTGCCGATGTCTTCGGCGGTGATGACATCCACGTGCGATTCGGCATTGCGCTTTTGATTGAGCGATTGCTGCAAGGCGCCGCGAATTCCTGTGACGACGACTTCTTGCGTTGTGTCCGCATCGGAGCGCGCGGCTTTCGGCGGTGCGATAGCCTGTTGCGCTTGTGCGCTGATACTGGCACCCAGCAACAGGAACGCCACGGCAGCTGCAATTGGCGTCATCTGACTGGTCATTGGTGTCGACTTGCTTTTCATGTACTCCCCCTTCGAGTGCGGCCGACAGGCAAACGCCCGGCCGTCATGCGAAACACAAAGTGATCCCCGCTTTGACCACCTTGAGTGGTGTCCGGCGGCGCTCTTTTTTAATGCGTGTATGACGATTTCTGTTTCCTGAAA
>JAYVEF010000218.1:0-10745 GCA_043748965.1 Burkholderiales bacterium
GCGACATCGTGCGTTTCAATCAATCCCACCAGCATACCGTCGCGGGATGCCAGTTGCGGTCGGATCGCTGCTGTCAATACACTGTCGACCAATGCAACCTGGATTGCATGCTGCATGTCGCCCAACTGGTCGATGGTAGCCACGGCTTGCCTTACCATCGCGGGTATCCCGGCCGGCAGCAACGCCAGCGTGGCAGTTGTCAGTAGTGGCTGGTTGCCGGTAGCCAGCACGGCGGCAAGTTGATTCAGCAGGCCGCTGACATTGCTGGCGGCGCACAGCACGGTTCCGCGCGGTGCGAACGATAGTGTGTTGCGCTCTCCGGTCGGACCAGGCAGCACCAGCGTGCTGCCGAGAGGCGAGTCGTGCACATAATGGTCGCCCAGACTAGATACGGTTTCATGACCGTGGGTGCGGGCCCACTGGAGCATGGCGGCTAACACAGGCAACCGGTCGGAATTGCCTGGTGCGGCATGAATGATGTGCGAGCGGGTGTGGGCGCCCAACCGGCTATCTGCGTTGCGCTGTAGACGTTTCAGATAGAGCGGCCCGCCCGCTTTGGGACCGGTGCCGGACTGCCCTTCACCCCCGAATGGCTGAACCCCGACCACGGCGCCGACGATCGTGCGATTGACATAAATATTCCCGGCGTGGATGCGCGCAGTAATGGTGTCGATGGTCTCATCGATGCGCGAATGAATCCCGAACGTCAGGCCGTAGCCAGTGCCATTGATGGCATCGATCAAGCCCGGCAACTCCGTCCGGCGGTACCGCAGCACGTGCAGCACAGGTCCGAATACTTCGTGCGTCAATGCAGCGATTGAGTCGATTTCAATCAGTGTCGGCGGCACGAAGGTGCCATGGGCCGTCTCCGCCGGCAGCGGGAGCTGGAACACCTGCCTTGCAGACGACCTGGTCCTGGCAATGTGTGACAGCAGATTGGCGCGCGCTTCTTCATCGATTACCGGACCGACGTCGGTTGCCAGCCGGGCCGGATTACCTAATCGAAGCTCCTGCATCGCGCCCTTCAACATGGTCAGCGTCTTGTCGGCGATCTCTTCTTGCAGGCACAGGATGCGCAGTGCCGAACAGCGCTGGCCGGCGCTATCGAAGGCCGAGCTGATGGCATCCTGCACAACCTGTTCCGGCAAGGCGCTGGAGTCGACGACCAAGGCATTTTGACCACCGGTTTCGGCGATCAGCGGAATTTCGCAATGCTCATCCACAGCGCGCGCGGCCAGCGTCCGATTGATCAACTGCGCGATGCCGGTCGAACCGGTAAAGATCACGCCGCGCACTCGCGCGTCGCCGGTCAGTGCGGCACCGACGGTGTCACCCGGCCCCGGCAGCAATTGCAGGGCACCCGTCGGTACGCCAGCGGCGTGCAGCAACTGCACTGCACGCCAGGCAATCAGCGGGGTTTGCTCGGCCGGTTTGGCGAGCACCACGTTGCCCGCTGCGAGCGCTGCGCTGACCTGACCGGTAAAGATCGCCAGCGGAAAATTCCACGGGCTGATGCAAGCCACCGGACCAAGTGCCAGCAGGTTGGTAGTGCCATCGACTTGCGCTGCGTAATAGCGCAAAAAATCGACCGCTTCACGCACTTCAGCGATCGCGTTCGGTAACGATTTGCCGGCTTCGCGAATGGCAATCGCCATCAGTTCCAGACGGTTTTTTTCAAACAGATCAGCGGCCGCAGACAGCACTGCGGCACGGTCCGAAGGTGGCAGGGTCTGCCAATCGATGGCGTAGTGTTCGGCCGCCTGCAGTGCTGCCGCGATATCGCTGGCAGACGCTTCGACCACCGTCCCTACCTGATCGCGCCGGTCCGCCGGATTGTAAATCGGTCGTGTAGTGCCCCCGTCCGTGTTGGCTGCATCATGCAGCAGCGGCGTTGCATGCCAGTGCGTATCGCCAAACTGCGCAAAGGCGCGATCGATTTCTGCCAGTGTCAGTTCGCTGGAAAAATCCAGCCCCGCCGAATTGCGTCGCTCGGCGCCGAACAAATTCACGGGTAGCGCAATGTTCGGGTGAGCCGCGCCACCATGTTCGATGGCAGTTGCAATCGGGTCTGCTACCAGCGCTGCAACTGGCACTGCAGTGTCGACAATCTGGTTGACAAACGACGAATTGGCGCCGTTTTCAAGCAGGCGCCG
The DNA here is from genome assembly GCA_043748965.1 of Burkholderiales bacterium. Taxonomy (GTDB): domain Bacteria; phylum Pseudomonadota; class Gammaproteobacteria; order Burkholderiales; family Burkholderiaceae_D; genus Actimicrobium. The sequence continues at coordinate 2,154 of JAYVEF010000218.1, forward strand.
GACCAGATACGCCAACAAGGTCTGGTGCGATCCGACCGGCGCATAAATTCTGCATGGCCGGTCCAGACGGTCCTTGCCAACCACTTGGTCATACAGGGTTTCGCCCATCCCGTGCAAGCACTGAAACTCATAGTCGGTAATGCCGCGTTGCTGCGCGGAGGTATAGACCGCTGCCAGCGTATGCGCGTTGTGCGTGGCAAATTGCGGGTAAATGATGGCACTGGCATCCAGCAGCTTTTCGGCGCATACCAGATACGAGACGTCGGTATGGCCCTTACGTGTGTATACCGGATAGCCAGGCATGCCATCGACCTGGGCGCGCTTGATTTCAGCGTCCCAGTAAGCTCCCTTGACTAGCCGCACCATCATCTTGCGGCCACTGCGGTGCGCCAGGTCGACCAGAAAGTCAATTACCTGAGGACAGCGTTTTTGGTATGCCTGTACGACAAATCCCAGGCCCTCGAAACCGGCCAGATCCGGATCATGCGCCAGCGTTTCGAGCAGGTCGAGCGAGAGTTCCAGGCGGTCGGCTTCTTCGGCATCGATGTTCAGCCCGATATCGTATTGTTTGGCCAGCAGCAGTAGTTTTTTCAGCTGCGGTAATAGCTCTTGCATCACGCGACCGTGCTGCGCGCGCACGTAACGCGGATGTAGCGCCGACAGCTTGACCGAAATTCCGGGCCCCTGTTTGATACCGCGTCCGGCCGACGCCTTGCCGATGGCATGGATGGCGTTTTCGTAGGACGCGTAGTAGTGCTGCGCGTCGGCCGCGGTCAACGCTGCTTCTCCCAGCATGTCGTACGAATAACGGTAACCGCGGGTTTCGTTGTCGCGACTGTTGACCAGCGCCGCGTCGATGGTTTGGCCGGTGACGAACTGGTTGCCGAGCATGCGCATGGCCAGATCGACGCCCTTGCGAATCAGTGGCTCGCCGCCTTTCGCGATCAAGCGGGTGAGCGCCGAGCCCAGTGTTTGTTCACTATTGGTAGCAACCAGTTTGCCGGTGACCAGCAAACCCCAGGTCGCGGCATTGACGAACATTGATGGCGATTCGCCCAAGTGCTTGCGCCAGTCGCCGCGACTGATTTTGTCAGCAATCAGGCGATCGGCGGTCTGATGATCGGGAATCCGCAGTAACGCTTCGGCCAGACACATCAGCGCCACGCCTTCGTCCGACGACAGTGAAAATTCATGCATGAGCGCGTCGACGCCTGATGCGCGGGTGCGTTGCTGCCGCACCTGGATCACCAGACGTTCCGCCAGCGCATGAGTTTGCGCCGCCAATGCAGTATCCTTAACAGCCTGTTCAATGAGCCAGCGCACGCTCTGTTGCTCATCCTTGCGATAGGCTGCCGTGATGGCGACGCGCAACGAGGACGGCGCGACAGGTAGCTCGGCATGAAAAGCTGCGAACACGCCGCTATCGTGCGGCTGTGCAGAAGCGTCAGAACGCTCGGACAAATTTACAACAGGCGGCATAATTTTCTCTGAGGCAGGAATCTGGCACGGCGCTGGGAACCACGTGTCGCCGCAAATGCCAGACATGAATTGTTAAAACGGAAGATTTGATTGTAAATGCGAATGCTGCAGATTAATTCTGGTATTGGCGGGTACTATCAAAATTTTGTATTTGGTGAGAAAATTTAACCGAACAAAATTTTTACTTGAGACTTTCAATGCTAGACAAAATCAGCAAAAAAATATTAAGCGAGCTGCAGAACGACGGACGCATCAGTAACGTCGAATTGTCTGCCCGCGTGAACCTGTCCCCGGCCGCCTGCCTTGAACGCGTGCGCAAGTTGCAGGAAGGCGGCTACATCCTTGGCTATAGCGCGCAGCTCAATCCGCAGTTGCTGGATGTGTCGCTGCTGGTGTTTATCGAAGTGGTGCTGGACCGTACCACGCCCGAGGTGTTCGATGCCTTCAAGCGGAGTGTGCAAATCATTCCGGAAGTCCTCGAATGCCACATGGTCGCAGGCGGATTCGATTATCTGGTGAAAGCACGGGTGCGCGACATGAACGCGTATCGCGAGTTTTTGGGCAAATCTCTGCTGCAGCTAAAAGGTGTGCGCGAAACCCACACCTACGCCGTCATGGAAGAAGTCAAAAACACCACCAAGTTGCCAATTCGCTGATTCTTCGCGGTGGTCGGCGCCCTGTTTAGGGCCGGCGCGCAGTGCCACGCAAAAATGCATCATCGGTAACCGCAGTCAGATGGTCACGCAGCCATTTGTGCGCCAAACTGCGAGCGTCACGTTCATGCCACAACATATCGACATGCACACGCGGCAATTCAAACGGTAAATCCTTGGCAATCAGCTCACCGGTCATGCCTGTCGAGGCGATCAGATGGCGCGGCAATACCGTGATCAAGTCTGAACTGGCCACGACTCGACCGGCGGTGAAGAATTGATTGACTGTCAGCAGAATGCGGCGATCGCGGCCAAGATGGGTTAGCGCGTCGCTGACCAGCCCGTGTGCCCGTCCTGAAAAACTCACCAGCAAATGGTTCGCGGCGCAATAACTGTCGAGCGTCAGTTCAGCTCTTGCCAGGGGATGATGTTTGCGCATCACGCAGACGTACTGGCCCGAATACAATTGCTCGTGGCGGATCGGGGTATCCGGTTCTCCCGCCAATTGCGCCACCACGCCCGGAAAAAATCCAATTGCCAGGTCGATATCACCGCGCAGCAGCATTGGTCGCGGCTCGCGGGTCGTCAGTGGCACCATCCGAACATTAACGCCCGGTGCATCGCGTTCGATCGAACGTACCAGCGTCGGTAGCCAGAGGGCGGCCGTGGCATCTGCCATCGCCATCCGAAACGTCGCGTGGGTGGTGGACACGTCGAAGGTTTGCGGCGCCATCGCTGCTTCCAGATCGGACAGCGCGCGCCGCACCGCAGGCCACAACTCTTCTGCGTGCGGCGTCGGCTTGACCCCATGTGCTGTACGGATCAGCAAGTCGTCACCTACCGAATCGCGTAGTCGCTTCAAGGCGTTCGACACGGACGGCTGCGTCATCGCCAGGCGACTCGCGGCCCGCGTCAGATTGCGCTCGCTCATGACAACGTCGAACACCCGCAGCAAATTCAGATCGAGGGAAAGAAAACTCATTGCCGTATTGAAGGATCAGGAGTGTCAATCGATACCGTGCGTAGCGCTATAGACGCCCGTAAGGCCTGAAAGGCGCTGCGTCGCAGGCATCCTTATATTCATAAAGATTATAACTGATATCTCAAATCGAAATTGGGAATATAACAGCCGGCCACATATACTGCAATGCAACAAGATAAATCCATTTTGAGAGGTTCCAAATGTCGATCATGACTTTCGTTTATCCAATCCAGTCCGCCGCCCCCGCCGTGCGCACGTTCGCAGGGTCCATGGCCAGCGCCGCACGCCCGCTATTCGGCGTGGGTGTGCTGGTTACATTGCTGATGGTGTTCAAGCCACTGGTAGCGGGTATCTTGCGCGCCGCATTGTTGCTGCTAACGCCACGCCAAACTACCGAACAACGCATGCGCCGGGCCCACTTGCGCGACATGCTGATGTTGAACCGGATGGCACGTGAGATGGATCAATCCCAGCCCAATCTGGCTTCCGAGTTTCGTGGCTTCGCGTCACGCTGAACATGGGCAGGGCCAGCTGGCGATGTGAGTACACGCATCGTAAAGTCAACTCCCCCTTGGTTCGCCATTAAAAAAAGCGCGGTCAGGTTACCCTGGCGCGCTTTTTGTACTCTAGCAACCGATTCAGGCGGCCAGACGTTTTTCTAGCGCTGCTTTGGCGTCCACCAGCTCCTGCGGTAGGTGATGTCGCAATTTCTGGAATAGTTCTGCGTGCAAGACCAGCTCTTCGCGCCACGCAGCTTTGTCGATAGAGGTGATCTGTTCAAACTGCGTCGGTGTGAAATCGATCCCGTCCCACCTCAGATCCGCATAGGCAGGGGTGGTTCCAAAAACGTTTTCAACGCCGCCGGCCCGATGTTCGATGCGGTCCAGCATCCATTTCAGCACGCGCATATTGTCACCAAAGCCGGGCCAGACAAATTTGCCGTCGGCATCGGTGCGGAACCAGTTGACGCAATATATCTTGGGCATCGTGGCGCCGCTAGCAGCAATGTTGCTGCCGATATCGAGCCAGTGGCGGAAGTAATCGCTCATGTTGTAGCCGATAAAGGGCAACATCGCAAACGGATCCCGACGCACGATACCCATTTGTCCTGCGGCGGCGGCGGTAGTTTCGGAACCCATGGTGGCAGCCATGTAGACGCCTTCGACCCAGTCGCGCGCTTCGGTCACCAGCGGTACTGTCGTGGAGCGACGGCCACCGAAGATGAATGCCGAGATCGGGACACCAGCCGGGTCATCCCATGCTGCGTCGATTACTGGATTCTGGGTGGCGGCAACGGTGAAGCGGGCATTCGGGTGCGCTGCCTTGCGTCCGGTTTCCTTGGCCATTTCAGGCGTCCAGTCCTTGCCCTGCCAATCGATCAGATGTGCCGGCGCCGTCTTGGTAAGGCCTTCCCACCAGACATCGCCGTCGTCGGTCAGGGCGACATTGGTAAAAATCGTGTTGCTGCCGAGCGACGCCATGCAATTCGAGTTGGTACGGGTGTTCGTGCCCGGCGCGACACCGAAATAGCCGGCCTCCGGATTGATTGCGTACAAACGACCGTCCGTACCCGGTTTGATCCACGCAATATCGTCGCCGATAGTCGTGACTTTCCAGCCTTCGAAACCGGCCGGTGGAATCAACATGGCAAAGTTGGTCTTGCCACAGGCCGATGGAAACGCCGCTGCGACGTAGTGCTTTTTCCCTGCAGGCGATTCGACCCCCAGGATCAGCATATGTTCGGCTAGCCAGCCCTGATCGCGGCCCATGGTCGAAGCGATCCGTAGCGCGAAGCATTTTTTGCCGAGTAGCGCGTTGCCACCGTAGCCGGAACCAAACGACCAGATTTCGCGGGTTTCAGGGTAATGCACGATGTACTTGGTGGCGTTACAGGGCCACGCAACATCGGCCTGACCCATTGACATCGGCGCGCCAACGCTATGCACGCAGGGTACAAACTCGCCATCCGTACCGAGCACGTCGCACACGGCCTTGCCCATCCGGGTCATGACGCGCATGTTGACGGCAACGTACGGCGAGTCGGACAATTCGACGCCGATATGGGCGATCGGTGACCCGAGCGGGCCCATCGAAAACGGCACCACATACATCGTGCGTCCCCGCATGCACCCCTCGAACAGACCGTGCAGCGTGCTGCGCATTTCTGCCGGCGCCATCCAGTTGTTGGTCGGCCCTGCTTCTTCCTGCCTGGCCGAGCAGATGTATGTGCGGTCTTCGACGCGTGCCACATCGGTCGGGTCGGAGCAGGCCAGGTAGCTATCAGGCCGTTTAGCCTGATTCAGTTTTTTCATGGTGCCGGCGGTTACCATTTCCGCACACAGTCGGTCATACTCGGCTTGCGAACCGTCGCACCAGTGGACGCGTGCGGGGCGGGTCAGCGACGCGATCTCTGCGACCCAATTGATCAGTTTTTGATGCTTGACGAATGACGGGGCATTGACGTTTGCAACGCCGCCCATGACAGGTTGATTCATTAAAACTACCTCCGATGCCAATAAAGAATTCGGGCCTTGCATTCTTTGCGATTGCTGGGCTTGTCCCGACAGAGCAAGATCAACGGAATCCAGCGAGCACAGGGCGCGCACAAAGCGGAGGTCGAGTCGCGTGACAACAATAAACCTTTGCCGATCCAGATCAATCCGCAGTGTCGCGGTAAAGTACCGCGTGGCTGTGATCGCAAGCCATGTTTGCCGCCAGCAAGTCTTTGGTAAAAACCATCAGGCGAGGCAAAATTGGAGAAAAGATTGTACACCTGAGACAGGCTGTTCCCCACCGAATTACAACAGAAGTGTAGTAAAAATAGTTGAGTATTGTAGTAGGCTATTTTGTTTGTTTTCAACACGGTTATTTTCTTACGGCTCCTCGAAGGTTTTGCTTTAACCGATGAAAATTGCAATTCTTGACGATTATCAGGATCAGGTCCGGCATCTCGATTGCTTCCGTTTGCTGCGCGATCACGACGTGACGGTGTTCAACCACTCGGCGCGGGGCGTGGGCCAACTCGCGGTGCGGCTGGCGCGCTTTGATGCGGTGGTGCTGCTACGCGAGCGCACCGCGCTGACGGCGCCCTTGCTGAACCGCCTGCAGAATTTGAAACTGATCGCGCAAACCGGCAAGCTGGCAGGCCATGTCGACGTCGCGGCGGCGACGGCGCGGGGCATCGTGATCGTCGAAGGGATTGGCGACCCGACTGCGCCTGCCGAGCTGACCTGGGCACTGATCATGGCCGCAACGCGCCATATTCCCGCGTATGCGACCAATTTGCGCGAGGGTTTGTGGCAAACCGTTTCGAGCGTGCCCGAACATAACCGGCTGGGCCGCATGCTAAAGGGCCAAATCCTTGGCATCTGGGGTTATGGGCGGATCGGCAGACTGGTCGCTGGTTATGGCAAGGCGTTCGGCATGGACGTCCTGATTTGGGGCCGTGCGGCAAGTCTGGCGGCTGCCCGCGAAGACGGATTCAATACTGCGCCGTCACGTCTGGGTTTGCTGCAGCAAGCCGACATTCTGACACTGCACCTGCGGCTCACGCCACAGACCCGCGCCAGTATCAGTGCGGCCGATCTGACTTGCATGAAGACATCGGCACTGCTGGTCAACACCAGCCGCGCCGAGCTGCTTGTGGTCGGTGCGCTGGAACAGGCATTAAGTGCCGGGCGACCAGGCTGGGCTGCGCTCGACGTATTTGAATCTGAGCCGCTCGCGGCGCAGGTGTCCCTGCTGCAACGTCACAACGTGCTGGCCACGCCCCACATCGGCTTCGTGGAGCAGCAAAGTTTTGAAAAATACTTCCGCGCCGCGTTTGAAAGCCTGCTTTCGTTTGCTGCCGGCACGCCACAAAATGTTCACAATCCCGCAGCGCTAAAACCGTCAGCGTAGCGGCATCGGATAGCTGGCCACGCTGACGTTGCCATCGCGATCGACTGCCTGCACACCAAAAAAATAATTATCCTTGGAACGCCCCTTGACCACGTGATGCGTCACGTTGCCGGTGTTTTCAGCGCCCTGCCATAGCGCACTGCTCGTGTCGCGCCAAACCACACGGTATCCTGCCAGATCAGGTTCCTTGTTGGCTTGCCAGATCAGTTCGGTGTCGTTTTCGAGCTTGTCGGTTTTCATCTGCACGTTGGCCGGCGCGGCAGGCGCCAGCGCCAGTGACGCCAGCGCCGCGGCGTTGACGCGGGCTACCTGCGCGATATAGGCGAAATCGACGAACTCGTTCAGGTCGCCAAAGCGCGTTGCGCCTTGCATGCGGACATCCTGATGCTGGTGCCGGAAATCCTCATTGGGTTCGGTAAAGCGCAACGCCGGGTAGCCGCGTTCCAGAAACGGAATATGATCGCCGCCGCGCAGATACCGGTCGCGCCGTTGCACGATGCTGACCTTGAACCCCGGCACGAAGCGCTCGCCAATCTCTTTGACATGGCGCGCCAGCTGGCGCGAGGTCGAATCGTTTTCGCCGCCGGTAGCAAGCAGCGTGCGCACACTGTCGGGCATCTCTTTGAGTGCCGGGATGCCCTCGGCAAACAGGCGCACCTGCGCGCTGTCGGCGTGGCCATCGTCGGCGCGTGTGCCGCCGATGATGTCGTTGGTAAACATGCCGGCGATGGTCAGGTTGCGCTGGCGGGCCGTTTCGGCCCAGTGGGTCGAACCGTACAGGCCCTGCTCTTCGCCGGCGACTGTCATAAATACCAGTGTGGCGTCGAAGCGATAGTGCGCCATCACGCACGCCATCGCCATCACCGCAGCACTGCCTGATGCATCGTCGTCTGCCCCCGGCGCGTCGCTGCTGGCATCGAGCAGATCCGAGGCACGCGAGTCGTAGTGACCGCTCACCACATAAATCCGATTCGCTGATTCGGGTTGACTCCCCGGCAAGGTCGCTACGACATTCACTACCTCGGTCGGGCGTGACAGGCGCGCCCCAGCCGGTTCGACGTAGCTGTCAAAAACGACCTGCAACCGCCCGCCCGATTGCGCGCTGCAACGCTCAAGCTCGGTCTTGATCCAGCGCCGCGCTGCGCCGATTCCACGCGTGTTCGAATCGGTCTCCGACATGGTGTGACGGGTGCCGAATCCGACCAGCTGGCGCACGTAGGTTTCGATCGTCGCCGGCGCGATGTCGGCAACGATGTGCCTGATTTGCTGATCCGCCGTGTCGGCGGCGCTGACAGTGCAACACGCGGCGGATGCCGCCAGCGCGAGGGCGACGCAAAAGCGGTAAGTCGATGGACTGCCCATTCGGACATCCCTTTCATGAAATTTTCAAACGTCGGTTGCCGCAAGGAAGGCCGGCGCAACACCCATCCTCAGCGCGCCGTTGTCTGCACGATTCGATTGCCGGACACCGGCGCATCGGCTTCTATCGACCCGCCGCCATGAGTCCACAGACGTGCCCAACCCGGCGGCCATGACAGCGGCGGTCCGGCATACTCCGGCACGCCGCGTCGCACCGCC
>JAYVEF010000219.1:0-3281 GCA_043748965.1 Burkholderiales bacterium
ATCGACCAGTGTGGTGTCGCGCAACGGATCGACGCGCGTGGTGATCGCCCAGATCACTTCTTTCCATTCACGGATATCCACGTCTTCGTCGACCACGACGATAAATTTGGTGTACATGAACTGGCGCAAAAAACTCCACACTCCGAACATCACGCGCTTGGCGTGTCCGGGGTAGGCTTTTTTCATTTGCACTACCGCCATCCGGTAACTGCATCCTTCCGGCGGCAAATAGAAATCGGTGATTTCGGAAAATTGCTTTTGCAGCAGTGGAATGAAGACTTCATTGAGCGCAACGCCCAGTATCGCGGGTTCGTCGGGTGGCTTGCCGGTGTAAGTCGAATGATAAATCGGCGCCTGCCGCATGGTAATTCGATCGATGGTAAAAACCGGGAAATAATCCTGTTCGTTGTAATAGCCGGTATGGTCGCCATACGGACCTTCGAGTGCATGCTCATAGCCGGAGGGATGAGCCGGATCGGGATAGATATGCCCTTCCAACACGATTTCGGCCGAAGCCGGCACGCGTAGTTCGCTGCCGATCGCTTTTACCAATTCGGTTCGACTGCCACGCAACAGACCGGCAAACTGATACTCGGACAAACTGTCCGGCACGGGAGTGACTGCACCAAGTATCGTGGCCGGATCGGCACCCAGCGCCACGCATATAGGATACGGCTTGCCGGGATGCGCCAATGCGTATTCGCGAAAATCCAAGGCACCACCGCGCTGCGCCAGCCAACGCATGATGACTTTGTTGCGCGTCAAAACCTGCTGCCGGTAAATCCCCAGATTCTGACGTTTCTTGTGTGGCCCCTTGGTGATTACCAGACCCCACGTAATCAAGGGTGCCACGTCACCCGGCCAGCAATGTTGAATCGGCAAGCGCGCCAAATCGACCTGCGCGCCCTCCCAGACGATTTGCTGGCACGGCGCGCTACGCAACTCCTTCGGTGCCATGTCCCATAACGACTTCACCAGTCCACCGAGGCCGAGCAGATCCTTGAAACCCTGCGGCGGTTCCGGCTCCTTCAATCGCGCCAGCAGATGACCGATTTTGCGCAACGCGCCGACGTCATCTGCGCCCATGCCGAGCGCTACCCGACGCGGTGTCCCGAACAGATTTGCCAGCACCGGTATCGACTGACCATCCACGTTTTCAAACAGCAGTGCAGGGCCACCGGCGCGCAAGGTGCGATCGCAAATTTCCGTGATTTCCAAATGGCTGGAAACGGGAATTGTGACGCGCTTCAGCTCGCCAAGAGATTCCAATTTACCAATGAAGTCGCGTAAGTCTGAATAAATCATTTTTTTGTGCAGGCGAACTGCAAACCCTCTTGGTGAACGAATGAACTCAAGCCGTTGATTTTATTGAAATTTGGTGCAGTGCAACGCATTGATTAAGATCAATAAGTAATGATTTTTTGCGTTATTAGTATTGACTCGATATAACACCCCACCTACAATCGGCTCCATTGAAGAGGTTGGCAGCTTGGGCGATCTGTCCGCTGCGCATAAAGAAACCAAATCATTTCACGGGGTCGGGGCCCCACATGACATTTTAAGGAGTGTTTTCAAAAGGCGTCTGGTCTGCCTTATCCCCGCATAAAGTTGTCTGCCCTGCAGCGGTGCGCAAGCATACCCTCAGCCTAACGCAGCAACTCCGACGTCATTCGATTGCGCCACGCGTCGAGTGATGATGTTTCTGATTCATGAACAAGCTTGGTTGGCGGAGTTCCGCACGCCCGGACTTTGACATGACGATTCAGGAGGTTCAATTGCACAATCGATTCACTGGGGCGATGCGCCAATACGCTCACCATTTAAGTAGCAAATTAGCAACCATAATGTCGTCCCGTACGGCTTCCAGCCACGGCAACGGCAGCGCGCGCGGCGCAATGCGTCGTATCCTTAATACTGCCCATCATGCCTTGCTGGTGTCGGGAATAGCGGCACTGACCACCCTCACAGTATTGTTTTTCCGCCCTGACCTAGCCCGCCACCTGCGCACGGTCACGCCATTTGGCAATTCCGAAACGCCGCATCAAGTCGTCGAAGTCAGCGCTGCCGCTGCGCCGACGGACATGCCCAAGCCCGTCAAAGGAACACGCTCGGAAGTACCTCGCACCGACCTCGCATTGGCTGACGATCCGCAGGTAAACGCGTTCCGCGTTGGACATGAATTTTCCAGTATGAAGACGGCCGCGACCGAACGTCAACAGCGCTGGGTTACCAATTGGCTTTCGAAGCGCTATCGCGTTGCCAACGATGCGACCGACATGCTGGTGTCGGCAGCGTATGTCACCGCCACGGATATCAAGATCGATCCATTGTTGATCCTGGCAGTGGTTGCAATCGAATCCGGATTTAATCCGTTCGCCGAAAGTGCCGTAGGTGCGCAGGGCTTGATGCAGGTCATGTCCAAAGTTCATCAGGAAAAATTTCAAACCATGGGGGGCGTAAAAGCTGCACTCAATCCGGTAGCCAATATCCGGGTAGGATCGGGCATCTTGAAAGAATACGTGGCTCGTGGCGGCTCGGTGGAAGCCGGCCTCAAGATGTATGTCGGTGCCGCGGCATTCGACAACGATGCCGGTTACGGTTCTAAAGTATTGGCTGAATATCGCCGCCTGAAAGACGTTGCAAGTGGCAAAAACGTGCCCTTGTTTTTTCAATCTCCCGTAGTAGCCGCACACGTTCAGCCCAAGGCATCCGACAGTATCAGCAATCTACCGAAAGATGAGCCAGTCATTGACGATAAGGCGTTGCCGCCGGAAGCCACCAATCCTGCTCCCGAACCGGCCGATCGCCTGGCTGCGATGTAAATACCCGAGGCTGACGACGAACTAGGGTCTGAACGTCGCCATAAAAAGGAGCCTGCCGGCTCCTTTTTTATTGCGGACCACGACCCGCTGGACCGCGCGTCGCAAAATAGTGTCGCAGTCGCCGCACCGCTTCCTCCAGATTTGCCATCGACGTCGCATACGAAACCCGCATGAATCGATGGGCAATCGACGGACCGAAGTCCAGCCCGGGGACCAATACAACGCCGGCCTCGTTGAGCAATGCGATGCTCAGTTGATCGGCGTCGTCAGTGAATTGACTGCAATCTGCATAAACATAGAACGCCCCATCGGGAACCACCGGCACGCCGAACCCCAGTTCACGCAAGGCCGGCACGATGAAATCGCGGCGTCGTTGAAATTCGGCCTTGCGCGCTTCGTACAGCGCGATAGATTCAGGCAAAAAGCAGCCAAGTGCTGCATGCTGGGCAACTGTCGATG
>JAYVEF010000220.1:0-3279 GCA_043748965.1 Burkholderiales bacterium
CCAAAGTCGCGATGGATCAAGCTACCGCACAACTGGCGCAAGCGGTACGCGAAGTGCGCACTCTGTTTGTCAACAACGGCACGCTGAACGCCAACATCACTGCTCGCAACGCCGACCTGGAACGTGTACGGGCAGACCTGGCACGGCGCCAGGAATTGATCGCGTCGGGTGCGGTTTCGAAAGAAGACGTCGACCATGCGCGCAGTGCCTTGCAAAGTGCAGAGTCGGCAATTGCCGCCACCCGCGAACAGCTGGCGTCGAATCGCGTGCTGACGGATCACACTTCCGTGGCGAAACATCCGAATGTGTTGCGTGCCGCGGGTCAGGTCAAGGCAGCGTGGCTAGCGCTGGCGCGAGTCACGCTGCCGGCGCCCATCACCGGCTACGTGGCGAAACGATCGGTTCAGGTTGGGCAGCGTGTCGCAGCGGGTATGCCGCTGTTGTCGATCGTGCCGCTGAACGCATTGTGGGTCGACGCAAATTTCAAAGAGGTGCAGATCGCCCGAATGCGTATCGATCAGCCGGTGATATTGCATTCGGATCTATACGGTTCCGACGTTGTCTATCACGGCAAGATCGCTGGCATGGCTGCCGGCACCGGCGCGGCCTTTGCGCTGCTGCCAACTCAAAATGCCAGCGGAAATTGGATCAAGATCGTCCAGCGCATTCCGGTGCGCATCATGCTCGACCCGACAGAACTTGCGGCGCATCCATTGCGGGTCGGGGTATCGATGCAGGTCAAGGTGGACATCGCCAATGATGCCGGCACATCGCTGACCTCGAACGTCGCGGCGCGCACCGCGCCAGCGTACAGGACGGTCGCCTTCGACACGAGCGGCGAGGACGCCGACGCCCTGATCAGCCGCATCATCGCTGAAAACAGCGGTGCCGAAAAATCCGCTAACGCCGCACCGTGAGGCGCGCATCGATGGCTCCTGTCTTGATCGGTACACGGTGCGTCGTTAGGTTGACCGCAAGGATGGTGTCATGAGCGCGGTCGCCCCAGCGGGCAGACCAGAGCCGCTGCACGGCAGTCAGTTGGTGCTGGGTACCATGGCACTGTCCCTGGCGGTGTTCATGAACGTGCTGGATTCATCGATCGCAAACGTCTCGATTCCAGCGATTTCGGGCGATATGGGCGTCTCGCCGCAGCAAGGTACCTGGGTGATTACATCGTTTGCGGTGGCTAATGCGATTTCCGTACCGCTGACCGGTTGGCTCACCATGCGTATCGGTCAGGTCAAATTATTCGTCGGTTCGATTTTGCTTTTTTTGATGGCATCTTTTTTATGTGGCATCGCACCGAACATTGGCATGCTGATCGCGGCGCGAATTTTACAGGGCGCCGTTGCCGGGCCGATGATTCCGCTCTCACAGGCATTGCTGCTGTCGAGTTATCCGCCCGCCAAGAGCGGCATGGCGTTGGCGTTTTGGGGCATGACCACTTTGGTTGCGCCGATCATGGGGCCGCTATTGGGTGGCTGGATTTCGGACAACTACACTTGGCCGTGGATCTTTTACATCAACATCCCGATCGGGGTTTTTGCAGCATGGGCAACCTGGTCGATTTATCACAAACGCGAATCGGCCATCAAAAAGCTGCCGATCGACAAAGTCGGTCTGGTGCTGCTGGTGTTATGGGTCGGCTGCTTGCAGTTGATGCTCGACAAGGGCAAGGAACTGGACTGGTTTAACTCAGGCGAGATCGTGATTCTGGGCTCGATCGCTGTTGTGGCGTTTGTGTATTTTTTAATCTGGGAACTGGGCGACGACCATCCGGTAGTAGATTTGTCACTCTTTAAGGGGCGTAATTTCAGTGGTGGCGTGATCGCGATCTCAGTCGCGTATGGTTTGTTTTTCGGCAGCCTGGTAATCCTGCCGCTGTGGCTCCAGACCCAGCTTTCGTACACGGCCACCGAGGCTGGCAAAGTCATGGCGCCGGTTGGAATTTTTGCAATTGTGCTGTCACCGGTGGTGGGTAAATTATTGCCCAAGGTCGATGCGCGCTGGCTGGCCAGCGGCGCCTTCATGATCTTCGCACTGGTGTTTTACATGCGTGCGCAATTCACGCCTGATGTCGATCCCATTACCCTGATGATTCCGACGGTTATTCAGGGTGCGGCAATGGCGATGTTTTTTATACCGCTGACTTCGATCATTTTGTCTGGTCAGCCGCCTGATAAAATTCCGGCGGCTGCTGGCCTGTCGAATTTTGTGCGGATCATGTTCGGCGGCATCGGTACCTCGGTAACGTCCACTTTTTGGGAGCGTCGCACCTCGCTTCATCATGCGCAGTTGGCCGAGCATACCAGCGCACAGGCACCGGCATTTGCCCAGGCCGTGCAGGGCCTGAAGGCGCAAGGCCTGTCCGATAGCGGTGCCTATGCAGTGATCGAACGGGGCATGAGCGTGCAGGCCAGTACGATGGCGGCAACCGATATTTTCTGGATTTCTTCGATCCTTTTCATTGGCTTGATCGCACTGGTCTGGCTAACGCGACCGGCACGCTCCGCGGCGCCGGCTGACGCTGGCGCCGCGCACTGACAGCACCACCGCCGGGGAAGCTGTGGTCATGCTATCCTCGGCTTCTTTTTATTCGGCCCCCGCTTAAATTTCCGAAATGAATTCTCCGAATCCCATTCTCAATGCGGTAACCGACGCGGACCCCACCCCGGCCTCAGATTTGACGGCCGCGGCAGCGCCATCCTTAGTGCCTAACCCGGTACAAAGTGCACGTCTGCTGCTGAAACAATTGCAGCAGACGTTTCCTGCGTTTCGCGATTGCCTGCCACTGGCGATCGGGATCGACAAGCAGTTGATTGCGCGTCAGTCCGAGTTACCACGAAAAATTTTACGGATTGCCCTCGGCCAGCACACCAACTCGTTGCGTTATTTGAAAGCGGTCGAAAAAGCAGCGACCCGCTTCGATCTCGACGGACAACCCGCTGAAGCGATCACTGAAGAACATCGCAAGCGGGCTGCGTCACTGGTGCGCGAACGGTTCAAGAAAGAAGCAGATCAGCGCAAGGCGCATCGCGCCATCCAGGACGCGGAACGGGTCGCTGCAGCAGCGGCCCAGGCGGAGCAGGAGGCAGCCCGTATGCGTAGTGAAAAGCTGCAGCAGCTGGCAGCGAAATTCTCGCGTTGAATCGACCCCGGTTCTTGCGTTAATGGTGCCGGCTCAGCCCTTCCCCCGATAGAAAGGCAATGCAATGTCGAAGCGATTTTTTGTGCAGATGTACTCCCTCTTGCTCCTGACAGCGGCCCTGTCCTGGACGA
>JAYVEF010000221.1:0-3276 GCA_043748965.1 Burkholderiales bacterium
GCAGTTTTCAGTCAGGTAACCCAGCAGTGCATTCATAGTGTCAAATTCAGCGGCATAAATAATCGAGCGACCCTTCGGCGTTGCGATGATCATTTTGGCGTGACTCAGTTCTTTCAGGTGGAATGACAGTGACGACGGTGCCAGTTCTAGCCGTTCAGCAATCGCGCTGGCTGCAAGGCCGGCCGGCCCGGCCTCGATTAGCAGACGATACACCGCCAGTCTCGAGCGATGGGCGAGAGCGGCGAGTGCAGTCAGAGCGGTATTGGTTTCCATCATTCGATAATAGTCGAAATGAAATTGACCCGCAAGGTCAAGATCGTGCGGTGGCGCGAATGGCAGCGGCTTACTGCACTGCGTAACGCGTCATCACAATGCGTTGGCAGACGTGTTTTTTGCCTTACAATCGCGGGCATGCGGCGTGGCGTGGCATCGACTCGGTGCGGCGGATACGCGTCACATCCTGTCGGGGTACGCCATGTTGTTGCCGGATACGTCGTCGCTTTTCCTGTACGTCGGTGTCGCTGTACTTGTCGTGTGGCGCCTGTATGCGCGAGTGCGAAAAATGGTTGGGCGACAGCGCCTGTCGCTGCTGCGTCTGTGGTTGACCGTGCTTTTTTTCCCGCTCTCGCTGATAGCTATTCTAGTCGCCGGGTTTGCCCATCCGTTGAATGATCTGGCGCTCGCCAGCGGTGTCGTGATCGGCACCGGACTGGCCGTTCTCGGGCATCGGCTGACGCGATTCGAGCGCACCGGTCAAGGCTGGTTTTATACCCCCAATGCGCATTTGGGAATCGCACTGTCACTACTACTGATCGCTCGCATCGCGTATCGCACGGTGCCGCTGTTACTGGCCGGCGAGTCTGCTGCAATGACGCCGCAGGATTTCACGCGCAGCCCGCTCACGCTGCTGATTTTTGGTACGCTGGTTGGCTATTACGTGACGTATGCGATTGGTCTGCTGCGCTGGCGTCATGCAGCGCCGCCTGACGTTACAGCACCGGTTCGGCTTCCTTCGGATTAAGCCAATGGTACCGCTGCCAACGGCCGCCGGCCCCAATATCGCGCTGTTGGCCGGTGCCGCATTGAGCGCTATCGCGTCATTGCTGCATGTTGGTATCATCATTGGCGGCGCATCCTGGTATCTTTTTTTGGTGCCGGCGAAAAGATGGCACGCGCTGCCGAAAATAGCCGCCTTTACCCCACCCTGGTGACCGCCGGCATCGCCGCCATGCTGGCAATCTGGGGGATGTTTGCGCTCGCCGGCGCTGGCCTGTTCGCACCACTGCCGGCACTTAAACCGATGCTGATTCTGATCACCACGGTCTACCTGCTGCGCGGTCCGCTGATCGTTGTGCTGCTGACTCCGGCACGGTCGAAGTCCACCCGGTTTTTGGTGTGCAGTTCCGTAGCCTGTCTCGTCTACGGCGTCGTGCATCTGATCGGGTTGGTACAAGTCTGGTCGCGCCTGTAATTCTGTTTTGCGCAGCCGAACCTGCATTTGGCGGCGCCGCAACACTACTTTGTCGCAAATCGCTTCGCGGATCGACCAAGCCGTTCGATACTGCACGCTAATCAAACAGGGAAAGGCACATCATGCAGGTCATCAAAAAGCTGTTGGTGGAAAATCGCGGTTTCATCCTTTTTATGGTTGGGATGATTCTGGTCCGCAGTGCGCTGGCAGACTGGTATGTGGTGCCCTCGGGATCGATGTATCCGACGGTCATGATCGGCGACCGCATCATCGCGAATCGCATTGCCTACGATTTTAAATTGCCATTTACCGACATCGTGCTGGAGCATATTGCTGATCCAAAACGCGGTGACATTGTTACCTTTGCGTCGCCCGTGGACGGCACGCGACTGGTCAAGCGTTTGATCGGAGTGCCCGGTGACCGGGTCGAATTGCGCGATGAAATTTTATATTTGAATGGGGTGTCGGCGGCGTCGCGCGACAACATGCGCCGGATTATTCCGGACTCCAGGTTGTTTTGAACGAAACCACTCCAGATAGCCGCCGGCCGATTCTGCTGATGCCAGAACGGGGCGGTATCTTGCGCAGTTTCGGCCCGGTGCTGGTACCGGCGGGGCAGTATCTGATGCTGGGCGATAACCGCGATAACAGCCAGGATTCGCGCTATATCGGCATGGTGCGACGCGACCTGATTACCGGTCGGGTATCGCGGGTGGCTTTTTCACTCGATACGGATCATTTTTATATGCCGCGGTTGGCACGTTTCGGTGCTTTGCTGATTGCGCGGTAGTTGGGGATTTCGAGATTGCGGGTTGGAGAGGATTGGAGCGCAGGCGCGATCGACTGCGCCTTTCAAGAGGATTGGATTTTTCGTTCTTTGTCGTCACCGAGGCCGGATGTTGGCGGTAGTTGTAATCGCAACGGTAACAGCATCGACCTTAGGTCGGCCGGCGGTTTCGATTGCTTGATTGCTACCGACAGCATGCAACAAAAGTCAAGCTCACAAAACAAACGAACACCAATGTGGTTGAGTTGACGTTGAAACAAGACTGACAAGTGCCTTCACCCATGGACCCCCAACACTTCGCCCCACAATCCCTTTACAGCGCCAATTTCTTCGGCAATCATCTCGCCATCCACGAATGTGCGGTCATGGCCATCGAGCCGCGCCTGATGCTGTAGCTTGCGATAAGTCCGATAGGCGTCCGCCACCGCCACTGCCGCACTGGCGTCGATCAGCTGAAGCGTCGCCACCAGTTTCAGCAGGGCGATATTGCCGATGTCGGCAGTGAGTGCCGGATGCCGCGCCGCATGCAGCAGAATTAAAAACTGCACGATGAATTCAATGTCGATCATCCCGCCGCGATCCTGCTTCAAATCGAAGCGGGTGGCTTTGCCCGGTTGCGAGGCCATCATCTTCTGCCGCATCGCCAGCACGTCTTGCTGCAAGGCAGTCGCATCACGCGGGCGACGCAAGACGCTTTCGCGCAGGGTTTCGAAGCGCTGTCCGAGCACCGCGTTGCCGGCGCAAAACCGTGCTCTGGTCAAGGCCTGATGCTCCCAGACCCAGGCTGCCTGTAGTTGGTATTTTTCAAAGGCGCCGATGTCGGATACCAGCAAGCCGCTGGCACCGTCCGGGCGCAGCGCGATGTCGATATCGAAAACAATGCCGGCCGAGGTCGGCGTCGTCATCCAGGTAATGAAGCGCTGCGCCAGCCTGGCATACAGGGCCGGCGCATCTGGATGGTCGTCGTCATATAAAAAAATCAGATCGAGATCGGACGAGTAGCCGAGTTCCTTGCTGC
>JAYVEF010000222.1:0-10624 GCA_043748965.1 Burkholderiales bacterium
GCAGGGTATCACCCAAGGTACCGTGGGTGAACGCATGCTGGCGCTGTCGAAAGATCCGGAACGGTTTTATGCTGACGATGAACGCGGTCGCCAACAACTGATCAGGTTTTGTAATGCGCGTCTGGAAGCGATGCGTGCGTTGATGCCGAAATTATCGCACCTGGCTTTGAAAGCGCCGCTCATCGTCAAGCGCGTGCCAACCGATATCGAGGCGGGCGCTGCACTCGGCTACATGAATTTTGCGTCACTCGACGGCGTCCGTCCGGCGATTTATTACATCAATCTGAAGTCCACCCGCTTATGGCCGCGCTCGGCGCTCAGTACCCTTACCGCGCACGAAGGCATTCCCGGCCATGCGTGGCAAGGGGCATATATCGCCGAACATCAGGCCGAACTGCCGCTAATCGCCTCGCTGATCGGGTTCAATGCCTTTGTCGAAGGCTGGGCACTGTACGCCGAACAACTGGTCGACGAGTGCGGTCTGTACGCAGATGACCCGTTCAGCCAGATCGGTTATCTGCAGGCGCAACAGTTTCGTGCCTGCCGACTGGTAGTCGATACCGGGATCCATGCAATGCAGTGGTCGCGCGACAAAGCGATTCGCTTCCTGGTCGACAACACCGGCCGCGGCGTTGCCGCCATGACCAGCGAAATCGATCGCTACGTGGTGTCGCCGGGCCAGGCTTGTGGCTACAAAATCGGGCACAACGAGATCCTGCGACAACGCGAGCGTGCACGCGCTGCGCTCGGTGCACGCTTCGACCTGGCCGATTTCAATGACGCGATCGTCGCCAGTGGCGGGGTGCCGTTGACGGTGCTGCCGGCGGTGATCGATGGGTATATCGCGCGCGTCGCTACGGACAAGAAAGGCTGATGGCGCGGTAAGCACGGGGCGGTGACGACGTGACCCAGTCGCCGACCCGGGCGTCGCCGCATGGCTGCTACAATTAGACTCATCCGGGCCGGTCCGATCGCATTCCCGCCTGGTGCGGCGACGACCCCGCGGCCCCACTATCGCCAACGAATGCCCACCATCGATTTCCCCCTCTGCGTTGTGTTGACAACTGAAATTGCACCGCCGACGGGTCAGCGCGGGTGAGCAATTTTGGCCTGAATGCGCCGCAACGCGACGCCGTCAACTACCTCGACGGACCGTGTCTGGTGCTTGCTGGCGCCGGCTCCGGCAAGACGCGCGTGATTACGCAAAAAATTGCGCACCTGATCGAAGATTGCGGCTACGAGCCAAAGCACATCGCGGCGCTGACATTCACCAACAAGGCCGCGCTCGAAATGCAGGAGCGCACTGCCAAACTGTTGCAGCAACCGAAGCAGGCCAAGGCGTTGACGGTCAGTACCTTCCATTCGCTCGGCGTTAAAATTTTACGGCAGGAAGCCAGCGACGTCGGCCTCAAGGACCGTTTTTCGATCATGGATAGCGACGATTGTTTTTCGCTGGTGCAGGACCTGGCGATCACCACCGACAAGCAGCGGATCCGACGCATTCAAACCGCGATGTCGCTCTGGAAGAACGGTCTGATCGATCCAGATACCGCATTGAAGCAGGCTGTCGATGAAGAAGAAGCCCAGGCGGCGCGAATTTATCGCAACTACGTGGCTACCTTGTCGGCGTATCAGGCGGTTGATTTCGATGATCTGATTCGTCTGCCGGTCGAACTTTTCCGGCGGCATTCGGCGGTGCGCGACAAGTGGCAGCGCCGCCTGCGCTATTTGCTGGTCGATGAATACCAGGACACTAATACCTGCCAATACGAGTTGGTCAAATTACTGGTCACAGGGATCGGAAAAAAGCCGTTGTTTACTGCGGTCGGCGACGACGATCAGGCGATCTATGCGTGGCGTGGTGCGACGATTGAAAACCTGAAGACCTTGCAGGTAGATTTTCCCGATTTGAAAGTCATCAAGCTGGAACAGAACTATCGTTCCAGCACGCGAATTCTGCAGGCTGCCAACGCCGTGATCGGTAACAACCCGAAGCTATTCGATAAAGCGCTCTGGTCCGAGCATGGTCTGGGCGATCCGGTCAAGGTACTGGGCATGGAAGACGATGAAGCCGAGGCGGATCAGGTCACCATCATGCTGTCGGCGCATCGCTTCGAGCGGCGCGCGAAATTTTCGGATTACGCGATTCTGTATCGCGGCAATCATCAGGCCCGTGCGTTTGAAAAAGCCCTGCGACGTGAGCGCATTCCGTACACCATGTCGGGTGGTCAGAGTTTTTTCGACCGCGCCGAAATCAAGGACATCATCAGCTACCTGCGCCTGATCGCCAATGGCGACGACGACCCGGCTTTTATTCGTGCGGCGACCACGCCCAAGCGCGGGATCGGGCAGGCCACGCTGGAAGTGCTCGGTGCGTTTGCCGGTCAGTGGCAATGCTCATTATTCGAAGCCGTATTCAAAGGCGGCCTCGAAGCGAAGATGGCCGACCGACAATTGAAGCCCTTGCGCGATTTCTGTAATTTCATCAACCAGCTCGAAGCCCGAGCGAGTCGCGCGGGCGCAGCGGGTACCGGCGACAACGCCGGCAGCGTGCTGGACTACATGATGAAAGAAATCAACTACGAGCATTACCTGTACGACAATTTCGATGACCGTCAGGCCCTGTCCAAATGGCAGAACGTAGTGGACTTTACCGGCTGGCTGAAAGAAAAAGGCAACGGCGGCAAGGATGCCGATGGTCCTGAAAAAAGCCTGCTCGAATTAACCCAGATGGTGGCCTTGATGACGATGCTCGAAGGTCGTGACGAAGAGCCCGATGCGGTGCGAATGTCGACGCTGCATGCGTCCAAAGGTCTGGAATTCCCACACGTCTTTTTGGTTGGGGTAGAAGAGGGTATCTTGCCGCACCGCGGTGACCCGGATGCCTCGCCCGAGACCATGGCTGCGCGTATCGAAGAAGAGCGCCGCCTGATGTATGTCGGCATCACACGCGCGCAACGCTCGCTGCATGTGACCTGGTGCAAGCGCCGCAAGCGGGCGCGTGAAAGCGTCGACTGCGAGATGTCGCGCTTTATCAAGGAGATGCAGCTCGATGTCGGCGACGCCGTACCGACAGAAGCCGAGACGCTGACGCCGCAACATCGGCTGGCGAATTTGAAGGCGTTGCTGCAGAAACCAAAAGCCGCCTGACATCTGCTTTTGCACTGCCTTCCCGACCGAACGACTGCGCTATATCTCGTCCGGGTCCGGTGGCTCTAACGACAATTGCTCAAGATCGAGGTCGCCGATCAGCAAATCGTCGTCCTCTTCAACCGGAACCAGAACGCCGTGGGCGTTTAGCCGGACGATCCGGTCGACACCGATATCTCGCCCGCTGGGGGCGTTCTCGCGTCCGACGCCGAGGCGCTCGCCGGTGCCTTCAGCATCGGTATCGCTGATCAGGCCAGCGTCACCCAAGTCCAGGCCGGCGTTCCCCGCGGCGATGTCGCTGCCGCTGTCGGAAGTGTCGCTCGGGCCCAGTGCGCCGGTGCCATGCCCTTTGCCAATCTGACGATCGCGCGAATAGGCGTTTTCGGGGTCGAGTGTGCTGCTGCTCATGCTGCCTCCAAGGATTGATATGGCGAAAGCAGAGTGCTTTGGCCACCCTGTAAGAACGTACCGTTCATGAAAAAGTTCCGGCATGGCGATACGCTTGCCTCCGTTATCCGGCTGCCGCACTGTCCTGTGGAAACATGTAAGGAAACGCTACGAGTAAGCAACTTCGATGAACTTTCCGCGCCGCCATCTTGTCAATCCACCATGACTGCATGAACGTGAAAACAATTTCGCTGCGTCATCCTTCCGAATCGCGTGTCGATTCAGTTTTTTTCATTGCATAAGGATCTACCATGATGAAATTACCTCAACTCTTGCTGGGTAGCGTCGCACTCGCCGTCGCGGGCTTTGCGTCCGCACAGACCGCTGCCACCACTACCGCCACTGTCGATATTCCGCCTGCCGCGGTGACCCCCGGCAGTACCGCGGTGGTGCCAACTACGCCAAGCGCGCCTGCGACAATGCCGGCGGCGGATTCCACTGCAGCAAGCGGAACCGCCGGCGCAACGGCAACCACGCCGACGGCAGATCCATACGTCCAAAAGCGTGAAGCCGATACGGCTTCCAGGAGCGAATACAAGGAAAAGAAAAGTATGGCGAAAGCAGAGTACAAGGAAGACAAAGCCGACGCAAAATCGGCGATGAAATCCCAAAAACGTCAGTCCGCGAAAGACCGCAAGGCCGCTCTGGCGGCCGACAAGAAGCCGACGATGCCTGAAACGGTGAACTAGGCCTCGCGCAGCCGACCGCTCGGTCGTCGCCAGCAGCAGATCAGTAGGCGGCCGACCCCCGGCCGGGAAATTCTGCAAAAAGCAGACCGGCACACGTTGATTCGCGGTCGCCGGTCGCGCGCAGCTTCGCGCCGTCTGCCAGTAAAATAGGGCTTCCTCAGACCGCGCGCCATACTCTCGCCGTTGAAACCGCCCCAGCGAAAAATCATTCATTGCGACTGCGACTGCTTCTACGCTGCGGTCGAAATGCGCGACGACCCCTCCCTGCGATTACTGCCCGTAGCAGTGGGCGGGCGGGCCGATCAGCGTGGCGTAGTGGCTACCTGCAATTACGAAGCGCGCCGTTTCGGTGTACGTTCGGCAATGGCTACGGCGCAGGCAATCCAGCGCTGCCCGGAATTGGTGGTGCTGCGCCCTGTTATGGAAAAATATCGCGTCGCCTCGCGCCAGATTCTGGCCATCTATCGAGAATACACCGCGCTGGTAGAGCCACTCTCTCTGGATGAAGCTTATCTAGACGTCACCGACGCACCACATCACGGCGGCAGCGCCACTCTGATCGCCTCAGAGATTCGCGCGCGCATCGAAAGCACCGTCGGCATCACGGCATCGGCCGGCATCGCACCGAATAAATTTGTCGCGAAGATCGCCAGCGACTGGAATAAGCCGAACGGCCAGTTCGTGGTCCGCCCGTACGAAGTCGATGCCTTCGTCGCAGCGCTGCCGGTCAAAAAATTGTTCGGTGTCGGCAAGGTCACCGCAGCGCGACTCAATGCGCTCGGCGCGCATTACTGCGCAGATTTGCGCCATTGGTCACGTGCCGACTTACTGCGTCATTTCGGGAAATTCGGCGACCGCCTGTACAACCTCAGTCGCGGTATCGACACGCGGGTCGTTGACCCGAATTCCGAACGCAAATCCGTGAGCGTTGAAGAAACCTACGTCAATGATCTGGTCGATATCACCGCCTGCGCTGCTGAGCTGGAACCACTCATCGACCAGTTGAACGTAAGGGTCGCCCGTGCCGAGGCCGGCGCGCATATCCATAAATTATTCGTCAAGATTCGCTTCGCGGATTTTCGACAGACGACGGTCGAATGTGTCGCCGCAACCATTGACGGGGCGGTGCTGCAGACCTTGCTGCAGACCGGGTTTCGGCGTGGGCAGCAGGCTGTACGGTTGTTGGGCGTAGGTGTCAGGCTAATAGAGAGAAGTGAGGAGCAGGATCAGATGGCGCTGTTTGCGGTTGTGCCGTGATAGCGCGATGAGGCCAAGTCTGTTGCCTGGACTGCATTGCGACACAGCCACAGTATCTTCCCGTATGTTGGCGCTGATTGAATATTGCCCCCACGAAGCCAAGCCAGCAGCACCGGCGACAATCGCAGCGTTGGTCGAATGCGGCCGGCCGCTCGGCGCGCCGGGCTTCGTGGAGAAATTCCGCCGAGCATAGGTGAGCGGCGAAATTCTGGAACATCGTAGTCAAAACAGACATGGCGGATAGTGGAAATAAAAAGCCACGCTGACGACCGCGCTTTCAATACGGTGTCATGCAAATTTTAAATAGGATTGAAAACGGATCATTTCAATGCTCAATTTTTGCTTAACTTGGGAAGATTAGTCGCAGCATTCTCCCCAAAGTCAAACCTTTAGAACCCACTGGCCTGCGATGTGATGGCCGCTCAGGTCCGGTACCACCCACCTTTATTATGGCGCCTGCGCTGACCTGACCGTCGCTGTCCGTCGGACAGAACATATGTGGGTGCCTCTACCTTCGTCCCGGCATTCTGATTTATTCAGAGGCCCTGCTCATTGATGGGTTCGAGACGTAGCGGATGCCGGTGGACCATAAATGCCACCGAGATCACGGTAATCAAACCGGAGCGCCGACTTGCCGCGCCGGCGCCGCACGGGTAAATGCTTCGAGTGCCTCGCAATGCGCCATGATCCGATCCACGGTCGGAATCGCCGGCACGACGATTTTGAAAACACGCATCACCGCAATGATGCTGGCCAAACAAATATCGGCAATGGTCGGCGTATCGCCATGGCAAAAAGTGCCCGTTTCCGGCTCCGACGCCAAGCGCTGTTCGATCGCCTGCAAACCAGTGGTGAACCAGTGCGTTTGCCAGGCGCGCCAAGCCGCATCGTCAAAGTGGCTGGTACCGGCTAAATACTTTTTAATCCGCGGCGTGACCAGCGGATGGGTGTCACCGGCCAGCATGGCAGCTAGCGAGCGCACCCGCGCACGCGCGTATAAATCGGTCGGCAGCAATGCTGGTGACGGCTGTAATTCATCGAGAAATTCGAGGATCGCCAATG
Organism: Burkholderiales bacterium; assembly: GCA_043748965.1. Classification (GTDB taxonomy): domain Bacteria; phylum Pseudomonadota; class Gammaproteobacteria; order Burkholderiales; family Burkholderiaceae_D; genus Actimicrobium. The sequence goes on from JAYVEF010000222.1 coordinate 6,606, forward strand.
ACTGCGTCAACGGCGCATGATCGGCAGCGACCAGCGCCGGAATCGCGCCCATCGGATTGATTTTGAGAAAGGCCTCGGCGCGCTGTTCACCGGCATCCAGATCGACGATGGTTTCGTGTGCGCTGAGGCCCTTCAGGTTGAGCGCAACGCGTACTCGATAGGTAGCTGAGGTGCGCCAGAAAGCGAACAATTCAAACTCGGGTATCTGCGACATGGAGACTCCTTGCGTGTAAATAAATCAATGAATGTGATTCACAGCGAGAACGCGGAAATCGCTTTTGGACACGCGACGCCGAGTTGGAAAATTTCTCGGCGCGGGCTCATCCCTGGGCAACGGCAGATCGGATCTCATCGCCGACGACAGCAGCTTGTCGGCGCAGCGATAAGGCTAACTTGATTAGTGATCCTGCGCTTGCGGCGTTATCGACAGCACACCGGCTGGCTGGGGGCTCCATCCGGTCACGCTCGATGACCTGTTGCAAGACCGGCGCACGCCCGCGCTGCGCCGGTCTTGCCGCAAGCGCTATGCGGAGGCAAACCAGAGCGGGCGCCGATCGCGGGTCCGTCGACGTCTGTAGTCGGTCCGCAGTGCGACCCGTCAAACGCGCCAGTTTCGATTCGACGGCGGTTGATTTTGAGGACAAGAAAAGCTATCCCGACCGGCGGCTCACGACGATTCGGGCGGCCCGTCCGATGATCAACTTTTCGAATTTAATCGCTCGCTACGATCTGCCGGAGGACGTACCGTTGTAATCGGCACTGGTCCGATTGCGTCCGACGCAGGCAACTTCATACCAAGTTGATCGAACAGAAAGCTGTACACATCTGCCGTCTGGTTTACCCGAATCGATAGCGAACTGCCGATGCCGTGTCCGGCATGGCTGTTGATGCTGAGGTAAACCGGCCGGCCTGATCCGGTCGCCGCTTGCAGGCGCGCGATCATTTTGCGCGAATGCATAGGGTTCACCCGTCCATCGGTTTCACCGGTGGTCATCAGAATTGCCGGATATTTCGCGCCGTCGACCACATGGTGATAGGGCGAGTAGTCGAACAGCGCCTTGCGCTGTGCCGGGTCCTTCACGCTGCCGAATTCTGTCGTGTTGAAAGCCCCGTTGGGGTCGAGCTCGACACGCAGCATGTCGTAGATGCCGACCTGCGATACGACCGCCCGAAACAACGCCGGATGCTGCGTGAATACAGCGCCCATCAGCAGCCCGCCGTTGCTGCCGCCGATTGCAGCCATGCGTGCATGGCTGGTATATTTTTGAGCGACCAGATAGTCAGCAGCCGCAGCGAAGTCGTCGAAGACATTCTGCTTGTTGGTCAGTGCGCCCTGTGCATGCCACTCTTCGCCAAACTCACCGCCACCGCGCAGATTGGCAATCACATAAATTCCGCCTGCATCGAGCCACAGACGCGTTGCTGGGGGCAGAAATCGAGGCTCCATATTGATGCTGTACCCGCCATACCCGTTCAGCAAGAGCGGGTGACTGCCATCGAGAACCGTGCCTTTGCGGCGCACGATGTTGAGCGGAATTTTAGTGCCGTCGCGCGAGGTCGCGAATTCACGCACCACCTCCGTGTCGGCGTACGAAACCGGACTGGTTTGTAACAGTTTCGAGGGCGTCGCCTCGCCGCTGATTTCGTCATACCGGTCAAAGTGTGGTGGCGTTAGAAAAGTGTTGACCGCGTACAGCAGCCGACCCTCGCCGACTGAAACGATCTCGTCGACAGCTGCTACTTCAGGTAGCGGCAAGGTCCCCATCGACTTGCCATCATGGTCGAAGATTGCGACACGTGACGGCCCGCCGACGATCTCGCGGACATACAGCGCTTTTTTTGTCACCAGCACTGGCGTGCCGTCGGCCTGAATCACCGCGGTCGACTCCGGCACGATTACCTTGGCGTGCGCCAGATCGTGATCCGACAATGGCAGTTGCAGTAGTTTGCCGCGCGGTGCGTGATTGCGTGAGACCAAGTACAGGTTGTCATCGTTGCCGATCGTTGCTGCGACAATTTTGTCGCTGAATTGAGTGACCTGCCTGACGGCGCCATCCTGCTGCAACAGGTAGTGCGCGAATTCGCCGCCATCGCCATTGGCGACCGACGCGACGACGTAATTTGGATTCTGCTTGCTGCTCAGTACAATCTCCGCCACTTTCGGAAAATCCTTGCCGATCACGTAGCGGTCCGCGGACGGCGCCTGACCCAGTTCATGAAAATATACTTGCTGATAGAAATGCTGGCGTTCAGCGGGCTGTTGCGAATCCGGATAGCGGGTGTACCAGAAGCCGGTACCATCGGCACGCCATGCCAGGCTACCGCCGCCTGTCGGGTACTGCACCAGCGGGATCACGCTATCGACCTGTTTGCCGGTCGCGGTATCGATGACATGTACGGCGCCGTCCTCGCTGCCGTTATCCGACAACGAGACCGCTACCAGCTTGCCGTCCGGCGACGGCACGAACCAGTCGATTGCAGTGGTCCCTTGCGGGTTCAGCCGATTCGGATCAAGTACGACACGCGCGGTGGCAGGGTCAAGATCCGCGCTGAGCATGGCGATCATCGGTTGCTGTTTCGGCGGCTGATTGAACATTGCAAAGAGCTTTTCTCCGACGCTTTGCACGTCGTAATAGGCGCTCGACGTCGCTGACACATCGCGCATCAGTTGCGCGTAAATTGGCTTGCGGAGAGGGAGGTGGTCAAGATAACGGCGGGTATGCTGGTCCTGTTGCGTGCTCCACCGATGGACAGTCGCACCCGGTTGTTCCAGCCAACGATACGGGTCCTGCACGGTCAACGCGCCATAGTGATCGGTCACCGCGCGCTGCGCGGTTGGCGGGGCGTCCCGATCGGTTGCCTTTGCAGAAAAGCACACGACGGTTACACCAGCCAGACCAGCGCGTGCGGCGACCTGCAAAAAATGGGTTTTCATGCGGTTTATCCCCTGTCAAAAATGGCGTATCTGTTTCAGTGCCGGTACAAAAGGAAATAATTATGTCATTGAATTGACACGGATTCCTAGATTGGATTATTCTAAAATAACAATTATTTGTTGCCGCACGCTATCCGCATGCGGCAGGCGGTTGCACGACACGAGCTGACAACATCCATTGCGCGGCTCGGTGCGTTAGACCTGGTTCCGACACGAATGTACCAGAGGTTATTCCCGCATGTATCTGCCAAAAGCGCTTGCCGCTCGATTCGCTCCGCTCGTCTCTATCGCTTTCACCACGCTGCCGTTTGCCGCACACGCCGCCGAAGGGATGTGGACCTTTGACAACCCCCCGCTGCAGCGTATGCAAAAAGAAATCGGCTGGTCGCCGGACGCTGCATGGCTGCAGCACACCATGCATGCATCGGCGCGATTGACGCTCGGCTGCTCGGCCTCTTTCGTTTCAGCCAGCGGTCTGGTGCTGACCAATCATCACTGCGCCGCCGAGTGCGCCGAGCAGATTTCAAGTGCTCAGGCTAATTATCTGCAGGCCGGATTTCTGGCGCACGACCCGGCCGAGGAGCAGCGCTGCCCGGCGATGGAAGTCAATCGACTGGAAGCCGTGACCGACGTCACTGCCGCCATGAAAAAGGCCACGCACGGACTCGAAGGTGAAGCGTTCACCCATGCCAAAGATGCCGCAACGGCAAAATTATCCTCGGACTGCGCCGCCGGGGACAAGCAGACCAGCCGTTGCGACGTCGTCGATCTGTATCATGGCGGGCAATATCATTTATACCGTTATCATCGTTTCCAGGATGTGCGGCTGGCTTTCGTGCCTGAACAGGCGGCTGCTTTTTTTGGCGGGGACCCGGACAATTTTAACTTCCCGCGCTACGACCTCGACATGGCATTGTTGCGGGTCTACGAAAACGGCAAGCCGGCGCTGGTGAAGGATTTTTTCCCCGTGAGTGCAGCGGGGCCGAAAGCCGGCGATGCGGTGTTTACGGCGGGACATCCGGGTAGCACGCAGCGCGGTTACACCCTGGCCCGGCTAGCCTATTTGCGCGACTATCGGTTACCT
>JAYVEF010000223.1:0-10614 GCA_043748965.1 Burkholderiales bacterium
CGATTGGCACATTCGAACCATGCCAAGGCGCCGCGCAGAATCGGCTGGCCATGTTCGGAGAGATCGTAGTCGACGCCATCAAAACGGTTATGGATTTTGCTGGCGAAGCGCATTGCCAGTGCCCCTTGCTCCGCTGACAAGACGTTGACGACGTAGTGACTGGTGGCGCTGAACGGCGCCAGACTGCTGGCGTTGCTGCCCAGACTCCAGAGCACCAGCGGCGGTTGCAACGAGACCGAATTGAATGAGGTTGCCGTCAGGCCGAGCAGGTCACCGCTGGCCGTGGCGGTCGTGATCACTGTCACGCCGGTCGCGAACTGCGACAACGCATGGCGAAAATGGCGGGGATCGAACGGTGCGGCGGGGGGGCGTGAAATAGGCAAGGGCATCGGGCATCCTGAATGTTTCGTTATTATGCCGAAAAAGCGCCGATCTGCGGCGCCGGCGCCTTTGCGTTAAAGTCGTATCCCTGAGTTCGACCTTACTAACGGAGTAAATCATGGCAACTGAAATAGCGACCTTGGGTGGCGGATGTTTCTGGTGTACCGAGGCGGTGTACCAGCAACTCAAAGGTGTGTTGACGGTCGAGTCGGGCTATACCGGCGGCAGCGTGGTCAACCCGTCCTATGAAGCGGTATGTAGTGGCAGCACCGGGCATGCAGAGGCTGTCAGGGTCAGCTTTGACGACGCTTTGCTGAGCTATCGCGAAGTGCTGGAAATTTTTTTCACGATTCATGACCCGACTACACTGAACCGGCAGGGCGCGGATGTCGGAACCCAATATCGTTCGGTGATTTATTTTCACTCGGCACAGCAGCAGGATACCGCCCGCCGCGTGATCGCAGAAATGGGCAACGTCTGGGATGCGCCAATTGTCACCGAACTCAGTCCGGCACCAACTTGGTACAAGGCCGAGGAAGTCCATCAAAATTATTTTAAACAGCATCCCCTGCAAGGCTACTGCGCGTTTGTGGTGGCGCCGAAAGTCAGTAAAGTGCGCGCCATGTTTGCAGCCAAGCTGCGACCAGAGTGACGGTGTGTTCTCTACCGCATATTCGATCGGCTGTGCGCCACGCTTGTCCGCGCTGCCAGCGGCCGCGCGGGACATGACTCAAATGAATGTCCGCAAACCTCATTTGCACTATTTTGTAATTCCACACGATTTTTCAAAGAATTCTGAATCCATCAACGTTGCTTTTGCGTAATACTCATCGAGTTGATTGTGTGCAATTTAATTTTGAGGTGATGAATGCAAGGATTTAGGCTTCTTTCGGGCATATTGGCCCTGGCAGCATTGGGTGGAGCTCCTGCCGTCATGGCGCAAAGCGTCAGCGGCCCAGACATGGGCAAGCTTCTGGCGACGGGCGGGGTCAGTGAGCTCGAAGGTGCAGGAGGAGGCGGCTTGACGCCGTGGGCGCTCATCAGCGGTTACGGTACTCGCGACAGCTATGGTGCCAATCTCCATGCCACTACCGTGAATACGCAGGATTACGCTCTGACGAGCTACGGCGTCGCGGTGGGGATCGCCGATCGGATCGAACTGTCGCTGGCGCAGCAGAAGTTTCGGGGCACCGGTGCGGCGTTAAATCATGTGGTGATCCGGCAGGATATTTTTGGCGTTAAAGTAAAGCTGTTCGGCGATGCGGTTTATGAACAGGACAGTCCGCTGCCGCAGGTCGCTGTTGGCGTGATGGTCAAGCACAACAATGGTCTCGACGGTCTGGCCGGTGTCACAAGTGTCACGCAACTCGGCGCAGCGTCCGATCACGGGGTTGATTACTACGTGTCCGCCACCAAAATTCTGCTTGACCAGAGTCTGCTGCTCAATGGCACGTTACGCGCCACCAAGGCGAACCAGCTTGGGATACTGGGTTTTGGTGGTGATCTCCACGATCGCTACCAGCCGATGCTGGAAGTTTCGGCCGCCTATCTGATCAACCGGCGACTCGTTGCCGGTATCGAATACCGTATGAAGCCACGTAACCTGACGCTGGACCAGGAGAAGGATTTTTACGACGCCTTCATTGCCTATTTCCCGACCAAAAATATTTCAGTCACCGCCGCGTATGCGGTACTGGGTGATATCACGATATTGAATCCGACTCGCCAAAAAGGTGCCTACCTGTCAGTGCAGGTGGGCTTCTGAGTCAGCGCTGTCTTGCCTGTTTTCCAAACCATTTTTTAAAGACTGCCATGCCGAAATTATTCACACTCCCCATCGCGCTGCAGCGCCTCACCGTTATTTTTGCATTGACGGTATCGCTGCTGCCGGCACAGGCCCAGAGCCTCACCGACGATACTGTATTTCAGCAATTTGGTGGCAAAGCGGGGATTCAAAAAGTGGTTGCGGACTTTTTGCCGCTGCTGCTGGCCGACGATCGTATCAAGGATACGTTCAAGGACGCCGATATGGAGCGGCTCGGAACGCTGCTGGCCGAGCAGTTTTGCCAGTTGACGGGTGGGCCTTGTAAATACAGCGGCAAGCAGATGCAGGAGGCCCACCAGGACATGCATCTGAATAACGCGCAGTTCAACGCGCTGGCCGAAGATTTGCAAATGGCGATGGAAAAAAATGCGGTTGCCAATTCGGCACAGAACAAGCTGGTTGCCCGACTGGCGCCAATGCAGCGCGCGATTGTGTCCAAATGACCGGCCGCCTCGGCTTCGGCGGCGAGCGCCACGGCGCTGCCCGATTTGCCCTGCAGACACTACTGGCAGCGGTGCTGTTGTCGCTGGTCGCGGGTTGGGCGGCCGCAGCCACGCTCAATCTCGCTGCGGCCGACAAAACGGGTGCCAGCATGGTCGACGTCGTGGTGTATGCAACACAGGTTGGCGTGCCTGCCGGCGCGGATGCCGGTGGCGCGAAAGATGTCGTTACGATTGCACAGGAACACTTGCAGTTTTCACCTTACGTCACGCCGATTCGGGTTGGAACGCCGATCCGGTTTCCGAATTACGACAAAATCGAGCACCACGTCAAATCGTTTTCCCCCGCCAAAGAATTCGAGATCAAAGTATATGAATCCGGCACGCCCCCGCCCGTGTTGTTCGACAAGCCGGGCGTGGTAGTGGTGTACTGCCTGCTGCACGAATGGATGCGCGCATATGTGTTGGTGCTGGACACGCCGCATTTTGCTAAAACTGATGCGTCCGGCTCGGCTAGTCTGGGCGGTCTGAAAGAAGGCACCTGGGAAATACGCGCCTGGCATCCGGACATGGGGACCATCAAGCCGCCCCTGCTGCAAACCATCAAGGTACAAGATAAAGTTGCTCTCGCGCCGCTGCAGTTCAACTTTGATTTTGTTCCGCGCAAGCGCCGTGCTGCAAAGTAATAGTCGGCGAATTTGACGCTGAAAGGGCGACCTGCGCAGGCCGATGTGGCTTTTGTCAGGCCGACCCGAAAAAATTTTCTCAGACATTGCGTCGAATTTGTCCGATAATTCTGGCATCTACTGCCTTTGGTTCCTGAGCGAACCTCCTTTCTTTAATGCAAATCCATGCAATGCGCGCGTGCCGCTGCGAACCACCGTGGCGGTCTTCGCTGCCAGCGCGGCATCAGCTGATTGCCAGGCTGGCTTCGGTGGTCCTTTCTACCATGGTGGCATTCCTCGCAGCGACTCGGTCGGTGTCCGCAGCAGGCAGCGACAGCGTCTATCTTGAAGATCTCAGTTGGACCGAGCTGCACCAGGCGATCGCTTCTGGTAAAACCACGATACTGATACCGGTCGGCGGCATCGAGCAAAGCGGTCCGCACATGGCGCTTGGTAAACACAACGTGCGTGCGCGGATTCTGGCAGGACGCATCGCCACCGAACTCGGCAATGCGATGGTGGCGCCGGTGGTGGCTTATGTGCCCGAGGGCAGCATTGATCCGCCGACCAGCCACATGCGATTTAGCGGCACGATTTCAGTTTCCGATGCGGCGTTCAAGGCAGTCCTCGACGGCGCCGCGCGCAGTTTCAAGCAACATGGTTTTGTGAACGTGGTACTGATCGGCGACCATGGCGGCTATCAGACGCAACTGGCGGCGGTTGCGGCGAGCCTGAATCACGCATGGGCAGCTACCGCCGCGCGGGCTTGGTATATCAGCGATTATTACCGTGCGGCGTCGAGCGGGTTCGCCCAGCTATTGCGCGCCAAAGGCTACACTGCCGCACAGATTGGTACGCACGCCGGTCTTGCCGATACCGCGTTGATGCTGGCGACCGATCCGGCGCTGGTACGCAGTGCGCAGTTACTCCATCCACTTGCCGACAAGGACGCCAGCGGTGTCAGCGGCGACCCGCAAGGCGCCACCGCAGCACTCGGGCAGTCCGGCACTGACCTGATCGTCACCAATACAGTCACGGCAATTCGTGCGGCGATTGGCGGTCGACGTTGAGCCGTTTGCAGACCCTGTTCAAGCGAGTTTGCAAATGGTTAGCGCGCGGTCCGGCCCGATTTTTCAAGAATTGAAAGACCAATATGCGTAACCGTAGTCGGGTAGTCACAGTACTTGCCAGTCTGATTCTTGTCGGTGGTACCAATGCAGCGCCACCAACGATCGCGCCAGTCGGCACGACCAACGCAGCCAAAACGGCCATCGTTACCGTACCTGGCATGCCGGCGGTCATCGACCGCAATAACCTGTACAGCGAAACCTCCGCGAATCGTTTCAGTGATGCCGTCAGTGGCGCTTTGGCGCGGGTCTACGTACCCAATCACAGCGCTAATACGCTGTCGGTGATCGATCCGGGGACGATGAAAGTTGTCGATACCTACAAAGTCGGAATCAACCCGCAGCACGTGGTGCCGTCGTATGACCTGCGCACGCTATGGGTTGCCAACAATGCCGAAGGGCGCGACGATGGCAGTCTGACGCCGATCGATCCGAAGACCGGCAAACCCGGCAAGGCAATTGCCGTCACCGATCCGTACAATTTATACTGGAGCCCGGATGGCAAGTCGGCCATCGTGGTGGTCGAAGAACTCAAACGGCTGGATTTTCGTGATCCGCACACGATGCAGTTGCAGTACTCGATTCAGACCCCGCAGTGTGCGGGTATCAATCACGCCGATTTTTCAATCGATGGCAGGTACGTCATGTTCACCTGTGAATTCAGCGGTGCACTGACCAAAATTGATCTGGTCCATCGCAGTGTGATCGGCACCATCAGACTGAGTAAATATTACAGCCGGCCGGAGGTGCTCGCATTGATTTCGCAACCCGGTAAAAAGCCGCGCTGGATTCCCGATCCGACCCAGTCCGGTGCCGAAATCTGTACCACCAAAGGCATGCCACAGGACGTTCGGGTGTCGCCCGATGGCAAGTTGTTTTTTGTGGCTGACATGATGGCCGATGGTGTTCATGTGGTCGACGGTGAATCTTTCCGGCAGATCGGCTTTATCGTCACCGGCATCGGCGCGCATGGCCTGTATCCAAGCCGCGACGGCAAGAGCCTGTATGTCGCCAACCGTGGCTCCAATAAAATCAAGGGTCGTCCGAAAGGCAAGGGCAGCGTCTCTGTCGTCGACTTCGCCAGCCGCACCGTCAGCAAAACCTGGCCGATCCCCGGGGGCGGCAGCCCGGATATGGGCAACGTCAGTGCCGATGGCAAGTATCTCTGGCTGTCGGGGCGTTACGATAACGTCGTGTATCGCTTCGATACCGTGTCGGGAGCGGTCAATCACGTCAAGGTCGGACGCGAGCCGCATGGCTTGACCGTATGGCCGCAACCAGGTCGCTATTCGCTCGGGCATACCGGTAATTTACGCTAGTTCCGGCCCTCTCCTTCGGCTGCAACGCAGGATTGCGGTCGAACGGTTGAAGGCTCGACCCTAAGCCGGTTTCCAGCGGCGCAACAACAAAGCATTGGTAATTACGCTGACGCTGCTGAGTGCCATCGCTGCGGCGGCAATGATCGGGTTCAGATAGCCCAACGCGGCTAGCAGAATCCCTACCACGTTGTACACGAACGCCCATCCCAGGTTTTGCCGGATCTTGCTGAAAGTGCGGCGTGAAATCGCGATCGCGTCTGCCACAAGAAGCGGGTCCCCGCGCATCAGCGTAATGCCGGCGACCTGCATTGCGACGTCGCTACCGGTCGCCATGGCAATTCCGATATCGGCGGCGGCCAATGCCGGTGCGTCATTGATCCCATCGCCGACCATTGCAACCGTTTCACCGGCGCGTTTGAATCCGGCAATCACGCCGGCCTTTTCAGCCGGCAAAATTTCAGCCCTGAAGTCGCTGATGCCGAGTGCAGTGGCGACCGCCAGTGCACTACCGGCGTTGTCACCGGTCAGCATCACGGCGCGCACTCCGATTGCCTGCAAACGTGCGATGGCAGCATGTGCAGATGGCTTGAGATGGTCGCCAAACGCCAGCAGCCCGGCAACGCTGGTGGTCCCATCGCCGACGCGTGTTGCCAGCCACGATACCGTGCGGCCAGCTATTTCATGCGCGGCCGCGACTGCGTCCAGCGCGTCGGTGACTGCGCCGCACTGATGCATGAGGCGCCGGTTTCCGAAAAACACCGTGATGCCGTCGATATCAGCCCGCACGCCGCTGCCGGGAATCGCTGCGGCATTGCTGGCTGACAGCAACGTCACGTTGTCAGCGGCTGCCGCGTCTTCTACTGCGCGCGCGAGCGGATGGCTGCTGTACTGCTGTGCGGCGCGCGCGAGTTGCAGAACCCGGGCGACCGGCTCGCCGCCACTGTCGATGCCAACGATAACGGGTTTGCCTTCGGTCAGCGTGCCGGTTTTGTCGAAAGCAACCAGCGTCAGCGCGTGTGCGATTTCCAGCGCTTCGGCGTCCTTGATCAGAATGCCATGGCGCGCCGCCACGCCGGTACCCGCCATGATCGACGCGGGAGTCGCCAGCCCCAGTGCGCACGGGCACGCGATCACCTGCACTGCCACCGCGTTCAATACCGCGTGCTGCCAGTCGCCGGTGAACCAGCCCCAACCCAGCAAGGTCAGCACCGAGATCACCAGCACTACCGGCACGAACACCGCGCTGACCCGATCAACCAGGCGCTGTATCGGTGCCTTGACGGCTTGCGCATCTTCGACCATCCGGATGATCTGTGCCAGCATGGTGGCGGCGCCGACCGCGGTTGTCAGGAGCACCAACATACCGTCGGCATTGATCGCACCAGCCTTCACCGAGTCGCCGACGGTTTTGGCAACAGGCAGACTTTCGCCGGTCAACAACGCCGCATCGACGAAACTGCTACCTTCGATAATCGTACCGTCCACCGCGATGCGGTCACCCGGTCTCACGACGACTTGGTCGCCTACCAGCACCTGTGCCAGCGGCAGGCTCTGCTCGACCCCGTCGCGCCGCACCCGCGCGTTGGTCGAACGTAGTGCAGCCAGACTGCGCAGCGCTGCCACAGTCTGAAATTTAGCGCGTAGTTCCAACCATTTACCGAGCAGAACCAGCGTGATCACCACCGCTGACGATTCGAAATACAGCGGTGTCATCGATCCATTGTTACCAGCCAGCAGCAGATAGGCCGACATGCCATAGGCCGAACTGGTACCGAGCGCTACCAGCAGATCCATCGTGCCCGATCCGGCCAGTGCGGCCTTCCAGCCGGCCCGATAAAAACGCGCACCCAGCCAGAACTGCACCGGTGTAGCCAGTGCCATTTGAAGCCATCCCGGCAGCATCCAGTGATAGCCAAAAGGCAGCGCCGCCATCGGCGCCAGTAATGGCAGACTGAAGCCTGCAGCCATCGCCACCGGCCACCAGTCGGGTAACCCGGTATGGTCCCCCGCAGCTGGCACGGCAGTCACTTCAGCGCCCGCGAGGGTGGCTTCATAGCCAGCCTTCTTGACTGCCGCTATCAGCGCCGCAGGGTCGATTCCCGACCCCTGCACGCGGGCGGTCTCAGTGGCCAGATTGATAGTGGCGCTGCTGACCCCGGGCACCTTTTGCAGGATTTTTTCAACCCGCGCGACGCAGGAGGCACAGGTCATGCCATTGATCGAAAAGCCAAATTCGGCCGGGGCGCGCGGTACGGTAGTCACGTTGTATTCCTGCAGGTTGCTTTTAAACGGGTGAGCATAACCGTTCGGGCGCGCGCGGGTGCGGCCGGAGGCAATCGGCAGTTTAAAAATAAACCGAATTGCGGTACTCTAAGTTGTTGCATTCGCCGGATTATCAGTGCGGTAGCACCGGTACATTCCAGCTCACTATTTTTAATAGACTGCCTGGCTCATGAATGTATTTCCCGATGGGCCCGATGCCGACCGCGTCAATGGACGCGGCAACAATCCCAACGATCGCCTGAAGCAAATGGCGATGATGTACGCCGCATTGGGCGCCACCAACGAAGCGATCCTGCGGGCTCGTGAGCCGACCGATCTGTATCAGCGGGTGTGTGACGCTGCGGTTGAAACCGGTAACTTTATCGCCGCCGCGGTCATCATCGCCGAATGGAAAAGTAGCTGGGTCAGCGTCAAGGCGACTGCCGGAAAATTTGCGGATGCGCTGGCACAAGCGCGGATTTCACTGGACCAGAACACCGTTGAAGGTCAAGGGTTGGCAGGCGTGGCCTTTCATACTGCGCGACCCTGTATCAGCAACGATTTTCTAGCCGACCCGCGCACCGCGCACTGGCATCCGGGCGCGCAGCGGGCCGGTTACGCGAGTGCGGCAGCGATCCCGTTACTGCAGGACAATACGGTGATCGGTGCTCTGCTGCTGTATGCAGCCGAAAAAAACGCCTTCGATACGGACGTGGTGTCGCTGGTCGAACGCATGGCGCGTAATATCATTTACGCACTGGATAATTTCGGCCATGACGCCGAGCGCAAGGTGATCGAAGAAGCACTGCAAGCGGGCGAAATGCGCTACCGCACGATTCTCGAAACCATGCAAAACGCTTACTCGGAAATCGATCTGGCCGGACGCTATCTGTCGTTCAATTCTGCCTTCAGTACCTTGACAGGCTACGCCGCCGATGAGCTCAAAGGCGCGACCAACATGATTCACCAGACGCCCGAGATGGCGGGAAAGTGTCGCATCCTTTGCCAGTCGATTTTTCAGAATGGCGTTTCCAAAAGTAATCAGGAGTGGGAATATCTACGCAAGGATGGCAGCGTGCTGCATGTCGAAGGATCAGTGCAGTTGGTGAAAGACGCGGCGGACCATCCGATCGGATTTTATTCGGTGATGAGTGATGTCACCGAACGCTGGAATGCACTCGATGCTTTGCGTGAAAGCGAAGCGCGTTTTCGGATTCTGACCAACCTGTCGTCGGACTGGTACTGGGAGCAGGACACCGAATTTCGACTGACCCGCATCGAGGGGCGGCACGTCGGCACTGGCGATGGCGTCCATCCATTTTTGAATTTGCGGCTTTGGGAAGGCGGCTTTGAAATCGATGCACCGGGGGGCTGGGACCAGCACCTTGAACTACTGGAGCAGCGCCAGGATTATCGCGACATTGTGCTGCATCGGATGCGTAAAAATGGCAATCCGTATTTCATCAGTGTCAGCGGTACGCCGACTTTCGATGCAGCGGGCGTGTTCACCGGTTACCGCGGCATCTCGCGCGAGATCACCGACCAGAAAGTCGCTGAAGAACGGATTCAGTATCTGGCGACCCACGACGCCCTCACCGGTTTGCCCAATCGCGCTATGTTCAGTCATTTGTTGAATCTGGCAATTCCTACGGCCAAGCGTTACGAGCGCCGCTTTGCGGTGCTGTTCATTGATCTCGATCGTTTCAAGTTCATCAACGACACGCTCGGCCACGAGTCGGGTGACCTGCTACTGAAAGAAGTCACCGGTCGCTTCAAGCTGGCACTGCGCGCCAGTGATGCCATCGCACGCCTGGGTGGTGACGAGTTTGTGGTGGTGGTCCAGGAGATGGCGCATCCTGACCAGGCCGCGCATGTGGCACGCAAGCTGCTGTCGGCTGCGATGAAGCCGATCATGCTGATGGGGCATGAGTGTCGGGTGACCGCCAGTATCGGGATTTCGATCTATCCGGAGGACGGCGACGATGAACAGGCGCTGATGAAGAACGCCGATATCGCGATGTATTTCGCCAAAGAAGAGGGTAAGAATAATTTTCAGTTTTATTCGAAAGATATCAAGTCGCAGTCACTCGAGCGCATGATTCTCGAATCCAATTTGCGCCACGCAATGGAGCGTAACGAGTTCACTCTGCACTACCAGGCCAAGGTCGATCTGAATACCAATTCGATTACCGGCGTAGAGGCGCTGCTGCGCTGGAATAACAGCGTGCTGGGTTCGGTTTCGCCCGTGCAGTTTATTCCCGTAGCTGAAGAAACCGGTCTGATCGTCGCCATCGGGATCTGGGTGCTACGCACTGCGTGTGCGCAAAATATGGCCTGGCAGCAGCAGGGTTTGCCGCCGATCTGCGTCGCAGTGAATCTGTCGGTGCGGCAGTTCGCCGATGACAACCTGCTCGGACACATTGCCAGGGTGCTAGCCGAGACCGGCATGCAGCCCAACCTGCTGGAGCTTGAAATTACCGAGGGCATGGTGGTGCACAATCCGGACCGTGCCATTAAGCTGCTGACAGCGATCAAAGCGATGGGCGTGCGACTGGCGATCGATGATTTTGGTACCGGCTACTCGTCGTTGGGGCA
>JAYVEF010000224.1:0-10604 GCA_043748965.1 Burkholderiales bacterium
GTCACCTACAACGTCTACGCGGACCCGAAAGGGAGCGAGCGGCCGTGGGATCTCAATGTAGTGCCGTTCATTTTGCCGCACGACGAATGGTCCGGTATCGAAGCTGCGGTAATTCAACGTGCGACCCTGCTGAATCGAGTTTTGAATGATGTGTACGGTGGTCAGACCCTGCTGCGCGATGGGCTGCTGCCCCCGCCGCTGATCCACGCCAACGGCGGCTTCCTACGGCCCTGCCACGGCATCCGACAGCACAACGATATCGCACTGCATTTTTATGCAGTCGATCTGGCACGCGCGCCCAATGGACGCTGGTGGGTCGTTGCCGACCGAACCCAGGCACCGTCCGGTGCTGGCTATGCACTTGAAAACCGGATCATCATTTCGCGCGCATTTCCGGAACTGTTTCGCGACCTCAACGTCGCCCATCTGGCTAGCTTCTTTACTACGCTGCGCGACAGTCTGGCGCACTGGGGCCGCATTTGTGCTGCCAATCGCGGCGACGGCGCTGACACCGGTCCGCCACTGCAGGATACCGAACAGCCGCTGATCGTGCTGCTGACCCCTGGTCCTTATAACGAGACCTACTACGAACAAAGCTATCTGGCACGCTACCTCGGCTTCCCACTCGTCGAGGGTGGCGATCTGACAGTACGTAACGGGCTGGTCTGGCTCAAGACCCTGGCCGGACCACGGCGTGTGCACGTGATCCTGCGGCGGGTCGATGACGAGTCTTGCGATCCGCTCGAATTACGTTCGGGTTCGGCGCTGGGCGTGGCAGGGCTGACCGAGGCGGCACGCCGGGGGACGGTATTGCTGGCTAACGGTCTGGGCTCTGGGTTGCTCGAATCCGGCGCGCTGCTGGGCTACCTACCGGCTATCTGCCGCAGCTTGCTCGGCGCAGAATTGTTGATGCCTTCTGTGGCGACGTGGTGGTGTGGTGAGCCCGCTGCGTTGCAGGATGTAATTGCAGGCATCGATCACCTGGTCGTCAAACCGGCATTTTCGCAACTGCGGCAGTTTCCGATATTCGGCGAAGACCTGAACGCCGTTACACGCCAGAACCTGATCGCAGCGTTGCGCGCCGATCCGCATAATTTCGTCGCGCAGGAACTGGTACGAATCTCACAGGCACCGATCTGGCAGGAGCAGCCGGAACCGGGATTGGGCGCGGCGGCGATGGGCATGCGCGTGTTTGCTTGTGCCACGCCGAGTGGGTATGTTGTGATGCCAGGCGGCCTGACCCGGGTCGCCACCGGTACCGATGCGCGGGTGATCACCATGCAGCGCGGTGGCGCCAGCAAAGACACCTGGGTGCAGATGCACGGTAAAGCCAGTCAGTTCAGCTTGTTGCTGCGCTCGGACCAGAGCCCGGCGTTGACGCGCGGCGACACGCACCTGTCGAGCCGCACTGTCGAAAACCTTTTCTGGTTCGGCCGCTACACCGAACGCTGCGATAACAGCGCACGTTTGATCCGCGCCGCGCTGGACTTGCTGTCAAACGTGTCGCCCGATCAGCGCAGCGGCGAATGGCCCGCCTTGTTATCGCTGTGCCGCTGGTTCGGCCTGCTACCGGAAGCGCTGAGCGAAGGAGTCACGTCGCTTGACGACAGCATCGTCGAAACCGCGTTATGCCGAGCAGTCGTAGACCGTAGCGGTGCCGGCCTGGCTGCTAATCTGCAGTTGCTGTATCGGGTGGCCAGCCACCTGCGCGAGCGGCTTTCACTGGACAACTGGCGCACCCTGAATCAGTTGGCACAGCACGCCCCGCCCCCTGGTGCCAGCAAGGCAGCGGTGTCGACGCTGGCCGACGTCGGCACCCGCCTCGACACCGCCACCAGTGCGCTAATGACGTTGTCCGGATTTGCCCTTGACGGGATGACGCGCGACAGCGGTTGGCGCTTCATGTCGATCGGCCGACACCTGGAACGTCTGCAGTTTTTTTGTACGCTCCTACAGCATGGATTGACGATGCCGCCGCACGGCAGTCTCGACTGGATCCTGGACGTTGCGGATAGTATTGTGACGTACCGCTCGCGCTACATGGCGCAGCCGGAATGGGTGCCGGTGCTGGATCTGTTGGTCACCGACGACAGCAATCCACGTTCGGTGGTGTTTCAGTTGCGCGGTTTAATTGAATTTCTGGATCGACTGGCGAGTACGCATGGCGATTGCGGCACGGTTGTTTTTGTACCGTTACTGGTCGCTCTGCAGGGACTTAAATCGCAGCATGATCTGCACTGGGGCAGCCCATCGCTGCTGACGCTGCTGGAACGCCTGCAGCAAGCCTGCGTCGGATTGTCCGAACGACTTGGCCTGCAATTTTTCAGCCATACCGGCGACGTCAGCCAGGGCAGTTTCGCTCCATGACCAGTCGCACCTATCGCGTCCGGCACGAAACCGTCTACGAGTATCGCCGGACCGTCACGCTGTCGCAGCAATTGTTGCACATGACCCCGCGTGGATTCGCGCAGCAGCACGTGCTATCGCACGCGCTGGTAATTGATCCAGCACCGCAGGACTGGATCAATCGAACCGACTATTTTGGCAATACCACCCGTGCATTCACGTTGTCAGCGCCACACCGTCGCCTGCGCGTCGAGGCAGATTCGGTAGTTGCGCTGATAGCGCGGCCCGAGCTTGACCAACTTGACAACACGCCTACCTGGGAAGCACAGGCGTCGCAATTGCGCCAAGCCGCTGGCGCTGATCTGCTGGCACCGCTGGCCGTGCTATTTCCATCGCCGCACGTGACCTGTAGTCGAGCGCTGGCCGCGTACGCACAGCCTAGCTTTGCGCCGGGCCGCGCGCTTCTCGATGCCTGCAGGGATCTCACGCAGAGAATTTATCAGGATTTTAAATTCGACAGCGAAGCCACCACGATCTCAACGCCACTGCTTGAGGTGCTGCGTGGGCGCCGCGGTGTATGTCAGGATTTTGCCCACCTGATGATCGGCTGCCTGCGCACGCTCGGACTGGCTTGTCGGTATGTCAGCGGCTATATTCTGACCACCCCGGCACCCGGCCAACCGCGCATGGTAGGCGCCGACGCGTCGCATGCGTGGGTATCGGTCTACTGCAGCGGCGTCGGCTGGGTTGACTTCGATCCGACCAATCGCTGCCTCGTGCGCGATGAGCATATCACTCTGGGCTGGGGCCGCGATTTTAGCGATGTGACACCGATGCGAGGATTGGTACTGGGCGGTGGCGGTCAGACTTTGCAGGTGGCGGTCACGGTCGAGGCAGTGCCGCTTTGACGTAACACGCGATTGTGCTGCTTCAAACACCTCGGCGGCAGGTTGGCCGCCGAGGGCTCCAACGTCCCGTCAAGCCGCATTTTTGAGGCAGGTTTTCATATAAATTTTGCGCTCATCGCCTTTTTTACCTTGAGCGTCGGCGTTACAGGTTTTCATTTTGTCCTGCTGCGTGACCGCCGGCGTTGCAACGACGGGTGCCGTAATTTCGGCTGGCTTGTTGCTCAGGCATTGCCTCATGAAAGTCTTGCGCTCGTCACCTTTTTTGCCGGCCGCATCGGCATTGCAGGTTGTCATTTTGGATTGCTGAGTGGTGGAGGTATTCGTTGCCACAGCCATTGGCTCCGCTTTGGCGCTCAAGCAGTCCTTCATGAACGTCTTGCGTTCGTCGCCTTTCTTCGCGCTGGCATCCTTGTTGCACGTGGTCATTTTGCTTTGCTGGGCAGTGGCAGCGGATGCGCTGTTAAAACACAGTGGCACGGTTAGCAGTAAGGCAGCGAATACGGTTTTCATGGCGGGCTCCGGATCAAGGTGAACAGGTTTTCATGGATGACTGGCTAACGTGCTGAAGTCGGCTGCAAATCGCGTGACCGCTGCGACCGGATCGAACAGCAACCTCGATTATTGCATGGCGTTCAGGCCGCATGCGCTTCGGTGGCAAAGCTGGTCGCCGACTCCATATCCACAGCGACGATACGCGACACACCCTGCTCCTGCATCGTCACGCCGATGAGTTGCTGCGCCATTTCCATAGCGATTTTATTATGCGAGATAAACAGGAACTGCGTGTGTACCGACATGCGTTTGACCATGTTGCAAAAACGCTCGGTGTTGGCATCGTCCAGCGGTGCATCGACCTCGTCGAGCAGACAGAACAGCGCCGGATTGAGCTGGAACATCGAAAACACCAACGCCGTTGCGGTCAGGGCCTTTTCGCCCCCCGACAGCAGATGAATCGTGGCGTTCTTTTTGCCCGGCGGTTGCGCCATCACCTGGACGCCCGAGTCCAGAATCTCGTCACCGGTCATGGTCAGTCGGGCCTGACCACCACCGAAAAGAATCGGAAACAGCTCGGCAAAATGCAGATTTACCTTGTCGAAGGTTTCCTGCAGGAGGTCGCGAGTTTCCTTGTCGATTTTATGAATCGCATCTTGCAGGGTATTGATCGCTTCGGTCAGGTCCGCATTCTGCGCATCCAGAAAATTCTTCCGGTCCGATGCGGTTGCCAGCTCATCTAATGCAGCCAGATTGACGGCGCCCAATGCTGAGATGGCGTTCGTTAGACGGGTCACTTCGCCCTGCAAATAGGCCGGACGCAAGTCTGCGTGAATTTTTCGGGACAGAGCAGCCTCATCCGCCTGAGACTCGATAAGCTGCTGCGCGAATTGTTCCTGGTTCAGCCGCGCAGCCTGCTCCTTCAACTGCCATTCCATGATGCGGTCGCGTTGCGGTTGCAGGCTACGTTCGGATTGCATCCGTGCTTCTTCGTGCTGGCGCAGTGTCTGCGCCAGCTGATCGAGTTCATGGCGAGCATCAGCGAGCGCGCGCTCCTGGTCCGACCGCTTGTCCAGCAGCGACTGCAAGCCCGCCTGAGCGGTCTGATCATCCAGACTTTCGAGTTCCAGGTGGCCCTGCTGCATGTTGGCGAATAGTTGCGCGGACTGTTCGACCGCAGTCGCAATGCTGCGTTTCAATTCGTCAATTTTGCTGCGCAGAGCTTTTTCGGCAAACTCGATTTCCTGTGTTGCGCGCTCCATCTCGCGCAGGCGATTACGGGCCTCGCTGAGTTGCTGTTCCTTGTTCAAAAAATCGGTCTGACTATCTTCGAACGCTCCCTGCAACCCGCCCAATGCGATGTCGAGTTGCTCGAAGCGACTTTCAGATTCCGCCTTGACGTGCTGCTGTTCGTTTTCCTGGTCGGCGATCTCGGCCAGATCGGCGACGATCTGCGTGCTGCGCTGATTAAAACGGCTTTGCACCTCGGTCAATTTCATGACTTCGATTTGCAGGGTGTGCGCCGACTGGGTCAGCGTCGCCGCGCGTTGTCGATGCTCTTGCAAGCGTTGCACCGAGTGTGTCAACGCGGCGTCGGCACGCACCGAACGGTTGCGCGCTTCGTCTGCCAGCATTTGCTGGGCGCGCAACTGTTTGCCGATGTTATCGATTTCGTGCTGGCGCGCCAGCATGCCATCCTGCTCGGAATCCGCGGCATAGAAGCGCACGCTGGAGCGACTGATCAAATGGCCTTGTTGCGTTACAAAGCAGGCGCCGTGCGGCAAGCGGGCGCGTTCGCCAAAAGCGAGATTGACATCGCTGGCGACGTACACGTCAGACAACCAGTCCTGCATCAGATTGCGTAGCGTCGGATCATTCAACTGCAGAAAATTCAATAACGGTTGCAAGCCGGGCTCGGGCGCAGGCGCCGGCGCACTAGTTGCCACTGGCGCGAACAGCGCCAGCTTGGCTGGCGGCGCGTCGCTGAAAAAAGCCTTAGCCCAGTCCAGATTCGACAATTCAAGCGCATTGGTACGCTCACGCAAAACAGATTCCAATGCAGTTTCCCAACCCGCATCGATATGCAGCTTTTGCCACAGACGCGGTAGCGCACCGAGTTCATGTTTGATCAGCCACGGCTGCACCTTGCCCTGACTTTGTACGCTTTCCTGTAAATGTTTCAAGGCGGTCAGCCGGGCTTCCAGCCTGGCATTGGCAGCACTTTCACTGCTCAGCTGGACTTGCGCCATGCGACGCTCGTCTTCCATGCGAGGTTGTTGTTCCTGCGCGGCCTCGAGCTGCCTGGCGGATTCTTCGAGCGCCGCTGCTTTTTCTTCAAGCTGCAGACCAAGATTGGTCAGGTGCGCACTGTCAGGCATCGCTAGAGCGTTTTTTTCCTGCGCCAGCCGCTCACGCCGCAACGCCAATCCCGACAAAATGTTGGAGGCATTACGCTGGTGCGCCGATTCGAGCTCGATCTGCTGCTGCATCTGCATGATGCCGGCGCGTGACTCGGTCGTGCCGCGCTGGGCGTCGCGCCATGCCTGCTCCAGCGCCGGGACCCGCTCGAGATGCAACTGCAGTGTTTGCTGTGACTGTTCGACACGCTCGCCCTGCTCTTCCAGCAGCAATTCGGCTTCCGCCAGATCCTGCTGAAACTGCGAACCCTGGCGTTGCCACTGATCGCGTTGTGCGGTAAGCGAATTTAATTGCGATTGCAGGCGGCTGCGTGATTCGATGACGAACTTAATCTGCGCTTCAAGACTGCCAATTTCGGCATTGGTCTGGTAAAGGTGCCCTTGCGCCTGATGCATCCGGTCACCAGCACCATAATGGGCCTGGCGCAGGTGCTCGAGTTCGGTCTCGGCGTGGCGCAATTTGGCGGTTTGCTCTTCCAGATCGGTCTGGGCTTTTTCAATCTCGCGGAAAAATTTTTCCTGCTCGCCTTTGGCTTCGTTTTTGCGCAGCAGCCAAAGCAACTTTTGTTTTTCTTCCTGATCGCTTTGGAGTTCACGAAATTTGCTTGCCACGGCGGCCTGCGCCTGTAGTTTCTCAAGATTCGCGTTCAGCTCCCGCAGGATGTCACCCACGCGGAGCAAGTTCTCGCGCGTGTCGTGGAGACGGTTTTCGGTTTCGCGACGACGTTCCTTGTACTTCGATACACCGGCGGCTTCTTCCAGAAAAATTCGCAGTTCCTCCGGCCGCGCTTCGATGATGCGGGAGATCATGCCCTGGCCGATGATCGCGTATGCCCGCGGACCGAGCCCGGTACCCAAAAAAATATCCTGAATATCGCGTCGTCGCACCGCCTGATTATTGATGTAGTAGGTCGACGTGCCGTCCCGCGTCAGGGTTCGCTTGACCGCAATTTCAGCGTATTGACCCCACTGCCCCGACGCCTTGCCGTCGACGTTGTCGAACATCAGTTCGACCGATGAGCGCCCGGCAGGTTTGCGGTGCGTGGTGCCATTAAAAATAACGTCTTGCATCGATTCACCGCGCAGCTCCGAGGCTTTCGATTCGCCGAGAACCCAGCGCACGGCGTCGATGATGTTGGATTTTCCACAGCCATTGGGGCCGACCACGCCGACCAGTTGGCCCGGCACCTGAAAATTGGTTGGATCGACAAATGATTTGAAGCCGGAAAGTTTGATGGAAGTCAGGCGCACGGAGTCAGCAATTCTGTCAGTAGTTCAAAGTGGCACGGGCCATGGCATGTCCCGTCGAAATTTGCTCATGATAGCATCGCTGTCGTAGGTTTTTAAGCCATCAGGCAGCCCAATAAGCCGCTGTCACTGCGCGGTCGGACGGTATAATGAGAGACCTCTGCACCCCTTTTTTAGTCAGCGATCGCCGTGAATCCACTTCTGAACCAGTTGCAGCCCTATCCATTCGAAAAGCTTCGGCAACTGTTTGAGGGTGTCACCCCCAATCCGGCATTTAAACCGATCAGTCTTGGCATCGGCGAGCCGAAACATCCAACGCCGGCGTTTATCCAGCAGGCACTCGCCGACAACCTGATCGGCCTGGCGACTTATCCGACGACTGCGGGGTCCGACGCGCTGCGCAGCGCCATTGCAGAGTGGCTGGAGCGCCGCTATGGTTTGCCAACATTGAATTCGGCGACCCAGATTTTGCCGGTTAGCGGATCGCGTGAGGCGCTTTTCGCGCTGGCGCAAACTGTCATCGACCCACGTGCCGACGCGCTGGTCGTGTGTCCGAATCCGTTCTATCAAATTTATGAAGGCGCAGCGTTTCTGGCCGGCGCGACGCCGTATTTCGTCAACTGTGATCCGGCGCGCAATTTTGGCTGTGATTACGCCGCTGTGCCAGCCTCGGTCTGGCAGCGGGTCCAGTTGCTTTATCTGTGTTCACCGGGCAATCCGACTGGGGCAGTCCTTCGTCTGGAGGACTGGGAACTGCTATTTGCGCTGTCCGACAAGTACGGTTTTGTCATCGCTGCCGACGAGTGCTATTCCGAAATCTATTTCAAACCCGAAGCGCCGCTCGGTGCCCTGCAGGCAGCCAACCAACTGGGCCGCACGGGGTATCCGCGGCTGGTGGCTTTTTCAAGTCTATCGAAACGTTCGAACGTGCCGGGAATGCGATCTGGCTTTGTCGCCGGGGACGCCGACGTCCTGAAAAAATTCCTGCTGTACCGTACCTATCAGGGAGGCGCAATGGGCCCTGCCGTGCAGGCAGCCTCTATCGCCGCCTGGAATGATGAACAGCATGTCATCGACAATCGCGTCAAATATAAGGATAAATTCAACCGCGTCACGCCCGTGCTGGCAGAAGTACTGGACGTGACACTGCCCGATGCTGGATTTTATTTGTGGGCGCGAGTGGACAGTTGCTCGGAAATTTCGGATATCGACTTCGCCAGACGCCTCTACGCCGAATATAATGTCACTGTTCTGCCTGGGAGCTATTTAGCGCGCGAAGCGCATGGCAGTAATCCGGGGCGCAACCGCATTCGCATGGCGCTGGTCGCCGAAGTCGACGAATGTCTGGCAGCGGCAGTCCGCATCGTCGATTTCGTGCGCAAGAACGCAGCGCGCTAAATCCTGGTCGCAGCCGCACGCTGCAGTCGCGGGTCGGCAAACTGAATTTTTTCAACTTTTGAAATCGACCATCCATGACCCAGGCACTTCAGAACATCATCGATCAGGCGTGGGAAGACCGCGTCAGCCTCTCGCCGCAAACGGCACCCGCCGCTATCCGAGACGCAGTCGGCCATGTGCTTGACCAACTCAACGACGGCAGTCTGCGCGTGGCGCAAAAAAGTGGTTCCGAGTGGGTCGTCAATCAGTGGGTAAAGAAGGCTGTACTACTGTCATTTCGGCTGGAGGACAATGTCGCCATGCCAGCTGGCGCCGACCTGCAGTTCTACGACAAGGTACCGACCAAATTCGCCAACTACACCGCCGCCGATTTTGCCAAAGGCGGCTTCCGGGTGGTACCGCCTGCAGTCGCCAGGCGCGGTAGTTTTATTGGCAAGAATGTCATCCTGATGCCTTCGTTCGTGAATATTGGTGCCTACGTCGATGAAGGCACGATGGTCGACGCGTGGGCCACCGTCGGTTCCTGCGCCCAGATCGGCAAGAACGTCCATCTATCGGGCGGTGTCGGAATCGGCGGCGTGCTCGAACCGATGCAGGCAAATCCGACTATCATCGAAGATAACTGCTTTATCGGTGCCCGCTCGGAAATAGTCGAAGGCGTCATCGTCGAAGAAAACTCGGTGATTTCAATGGGCGTGTATATCGGCCAGTCGACCAAAATTTATGATCGCGCCACCGGCGAAGTCACCTACGGCCGGATTCCTTCGGGCTCGGTGGTGGTATCCGGCAATCTACCGTCGGCCGATGGTAAATACAGTTTGTACTGCGCTGTCATCGTCAAGCGCGTCGATGCGCAAACCCGTTCCAAAACCGGTATCAACGAGTTGTTGAGAGACTAGTCGTCCCGAGGAGAATCGTATGGCGCTCGACCGTTTATTTACGCTGATGAAGGACAAGGGTGCCTCGGACATGTTCCTGGCAGTTAATTCTCCGATCCATCTGAAGATCAACGGCCAGATGGTCCCGATCAATCAGCAAAAAATGGATCAGGCCTACATCCTGGCGCTGCTGGCCGAAGCGGTGCCAGCCAACCGGATGCAGGAACTTGAACGTGACAACGAGTTGAATATCGGAATTCCGATCACCGGCGTGGGCAGCTTCCGACTGTCGGCGTTTCGCCAGCGTGGCACCGTGTCGGCTGTGCTGCGCTACATCCCCTATCACATTCCCGATATCGCCACGTTGAATGTGCCGCCGGTGTTGAAAGAACTGATCACTGGCAAGCGCGGCCTGATGCTAGTAGTTGGTGCGACCGGATCGGGCAAATCGACCACCATCGCGTCGATGCTGGACTACCGTAATGAAACCATGGCGGGGCATATCCTGACACTGGAAGACCCCATCGAATTTTTGTTCCGGAATAAAAAATCGATCGTCAATCAGCGTGAAGTCGGCGTCGATACCGATGACATGCACGTTGGACTCAAAAACGCGTTGCGCCAAGCGCCTGACTGCATTCTGATCGGTGAAATCCGCGATCGCGAAACCATGTCGGCGGCGCTGGCCTACGCGCAATCCGGACATCTGGTGGTCACCACGCTGCATGCCAATAACAGCTATCGCGCGCTCAACCGTATCATCGGTTTTTTCCCGATTGAAAATCGCCCGGCACTGCTGCAGGACTTGGCCTCGACAATCAGCGCAATCGTCTCGCAGCGACTGGTACCATCGATCGGTGGTGGCCGCACGCCCGCGGTTGAAGTCCTGCTGAACACCCGTCATATCGCCGATCTGA
>JAYVEF010000225.1:0-3230 GCA_043748965.1 Burkholderiales bacterium
TCTTGAGCGTATCCAGATCGGCGAACACCGCCTGCGGCTGGTAGAAGGCGCCGATCATGTTTTTTCCCAGCGGGTGGTTGATGCCGGTTTTGCCGCCAACCGACGAATCCACCTGGGCCAGTAATGTCGTCGGAATTTGAATAAACGGCACGCCGCGCTGATAGCTTGCTGCAGCAAACCCCGTCATGTCCCCCACCACCCCGCCGCCGAGCGCAATCAGTGTCGTCTTGCGATCGCATTGTTGCGCCAGCAGCGCATCAAAGATGACCATCAGCTGCAACCAGTTTTTGTGCTCTTCGCCATCCGGCAAAATAATCGTCGTAACCTGCTTGTCTGCAGCGGCGAGCGAGCGTTGCAGCGCCGCCAGATAGTAGGGCGCGACGACGGTATTGGTGACGATTGCCACCCTACTGCCGCGCACATAGCGATTGATCAGATCCGCATTGTTCAGCAGCCCCGGCCCGATCGCAATCGGGTAACTACGGGCACCGAGTTCGACCTGCAATAGAATCGGTATCGACGGCATTGCGGCCGGCTCGGGGTGCTGCGCGCCGGTCGGGTCGAGGGTTTGCAGGGTTTCAGAAGGCATGTTCAGGTCCGGCGGGGTGGCAGAAGTTGGTGCAACTGCCGTGAGTTGCGTCAAGATACTCTGGACCAGAAATTGTACATTAGGGCGCCCGGTATCGATCACGATATGTGCCATCTCGCTGTACAGCGGCTCACGCTGACACGACAATTCCTCGATCCGGCGGCGCGGATCCGCGGTCTGCAGTAGCGGCCGATTCTTGTCATGACTGGTACGTTGCAAAATGCTGTTGACGCTGGCCCGCAAATAAATCACTGTGCCACGCGCTGCCAGCAGCGCGCGACTCGGCGCATGCAGGATGGCTCCGCCACCGGTAGCCAGCACGATATCGTCGAGCCCGGTCAGCTCGCGGATAACCTCGGCCTCGCGCCGGCGGAAGGCCTCCTCCCCTTCGATTTCAAAAATCAGTGCAACCGAGGCGCCTGTACGCGCCTCGATTTCATGGTCGGAATCGATGAAACGTTTGTTGAGCTTCTTGGCGAGCACGCGACCGACGGTAGTTTTGCCAGAACCCATCAGGCCAATCAGGTAGATATTGTTTGACCTCAATTTACGAAAACCCCGTTCTTGCGTGTTGAGAATTCAACACGAAGCGTTAATTTTAGACCAAACGACTCCTAACCAAATACAGGCGGCGAGATTAGCGTTTGCTTTCAGCTGCGAGCGTACCGTTTTTGATGTCTTTGAAAGACTGGCAACAACCTAATTACCGTGCTGGGTAGCTGCCCTTGGATGACGCACAGCTGCAGCGCATTGGCACTGACAATGGCGCCGTTATAGCTCACGTCAGCAGGGATCCACCCGACCCAGCGGAGGCGGTTTTCGCGGCGGGCACATGAACACTGAACTGTCCTTTTATTCCGGTTATTCCAGGACTGAGAATTGAGAATTGATGAATATCGCCGCCACATCGGTGGGCTCGGCGCGAAAAAAACGGTGAGCCCGTCTCCAACCGCGCCGCTTTGATCGGCGCATCTGACCGAAGAAAAGGTAGGGATAGCTGCTGACGAAACGGTGGCTTTTTTTCACCACCATTTACCGCGATCGCAGCAAACACATCATTCGCTGTTCACTTTGCTACAGGCGTATTGGCGCTTGCGCGAATAATGCCATGGGGGACAAGTGTGCCACCGCCGAAGCCGTAGAGCGGCTCATCGACTGCTGCGATTATCAGAATGGCGCCGGGGTTCGATTCGACACTCTTTTTTTGCTGTGAATCTGTCTATTCAAAAAAGTGAATTCACTGGTCGTCCCCGCTAATGCCACCAGCCGCAAATAGCGTCCCGGCAAATGCGAGCTGCATTTCGTAATTCGCCGGGATCACCCCTGTCAATTCGTACCAAACGTGAAGACAGTGCCAATACCTTTCGGCGTCGTGGCAACAATATTGATCGATCCTTGAGCGCACGTTGCATCCGGCTTGATTGTCACATTGTGGAAGGTACCGCCGGTATCGGAACTCGAACCCACAACGGCCGGGTAAAAAGTTGCTGCAGAAATTTTCACAGCGTCTGCGGCAGTAACGGTAGTTCCGAATGGTAACGGGTTAGTGTTGCTATCAATTAACCGGAAAGCTAGCGCGACCGGTGCGCAGGTTGCACCAGTTAGCCCGCTGATGGTGCGGGGATTACCAACGATGTCAGCATGCGTGACGGGGTCAACTCTGATCAACGTCGCTGTTGACCCGCTGAAAATAAATTCGTGTGATAGACGGATGTAATTGATGCCCCAGTGCCCATCGCCTGATGCCGAATACACCGAGTGGCCGTAAGGTACCGGCAGATCGCCGTTAGCTGGCGTCATGATGCCATCAAGAGTCCCTCCCCCTATTGTGGTGGGCACATCGCGGGAACCTGCGTCCAGGAACGCATCTGCCAAATCTGTGAATGGTTCGCCTCCCGAAACGCAGATATCGATCAACGGTCTGAACGTAGTCGAGACGGTGCCATCCCCACTGGTAAAGTTTGTGCACGAGTATTGGCCGTCACCATTAGTGTCAACAAAGTCTTCGATGCCAAGCGCGTAGGCCAATACCGTGACGCGTCCGTTCAATGGTTTGAAGGCTTGGCTTGAAAACGGAACCGTACAGCCGCCTCCCGCGGTCTGGCATGCGCCCTGCAGGGACGTACCTACGGCACCGCCTTCCGCAATAAAATTGACCGTAGTCCCATCCGAGATCGGATTACCGTATTGGTCGGCCATCCGGATGGTAATTTGTGCCTGAGAGCCGTCGTAGTCGAGCCCTTCTATATTGTATTTGTCGGCACTCATCGACATCGATTTTTGAATTGGGAGTCCAGTTGAGATAGTCAGCGCGTCCGACAATCCGCTGATGGAAACGCCGTTCCTCGTGGCTTGGGCGATGACGCGCACTGGCGTCGGAATGGTGCCAGACTGCACACTTGTGGAGACCAACCCATTGTTATCGGTAGTACCGTTGATCGGCAGAACTTTGAGACCACCCGTGGTCGTTGTCGCCGTAAATGTGACATTAACGCCTGCAAGGCCGGCGCCTGTCTGGTCTACGACTTTGTAGGTCAGCAGTGCTGACTCCATCCGGCCCAAGCCGCCGGTACCTTTCAGAACCAGCGAGGTGCCCGACAAATTTGAGCTGATGAAGTTAATGGTGCCAAGATTTGCGCTG
>JAYVEF010000226.1:0-10560 GCA_043748965.1 Burkholderiales bacterium
CCGGCACCGCGCAGGACGTACTGCGCGCCGCAATTGCGCGGCTGTCAGCAAGCGCGCCGGTATCGATCGCACATACGGCGCTGGCACAGGCGCTTGTCACGCGGCCGGCCAGCATGCCGGCTGCAACGCGTGCGGCGCTGGCGCCGTTGCTGATCAGCTATCTGTAATTATCCAGCGCCGACGCGCGACCAACTTTATTTTATCGGGGCTTCACCATGTTTCGACTGATCCGTTCTCTTGCTCTCTTGTTGCTGGCGGCTACGCTGTCTGTCAATGTCATGGCGGCTGATGCCTTGCGCCTCGGTGTCGGCCTGTTCCAGCCCGATAAGGAAAAAAACGATGCGACGTACCGGCCACTGGCAGCCTATCTTGCCAAAAAGCTCGGTCGGCCCGTTGAGCTGCGCACCGTCGATAGCTGGGAGGGCCTTGCCAAATCGCTCGCCAACGGTGAAACCGACATCGCCCTGATGGGGCCATGGGGTTACGTGCTGGCGAACAATCAGGCTGGCGCCCAGGCGATTGCCACCATCCTGTACGACGGTAAGCCGGAATACCACGGGCTGGTGATCACCAATCCGAAATTCGGTCTGAACAAGCTCGAAGACCTGAAGGGCAAAACCTTTGCTTTCGGCGACAAGGGATCCACCTCGGGCTACCTGATTCCGACCCACCAGTTTCTGAAGATGGGCATCGCCGATCCGGAACAATATTTCAGCAAGGTGCTGTACACCAAACATCAGGCGATCGAAACGCAGGTAACGCGCGGCGAGCTCGATGCCGGTGCCGACTATGACCGCAATCGTAATGCAATGATCGAGCAGGGGCTGATCAAGGCTGCCGATAGCAAGATCATCTGGACTTCGGCACCGCTGCCCAATGACGCCTTGGCCGTCAGCGCTGATCTGATGAAGGACAAGGCGCTGATCGTAACGCTGCAAGCCGCACTGGAACAGGTCGGCGCGGAACTCACATCGAACCCCGCGCTGCTGCCGGCGCATTACACCGGCTTCATCAAAAGCGACGATAGCCGGTACGTCTCGATCCGTGACGCGGGCCTGGCGACCGGCAAGCTGCAACCGCGCAAGTAGCCCGGTTCGATGCGGCGCAAATTCGCCGGCAGCGCGCGGCTACGCTTGTTTGCGCTGCTGTATGGCGTCCTGATCGCGGCCAGCGTAATCAGTTTCGTGCGTGCAGGTGATCTGCAACTTGGACGCAGACCACTGCAAAATCTGCTGAAGACCGCCAGTGAACTGTCGCGTCCGAGTCTGCTCGATGTGTGGTTTGGCAACCCGCATCTTGAATTCAAAAGCGATGCCGGCGTGGTGCTGCGCACCGAAGACCAACGCGCCGGTGAACGACGGTATCTAAGCGGGCTGCTGGAAGCGACCTGGACCACGCTCAAAGTCGCAACGCTGGGCTCTTTGATGGCAGCACTGGCAGCCTTGCCATTCGGCCTGATGGCCGCGCGCAACCTTGGCCTGCCGCGCTGGCTGGCGTCGCCGTCGCGGCTGGTGCTGGATATCGCCCGCGCGATTCATGCGCTGGTATTCGGTCTGCTGCTAGTCGGGATCATCGGACTTGGTCCGATGGCGGGCATCCTGGCGATTGCATTTCATTCGTTCGGCACCTATGGCAAGCTGTATGCTGAGGCGATCGAGACTATCGACGAACGATTGATCGCGTCGGGCCTGGTACTCGGCATGACGCCGCTACAAACCGTCCTGTTCGGGCTCGGCCGCACGCTGCTGCCGCAAGCCCTGTCGATTCATCTGTATATTTGGGAATTCAATGTGCGCGACTCGACCGTACTCGGCCTGATCGGCGTGGGCGGGTTGGGGTTGCTGGTGTCAGAAGCGGTTTCGCTGTTTCAGTGGGGCCGACTGGCGACCCTGTTGATTACCATCGTTCTGGTAGTCATGACATTCGACCGGATCAGCCGACGAGTGCGCTTTGAACTCGCTTCGCGCGCGCATTAAGCGTATCTGTAAGGATCGATGTCGGCGTACGACCAATCTGCATCGCCGTTTCGGTTTATCCTGCCTGTTCTCGTATTTTCGGAATTTTGCTCATGCATGCCACCCTCCCGCTCCTCGTCGCGACTGACTTTCCACCGATTCGGCGTAGCACGCCTGACACGCTGCAGATTAATCTGGGCTACACGTGCAATCAGTCCTGCCTGCATTGCCATGTCAATGCTGGGCCGAACCGGACCGAACAGATGTCGATCGAGACGGTCGGTCAGTTGTTGCAGGTGCTTGCCCAAGGTAATATTCGCACTATCGATCTGACCGGTGGCGCGCCTGAGATGAACCCTCATTTTCGCCATCTGGTGGCGGCGGCCAGGGGACTCGGAGTAAGCGTGATCGATCGCTGCAACCTGACCATTCTTGAAGAGCCGGGCTATACCGATCTGGCGGAATTTTTGGCAGACCACCAGGTAAAAATTGTCGCTTCGCTACCGTGCTATCTCGAAGACAATGTCGACAAGCAGCGCGGCGATGGTGTGTTCAAAACCAGCGTGCGGGTGCTGCAGAGCCTCAACGCGCTCGGTTATGGTGCGTCCGAGGGACCACTCACGCTCGATCTGGTGTACAACCCGCAGGGGCCGGTGCTGCCGCCTGCGCAGGCGAATCTGAAACGTGATTACGATCGGTTTTTGGGTGAGCAATTCGGAATTCGTTTCAATCAGTTATTTACCATTACCAATATGCCGATCCAGCGCTTCGGCAGTACGCTGATTTCAAAAGGGCAGTTCCACGGCTACATGGACCTGCTACGCGCGGCGCACCGTCCCGAGAACCTCGCCGGCGTGATGTGCCGCACATTGATTTCAGTGGATTACCTGGGCAATCTGTACGACTGTGATTTCAATCAGATGCTGGGCTTGCCGCTTAAACAGGCCGGTAAGATCAGACGTCATGTGAGTGATTTGCTGACCGATTCGTTCGCGCAGAATCCGATTCAGGTCGCCAACCATTGCTGGGGCTGCACCGCTGGCGCCGGTAGTAGTTGCGGCGGCGCGCTAGCGTGAGTGCGGCAGCGGAGCTGCGTCCTGGTCGCACCTGTCCGACCGGATATGGCTATTCGCCCGATGAATTTGTGCGTGCACCGGAACTGCATGCTGAAACGCTTTACGTGGTGGGCGGTCTCTACGGTAACCGCAGCGCGCTCGATGCCGTCGAAGCGTTGGCCCTGCGCGAGCTGACGCCGGCGCGGCTGGTTTTCAATGGCGACTTTCATTGGTTGGATGTGCAGCCCGAGATATTCAGCGACATCCATGCGCGCGTACTTGAACACGTCGCGCTACGCGGCAATGTTGAAACCGAACTTGCCAGGGAGGACGCCGCGGCTGGTTGCGGCTGTGCCTACCCGGAAGATGTCAGCGATGCGCATGTCGAATGGTCGAATCAAATCATGCAGCGACTGCATGCCAGCGCGCACAAAGCGCTCGACGCCGCGCGGCCGTCGCTGATCGGCTTGCCGATGCATCTGGTGGCGCAAGTGGGTGGAGCGCGGATCGGTATCGTGCATGGCGACGCGACCAGCTTGGCCGGCTGGAATTTTTCTCGCGAGCAGCTCGACGATCCGTCGCGACGCGCCATCAACGAGCAAATTTTCAGGCAGAGCGAAGTCACGCTGTTTGCCAGTTCGCATACTTGCTCGCCGGTGCTGCGCCGTTTCAAAATGAATGGCAAGGAGTGCGGTGTGATCAATAACGGCGCGGCCGGCATGCCGAACTTTTCCGGTACCCGGCATGGCGTCATCAGCCGTATCGCGACAACGCCGGCGCCATCGTTTTTGCCGGTTCTGATCGAGCGGATTTTTCAGGTGGATGGCGAGAATCTGTACGTCGCAGCAGTCGCACTCGACTACGATGACGCCGCGTGGCAACAGCAATTTTGTGCAGACTGGCCGGTGTCGTCGCCGGCGAACCTGTCTTACCTGGAACGGATTCAAAACGGTCCGGCGTACCGGATCGATCAGGCTTATCCGCCTGGTTTCAAATAACCCGCACGCGATGCGATCATAATAATTCCAATGAAAAAAAATCGCCTTTTTCTGCTGATTGCGCTGGTCGCTGCCATCGTCGCCTACTTTGTTTTCGATCTAGGACGCTTTTTGAGTTTGGCGGAACTGAAGGCGCGCCAGGACGCGCTGCAGACCATGGCGCAAACCCAGCCGCTACTGACAGCAGGAACTTTTTTGCTGATTTATACGGCGGCAACAGCGCTGTCATTTCCGGGTGCAGCGATTTTAACGCTGGCGGCCGGAGCGATTTTCGGACTTTGGTTCGGCACCGTGATCGTGTCGTTCGCATCCGGATTCGGCGCCACACTGGCGTTTCTATCGGCGCGCTTTATTTTGCGCGATTGGGTACAACAGCGCTTCGGCGACAAGTTGAAAGCGTTTAACGATGGTATCGACCACGATGGTGCGCTATATCTGTTTACGTTGCGGCTGGTACCGGTATTCCCGTTTTTTCTGATTAACTTGGTAATGGGGCTGACCAAAATGCGGGTCTGGACGTATTACTGGATCAGTCAGTTAGGCATGTTCGCCGGCACCGTGGTGTTCGTCAATGCCGGCACCGAGCTGGCGAAGATTACAACGCTGCGGGGGATATTGTCGCCGGGACTGATTTTTTCATTCGTGCTGCTGGGGATATTTCCGTTGCTCGCCAAAAAGGCCATCGGCTGGTTTAAGACGCGCAAGGTTTACGCCAAATGGCCGCGTCCGGCGCGCACCGATTACAACATGGTGGTGATTGGTGGCGGCTCGGCCGGGCTGGTCAGCGCGTATATCGCAGCCGCCGTCAAAGCCAAGGTTGCGTTAATCGAGCGGCACAAGCTGGGGGGTGATTGTTTGAATACCGGATGCGTGCCATCGAAGGCATTGATCCGCTCCGCCAAGCTCATGTCCAATATCCACCGCGCTGCTGAATTTGGTCTCAGCGATGCTACGGCGCGGGTCGATTTTGCAGCCGTGATGGAACGCGTACAGCGTGTGATTCGCACGATCGAACCGCATGATTCGGCAGAGCGGTATCAGTCACTCGGCGTGGACTGCGTCAAGGGCGATGCCCGCATCGTGTCGCCATTCGCGGTGGAAGTGACGCAACCGGACGGCACCAAACGTACCTTGACCACCCGTAATATCGTCATCGCCGCCGGTGCACGACCGTTCGTGCCACCGATTCCGGGTCTGGAGCAAATGGGATACCTGACATCCGATACGCTCTGGTCGTTGCGGGAACTGCCGCGGCGTCTGGTGGTCCTGGGCGGTGGCCCGATCGGCTGCGAACTGGCGCAGGCGTTCGCACGTTTGGGCGCGCAAGTGACGCAGGTCGAGATGGCCGAGCGCATCATGCTGCGCGAAGACACCGAAGTCTCTGCCATGGTCGCCGCACGTTTTCGTACTGAAGGCATCGCGTTGTTGACCGGTCACAAGGCGAAGCAGTTTTTGCTGGAAGAGGGGCAGCGCATTCTTGTCGCCGAACATGCCGGTGTCAATGTCCGGATCGAATTCGACATCGTGATCTGCGCCGTCGGACGCAGCGCCAACGTGACCGGATACGGACTCGAGGAACTCGGCATCGGTGTCACCAAAAACCGCACGGTCGAGACTGACGACTACCTGCAAACCCTGTATCCGAATATTTTCGCGGCGGGCGACGTCGTCGGGCCGTTTCAGTTCACTCATACCGCAGCGCATCAGGCGTGGTACGCAGCAGTAAACGGGCTGTTTGGACGCTTCAAAAAATTCAAAGTCGATTATTCGGTGATTCCGTGGGCGACGTTCACCGAACCTGAAGTCGCGCGGGTCGGCCTGAATGAACAGGAGGCCAAAGCCGCCCACATCGCGTATGAAGTCGCGCTGTATCCGCTGGACGACCTCGACCGCGCGATTACCGATGAAGAAGCGCATGGCTATGTCAAAGTGCTGACGGTACCGGGCAAGGACAAAATTCTCGGTGCGACGATCGTCGGCGAACATGCTGGCGACCTGATCGCTGAGTATGTAATGGCGATGAAACATAAGCTCGGCATGAACAAAATTCTCGGTACGATTCATATTTATCCGACGCTTGCGGAAGCCAACAAATACGCTGCCGGCGTTTGGAAAAGGGCCCACACGCCGGTCCGGTTGCTGCAGTGGGTGAAGCGCTATCACGGCTGGCAGCGCGGTTGAGCATCGGCTGAATCGCATGGCACCCGCGCTCTCGATCATTATCCCGACGCTGAATGAAGCGCAGCAGATCGGCTGGCGGCTGAAGCAATTGCAAGCGTTGCGGCTTGCGGGAGTCGAAGTGATCCTGGCGGACGGCGGCAGTACCGACCAGACCGTAAAGTACGCGCTGCCGCTGGTCGATCACGTGGTTGCCGCGCCGCGCGGACGTGCGGCGCAAATGAACGCTGGCGCTGCCTGCGCCAGCGGGGCTGCACTGCTTTTTTTGCACGCCGACACGCGTCTTCCTCAAGAGGCGGACAGTCTGATTGCAGCGGCGCTGGAGGCGCGGGCTTGGGGCCGTTTCGATATCGCTTTAACGGGACGACATTGGTTGCTCAAGATGGTCGCCACGATGATGAACCGGCGCTCTCGGCTGACTGGAATCGCGACCGGTGACCAGGCGATTTTCGTGCAGCGCACTGTGTTCGACGCACTCGGCGGGTACGCGCCCATCGTGTTAATGGAAGACATCGAACTGAGCACGCGACTGCGACGGATTTCGCGCCCCGCCTGCCTGCCGCAGAAAGTGATCAGCTCCGGCCGTCGCTGGAAAAAGTATGGCATCTGCCGCACCATCTGGCTGATGTGGCGCCTGCGACTAGCCTATTTTTTCGGCGCTGATCCACAGGCTCTGGCGTTGGCTTACGGCTATCGGCCGGCGCCATGAGTGGCACCTTGCATATCGCGGTGTTCGCCAAGGCGCCGGTGCCGGGCCAGGTCAAGACACGCCTGATTCCGTTGCTCGGCGCAGAGCGTGCAGCGCTGGCCTATCGAGCCATGACACGTCATGCATTGCAGATTGCCTGCGCAGTCGCGCCGGCGCAGGTGTCGCTCTGGTGTGCGGGTGCTGTTGACCATCCGTTTTTGGTGTCCTGTGCCGAGGCAGCGGCACTCACACGGTATCGTCAATCTGACGGAGATATCGGTCAGCGTATGGCCGATTGCTTGCGGCGATGTCTGCGATACCACGACCGGGTATTACTGATCGGGACCGATGCTCCGGTGCTGACCGCCGGTGATTTGCGCGGGGCCGAGCAGGCGCTGCGCTTCCCCGTCAAAATGGTATTCACACCGGCTGAAGACGGTGGATATGTCCTAGTCGGCATGCGTCGAGAAGACGCCGCTTCGTTGGGTCAGGCGCTGGCAGCCGCGTTCGATGGAATCAGCTGGAGCACCGCTGCCGTGATGGCGCAAACGCGTGCGAGTTGCGTCGCGGCTGGATGGCAGGCAGGGCGCGACTGGGGCGAAACGACGACGCGCTGGGATGTCGATACGCCGGCAGACTATGCGCGCGCGGTTGCGGAAGGCTTGCTTGTGGCCTGATCACAGAGGCTGTTGTGATCACGCCCGCGATGCGGTTGAAACTGGTCAGCGCAGGGGTCCGCCTGGGATATGGCCGGTTGAACAGAATTGCGTCAAGTCAGTCGACGATGTCAATCCTGCCGTGACTGCAATTCGACGGCATGCTGTTCCATGCAGTGACCAGCCCGAACGACTCAGGGGCCGGCAGCTAGTGCCCACTTGAGTCCGCGCGTCACGATCGCCGGAAACACTGTCAGGTGATCTTCGTCATCGATTACGGTGCTCTGAATTTTGAGGGAGGGAAAATCGCGTGATTTGAGCAAAGCTTCGAACGCGCGCAGATCGGCGCGCATATCGATGTGGTGGTTGTAGCGTGCATCGTGCGAGGGACTGCGTGTTTCATACGACCCGATTGCCATGAACACCCTGGCAGGTAAATCGCGGTGTACGGCGGCATACGCTTTTTCGCGCGCAAACATGATCTTGTGATCGAACCATAGCGACGGACTGCTGAGGATATAGTTTTCAAACATGGTCGGGTCGGTCAGTAGCGTCTGCAGGCCAAGCAGCG
Organism: Burkholderiales bacterium; assembly: GCA_043748965.1. Classification (GTDB taxonomy): domain Bacteria; phylum Pseudomonadota; class Gammaproteobacteria; order Burkholderiales; family Burkholderiaceae_D; genus Actimicrobium. Next base: position 8,102 of record JAYVEF010000226.1, read on the forward strand.
CGCCATAAGAATGACCGATATAGGTTTTGCGCTGCATGTCGACGCGCCAGCTTTTGGCCACTAGCGGGAACACCTCGCTGGCGATGAAGCGCCGATAGGCTTCCGCTTCGCCCAGCCGTGGCGCGCGACCAGGCATATCGGAGGTTTGATCGCCTTGGTCGGCACTCGGTGTGTAATCGCGATTGCGACTGAACGCTGGCGTATCGCCGTCTGCATATGACAAGCCGATCAAAATGAATTCCTGTAGTGCTTTGCCATGATCGCCGATACGTTTCGCGATGCTGCGAATTAGCGGAAACGCATAGTTGGCATCCGTCACGAATACCACTGGATAGCGCCGTTCCGGATGGGTCTTGTATGAGTCGGGCAAGCTCACAAATAGTTGGTAATCACGCTGCAATGCGTTGGCATGAATCGGTACCACGTCGGTGTTGTCGAGTGCGTAGGGATGCGTCGACCGGACTGAAGCAGCGGGTGCATTCGAGAGCGGCGTGGCATGCTGCGAGTAGACCGGCATTGCTATCAAAAACAATATACCCATCAGCGTAGTACATCGGCGCATCGGTCTGGATTCCCGTAGTTGTCGGTGAAGTTTCATTACCCTGCAGTGTAATGGGATGTCGGTACTGATCGAGTTGCACCAACCCCTGCGTCGCCGACCAGTAACGCCATGATCAGCACATCCTGATAGGCACCATCAAGCAACCTGGCGCGACGCTTGCGGCCTTCTTCGATAAAGCCGAAATGGCGATACAGGCCAATCGCAGCGGCATTGCCGCCGTACACGTCGAGCTCGATCCGCGTCAAACCACTTGCCAGCGCTGCCTGCAATGTCGCAGCCAGTAGTGCTTTGCCGATACCACGACCACGACTGCCTGGCAGCAATCCCATCCCGAGCACGCCGGTATGCGTAAAACCGGCCAGGTCATGCGGCAATATGTCGCACCAGCCGATCACTGCACCATCCGCCAGTGCGACAAACTGCGCGCGTTGATTGCGGATGTTGGCACGCACAAAATCTTCACTCCACGGCAGCGGTTGCACCTCTGTGGTCGCTAGATAAATCCGTTCCTGCGCGACTGTCTGCAATGCGTGGTGAAAGCCGCCGATGTGTTCGATAGCGATCGGTGCGATCATGACGGCACCGTCGGTCGACGCGGGCATGGGTAGGATCATGTTCACTGCCGGCCAAGCCGGGCTTCCAGTGCCGTCAGCCTCGTCCGGATTGCCGCACCGACCTTGATTTGCGGGTTGGAATAACCATCATCCTTGCCGGCTTCTTCTTCACGCTTTTTGATGATGATGCGCGCAGCTTTGTGCGCCTGCTCAAACGACAGAGTCTGGTTACGTAGCTGTTCGTCATACATCGCGCGGCCAAAAAAAGTCAGCTCGGAGCGGCTACCGCAACCGTAGGAGGTATGGTCGGCGTCGGCGGCGGTCATTACCAGCGTGTCCTTGTTGGCGAGTGTGTCGAGCCAGCTGCCTGAATAACATGCCGAGATCGAAATCACGCGATATTGCACACCCGCATCGTCCAGCCATTTTTTCAGACTGATCGGCGTCACCGGTGCGACATCCAGAGGCCAGAAGCTGGCCGCAAGTTCGCCGTTGCGGGCGCCGTGCGAGGTCAGATGGATGAATAAAATATCTTTGTCACGATCCATCACCGAAGCAAAATGTGCAATGGCACGCTGCAGATTCAGCGGCGTGGCCCACGCAAATTGCGTGGTGGTCTGATTGTGATTGAGCAGTTGCAGCGTGCGCCCATCAGCGTCGAAGCGATGACGCATGACGTCGGCTACCACGCCACTTTCTCTTTTGAATACCGATTCTTCGGCATACGGTGCAAAGGTGATCGCGTACAAATTGATCACGCCGGGGCGCTGGGGTTTAATTGCGGCGAGTTGAGTGGCGAACAGTCGTTGTTGAGCTTCGAAGGTTTCTTGGGATAGTGTCAGCTCGCTGGAGGCCGTTTCGGCAACCGGTCGTTGTGCGTACCAGTACACGCTGGGCTGGGCATAAATCATGAAGCCATAGGCCACCATCAATATCGCTCCTGCGACTGTACGGACCACCCAGGTTCGCGGGCCGGACCGTAACAGCAGCACGAGCAAAGCGACGACGCTCCAGCCGATTGAGCCAATCCAGACGGCCCACTGGCCTCCCGCATGCATAAACCTTGTGGCGGCAGTGCCACCATGAATCAAAGCGGACACGACTAACCCGACTACGAGACTCAGGAACAGCATTTGCGCCCAGGCGAGGACGAACAACTGCGGCCCCGAAGCCGGCGCGTGATCAGCTTCGGTAGAAGTGGGCGACGCCAGCAAATAACAAACCCAGCCGATTACCGCCGACAAAAACCAGCCTGACGCCAGCGCGCGCCAGTAAAACGTTGCGGGTCCGACGACATATAGCCGATGCAAGCCGATGTCCACGGCCACGCCGAGCAGGAAAAT
>JAYVEF010000227.1:0-10527 GCA_043748965.1 Burkholderiales bacterium
GGTGGCGAGATCTTTGGCTGGGTCGGGACTTTCAGCAATATCAATGAAAGTGTTTTACGCAGCCAGAAGACTGAGAAAGAACTTGGCACTGAACGCGAGGCCCGCGCAGAAGCCGAACGCGCGCTACGCATGAAAGACGATTTTCTGGCGACACTGTCGCACGAGTTGCGCACCCCGCTCAATGCAATTTCAGGCTGGGCGCAAGTGCTGGCACGACGGCCGGATGTTGATCCGTTCGTGAGCCGCGCCGCCGGCGTGATCAGTCGCAACGTCGCGATTCAGGCGGCCCTGATCGGTGACCTGCTCGACATGAGCGCGGTCATCGGCGGTGAATTGACACTGCAACTCGAGGCCATCGACGGTGCCGCGCTGGTCGCCGAAGTGGTCGACAGCTTCAAGACGGCGGCTGCCGAAAAGCCGCTTCTGCTGTCGCGAACCATACCGCGCGTACCGGTCATGATCATGGCCGATCCGCAGCGGCTGCGCCAGATTTTGCGGAACCTCCTGTCGAATGCGCTTAAATTTACCGAGTTAGGCGGCAAGGTACACGTCGCAGCGCTGGTAACCAGCCAGCATTTAGTCATCAAAATCACCGACACCGGCATCGGAATCGCTGCCGATTTTTTGCCGCATATCTTTGACCGGTTCCGGCAGGAGGACGCTTCGTCGACGCGTCAGCGTGGTGGCCTCGGGCTCGGACTGGCACTCGCAAAAGGCCTGACCGATTTGCATCACGGTTCGATCCATGCTTCCAGCGAAGGGTACGGGCGTGGCACCGAAGTCGCCGTCGTGCTGCCGCTGTTGGAAACCGACGCAAAAATACCGGAAAACTCGCACGACCCTGCCACCGAAAGCGCCGTAGCCGCACGGCTCGATGGGATGACGGTCTTGCTGACCGACGACGAAGCCGATGCACGTGAGTCGGTCTCAGCATTGCTGACCAGCCTTGGTGCAACTGTCCAATGCGCGGCCTCGGCGGCGCAGACTTTGACAGCTCTAGCGGAACGCAGATTCGATTTACTACTCTGCGATATTGCGATGCCGGTCACGGATGGCTATACCCTGATTCGTCAACTGCGCGCGCGACCCGAGGGCGGGTTGCCGGCAATTGCACTGAGCGCATTTGCGATGCAACAGGACCAGTTACGTGCACGGGAGGCCGGCTTTGACGCGCATCTGGCGAAACCGGTGTCGGCCGAACGCTTGATCACGGCGATCCGGACGGTTGTCAAACAGCGCTAATACACGCCGCGTAGAGCGGCGCAGGTATCGACTGGTCAGAATTATCGCGCGACCCCACTAATGCAGGCCGTTTTTCAGGCGTTCGAAATAGGCCGTTTCGTGCTGCCGGAGATCGATCTTCTCTAGGGCAGTATCAAACGCAGTCTGAAGTTGCCGACCCGCTGGCGTACGCTTGAAGCAAATATGCATCGCCAGCTCCGCCAGCGGCTTCGGATGAAACTCGATTTGACTTTGCTGCGCCGCCAGCGCCGGGTCGGTCAGTAACAAATACTCCAGTACATGTCTGTCGATCACAATCGCCTGAAAGCGACCAGCCACTAGCTTTTTGAGATTCAGGAGGTCGGTACCAGAGCGCTCGACATCGAGCGTTTTGCTGGCCACCATGGCGTCAAATTGTTTGCCGTTCGAGAAACCCAGTACCACACCGATCCGCACGTGCTGCAGGTCGGCCAGGGTATCCCATTCCACTGGTGATTTTTTCAGGTAGGCGAGCACGATCGTGCTAGTACCGACCGGCGCAGAAAAATTGCAGGTAAGCGCACGCTGCTCGGTATAGTACGCCGGAAAATAGCCGTCATACTGAGCGTCGGCCGCGCCGAGCTTCATGGCCCTGACCCACGGCAGATATTTGAACTCGGCACGCAGGTCAATCATCGCTGCAGCACTTGTCACCACGCTTGACGTTAACCCGTCGCCCGGCAGATGTGCGGACACATACGGTCGCCATTCAAGCGTTGCCAGTCGCAATGAGGACACCGGCGCTGCCACCGCCGCCGACGTCAGCAGCAGCAAGCAGGCAAGCCGCATGCTCAAGGTTCGCGGGAGTATGGCGATCTCCCGAAAATTAGCCGTACACCTGGCAAAAGTGGTCCTTGTGGGCGAGGCAGTACAAAAAAAGATTTGCCGGCGCACACAAGCAACGGCCCGATCAATGAGCGCGACGCGCCTGAATCGCTTCTATTTCATCCATGATGCGATTCATGCGTGCAACCACTGCCTGATACGGTGCCGGCGTAGCCAAATCAACGCCGGCCGCCTTGACAAGATCGTACGGATAAGCCGAACTGCCTGAACTGAGCACTTTCAGGTACCGCTCACGCGCGCCGGGTTCGCCCTTCAGGATCGACTGCGCGAAAAGTGAGCCCGCCGAAATCGAAGTCGCATACTGGAACACGTAAAACGAATTATAAAAGTGCGGAATATAGGCCCACTCGGTCGCATATACGTCGTCGATCTTGACCACACCTTCCTTGTCGCCATGGTAGCGGCGCAAAATATCGCCATAAATTTTGCTCAGGCCTTCGCCTGTGAGCGACTCTCCGCGATCAACACGGGCATGGATGTCGCGCTCGAATTCTGCAAACATCGCTTGCCGAAAAAAGGTACCGCGCAAACCTTCCAGCGCCGAGCCCAGATACAACAGGCGTTCGTCATCAGATTTCGACACTGCCAGCATGTGCTCCAGCAGGAAACTTTCGTTAGTGGTGGACGCGATTTCAGCCGTAAATATGGGATACCGAGCGGTCACAAAAGGCTGCGCCCGATTCGCCAGATACGTGTGCATGCCATGACCCCACTCATGCGCCAGCGTCGACACCGATTCATAGTCATCGTTGTAATTGAGCAGGATGTACGGATGGACCTGATACGCGTCGCCCGCCATATGCGCTCCCGACAGCTTGCGCGGGCGCGGATACACATCCATCCAGCGACTGTTGACACCATTCGCAAGCGCCTTCACGTAGTCATCGCCAAGCGGTTTCACGGCCGCCAGCATCAGCGCATTGCCCTGCTCGATCGGATACTTGAAATCACCGCCGACCAGTGGCGGATAGATATCGTAATATCGCATGTCCTTGATACCCAGCATTTTGGCGCGCAGCCTGAAGTACCGATGCAGGGTCGGCAAATTGGCGTTGGACTGTTCAATCAGAGTGTTGTAGACAGCGACCGGCACCTTGTTGGCATCCAGCGCCATGGTGATCGAATCCGGGTAGTGCCGCACCTTGGCGTCGACGGTATCTTTTTTCAGATGTTCATACAAGGTGACGCCGTAGGTGTGCTCGAACTCGTGCCATTTGCCCCAAAACGCATCGAAGACTTTTTTACGGTCATCCCGGTTTGCCACCGCGCGATAACGGGTATAGCCGGATTGATCGAGCGTGACTTCCTTGCCGTCCGAAAGTGTCACCTTCGGCCATGGCATGTCAGCGTTCGACAGAATCGAATAAATCGATTGCGCACTGTTGGCCGTCAATCCGAAGGTGGCAATCAGGGCTTCCCCTTTGGCGTCCAGGGTATGCGGTGCAGCACGCAAAACGTCATCAAGCGGCTGGCGGTAGATCGCAAGTGACTTGTCAGCAGCCAAAAAAGCAGCGACTTTTTTTGATCCGAGCGTTAGGATTTCGGGGGTAAAAAACGAACTGCCCTCTTCCACACGCGAGCCCAGTACTTCAGCCTTTTGGGTCAGCTCGAGGCCAGCAGTGTTGCCGGTATCTTCGGCGTAAGATTCACTGGCGTACAGCGCCAGTCGGCTGAAGCGCTGGTTCAGGTCCGCCCGTAGGTCCAGGCATTTTTTAAAGCGCTGCACGTTGGCGCCGAGATGCCCGCTGCATTCGCCGAACTCGCGGATCTGCGTATCGGCTTTGGTGGCGTCGGACTGCCATGCAGCCGCCGACGGATACAGATCCGCCAGATTCCATCGTGGATTGAATGGTTCGGCGGCAAGAGCACCATAACTGGTGCCTAAAGCTATTAAAAATGGAAGCAGGTGTTTGCGCATGTTCGGTGTCCCCGGAATTGTTATAAAAATACGCAAATAAGTATGCGCTAAATTCACAAAGGAATCCATGCTCGGTTGATATCGATGCCTGGACGCGGCCCGAAATTTCGCCCATCGCGATGTATTCGGTGAAGCTGAGCGACAAAGATCGCAGCTACTTTTATACCAACCAAGTGCCGGAGTATTCAAGCAACAGCGTGAACCCAAGCGGGCCTCACAAGCAGGCGGTTGTACCGGACCGGACCGGCTCCCGGTCATGGGCCGGCCGAGGGCAACATGCGCCACGACATCGACCGGGCTTTTACGAACCAACTCGACCGCGTACTTGAGGGCTGGGGGTTTTTTAGGACAATTATTTCGATGGCGCCCGCACCGGATATGAAGGCACTTGCCACAGGCGGGCACAGCAGCAGCACAGATCCATCACCCGCAGTTGCTCCGCTGCGGCGAAGCACAGGGATATTCGAACGCGAAAGTGCTGACAGCGCAGCCCTGCTCGACAGGCAATACCGGGTTACCCGGCATCCGTCGGCATGAATCAGCAGTTGCCTTTTTTCGCCTGGCCGGGTGGGCAATGATCATTGCCTCCTTCGTGCTCGCCGTCACCACCTTCATCGTCATGCCGGTGATGGTTTTTGCCGTGTTTCCAGCCACCGCGGTCGAGCCGCCAGCTCTCTCCTTCCTGATGCCATTCTGGTTGCACATAAACATACTGGGGCCGACTGCGCTCCCAGTGCCCGCTGGACCAGACATGGCGGTTGCCATCCCAGTTCCAGTATCCTGGCGCCCACAGATAACCGCTGCGTGGTGCTGGAATGACTTCATAGCGTATTGGCGGAGGCGCATCGCCAATATTGATATTGACGCTAACCTGAGCCAGCGCCACCGAAGGCATCACGGCGGCAGTGCCCAGTGCAAGCACTACGGCTGTCGTGCAAATAATTCTTTTCATCAGATCGCTCCTTGGGGGACATGCATACATGACTATAACCTGCTTATTTTGCCAGACGCGCAATCCTGCGGTTCCCTTACAATTGATGTTCGGACTCGGTCAGGCAGTTCAAATTTTCAGCTTGAACGGATTGAAGTCGGTGGCAGTGTCGTAAAAATCTTCGTTTTCTTTCTTTTTCAAAAACGCTACCACGCGATACGTCACCGGCGTCATGACGACTTCCCATCCGGTCTTCAAAATATATTGCGCAATCGTGACCTCGACGAGTTGCTGATTGGACCAGATGCCGTAAAACGCGATGACGTAAAACAATCCAGAATCGACCAGTTCGCCAGCGACGGTAGAACCGATGGTGCGCATCCACAGGTGGCGTCCCTGCATGCGGATTTTCATTTTTGCCATCACGTAGCTGTTCACGAAACTACCGCACCAGAATGCCGTCATGGAGCCGACCACGATGCGCCAGGTATTGCCGAACACCGCTTCAAGATGCTGCTGATAAGTGGCGTTGAACGGATCGGCAGCAGGCCTCAGGGCCAGCACCACGCTCGACATCAAGGCCGCAAACAGCAGCGCGCCGAAGCCGGCCCAGATGACCCGCCGGTCCCGACCATAGCCGTACACCTCGGTCAGCACATCGCCGAAAATATACGATACTGGAAAAAAAAGCACGCCAGCGCCAAAGGTCACCTGACCCAACAATGGCAAGTTCACCTGGGCCGCCTTGGCCGCACCGATCAAATTGGAACACAGCAGCACGGTGACAAATGCGGCCATGACAAAGTCGTAATAACGGTACTGCCCGATCGGTCGTTGCATGCCTGCTCCAGTTCTTTGAAATCACCGCGAGTTGCGTTCATAGCGTTAGTTGCCACCCCGTATTTTAGCGTCGAACCACTTTCCAGCGTTGCGCGTCCGGGACTTCGATGCTCGCCAAAGGGCCGAACTGGCGGTATTTCGAGCCTCTGATTGGGCGCTCGGTGTGCCATCGTCACCGCAATAATGACAACTCGGTTATAGCTGCCATCGGCAATTGGCCGACAATCATTGGGAGCGCAGCATGGCGTCGAATCAGGCAACCCGCAATAATCCGCACCACACTGACTTTGGCGACACGCCACGGGATGGTGCCTGGCAGGATTCCCTGACGGCCAACAGCGGTATCGACCTGCGTGCAATCCGTGACGCAATCGGTCGGGTCGAAGCCGAAGCCAAGGCCACCGTCGCCGCCGAAAATCGCGCCCGCGCCGAGGCCCGTGCCCGCTCTCTAGCCGAAGACCGGGCTCGGACCGACGCCGCCGCCAGTGCCGAAGCGCACCAACATGCCAAAGCCGCCGAATTGGCGATAGCCGCTAGCAGCCAGCGACTCGAAGCCGAACGCGAAGCCCGACTGGCAGTCGAACATCGTACCGCTGCAGTAAATCAGGAAATCACCGAACTGCGTGCGCGCGCTGAGGCTGAAAACCAGGCAGCGCTGGCCACCGACGCCCGTATTGAACTACAACGTACCGCTCGCGACTGTGCTGCGCAACAGTTACAGGCAGAAACCGAACTCGGTACTAGTGCCCGCGTCGCCGCCGAACGACTAGCCGCGGCTACCGAACTGACGCAACGGCATTCTGCAGAACGCAACAGCGCCGTCCGCAGCGCGCAATACGAGGCCGAAGCGCGTGCCCGCACCGATGCCCGCATTACCGAACTGGCGCGGGCATCGGAGCGCAGCGAACAGAGTGCGCGGCGCACCACAGAACTGCTAGTAGCAGCGCGTACCGAGGCCCTTGCATTGATCGACCAGCGCGAACGCACTGAAGCCGAAGCGCTCGCTGCGTTACTGCAACGTGCGCCGGCCGAAGTACTGGCGCGCGAAGAACAGCGCGTGCGGATCGCCACCGAACAGGAACACACCGCGGTGGCGCAGGCACGATCCGAGTCCGAACAGCGCGCGCTGAACGCTCTACAATTGCGATTGCAAGCCGAACTCGAACTGCACGATGCAGCGCAGCACCGCGCGCATACCGAAGAAGTTGCACTGGTCAGCGCGCGGGCGCGGCGCGATGCCGAGGAACGGATTCAGATCGCTACCGAAGGCCGCGTTCAGGTCGAACGTCAGTTACAGACCGCTGCGCTAGCGCGCATCGAAGCTGAACATCAGGCAGACGCGCAGGGCCGCGCCCGGCTGATAGTCGAGGCGCAAGCTACCGAAGAGGCGCGCCAGCGCGCCCTGGCAGACCAGGAAGCCAACACCGCGGCACGACGCCGCAGCAACGAAGAACAGCGTGCCGCCGCCCTCGCCACGCAGCGCATCGAAGCCGAGCACACAGCCGTATCGATGGCAGCAGCGCGCAGCGCGGCCGAACAGCAGCGCTTTGACGCTGCCACCGAGTACGCCGGACTGCAACATCAGGCGGCTGCCGCGGCCGCTGTGGTTACGCACGAAACGCTCGCACTGGCGCAAGCCGAGCGCCACCGTATCGAAGCCGACCATCAGGCCGCGCTAACCTTACAGGGCAAGTTCGCAGCCGAACAGGCTGCTGGTGTCGAAGCGCTGGCTGTGCAGCAGGCGCGCGCGGCGCAAACCGAATTGCTGCAACTGCAGCAACAAGCTGATCAAACCACGCGTGAACTCCACGACGCCGAAGCCGCTGCCCTGATATTGGCACTAGCGGAATCAACCCGGCAAGCCACACTACGCAGTCAGGCGGCAGCCGCCGCACTGGCACAGGCGCGCGACGCCGTCGCATTGACGCAGACACGCCGAGAACGTGCCGAAGCCGAGCAGCAGGCACAGCTAGTAACCCGTCAGCAGCTCGACGCCGAGCGCGCCAGCGCCGCGTCGGTACAAAAGACGGCACTAGCCAATCGCGACAAACTCACGGCCGCACGCGACGTCGAAGCTGCTGCCACAGCGCGTCTGCAAGCAGAACAACAACAGGCTGCGCTGCTGCGAGCGCAAGCGGCTGCCGAACTTAAACTGCAGCAAGCGCACGAAGCGGAAGCCACGGCCACCCGGCACACGCTGGCGCAACTGGCGATTGCCGCCGAACTGAAACGCGCTGCCGCCCAGATTGCCCTGCAAAAAGCCCGCGACGCGGTTGCCGCGACGCGTTTCGAACGCAAGCGCCGGGACGCCGAGCAACAACAATTGTCAGATATGCAACAAAACCTGCGTACAACGCAGGCTGCCTTTGAAACAAGTGTCGCGCGACTTGCCGCTGAAAGGATCGAACGCGCGCATCAGGTGCAACAGCAAGTCGCGCAACGCAAGGCCGCGCAACAAACCGAGAGTAGTCGCCTGGTCCAGCTTGAACAACAGCGCGTAGACGCCGAGCAGCAAGCGCTACAGTCTCTTCAGGAGCGCGTGGCGCTCGAGCAGCAAGCGGCGCAGGTCGCCACGCAGCGGGCCTGCAGCGAACACGCCGCCGTCGCTGTCTGTCAGGCGCGTCTGGCCGATGAGTGGCAGCTGCAGATTTCAGTGGACACCCGACTGCAGGCGGAGCAGCAACTGCGCGACAATCTTGCGCAACAGGCTATAGCAGAACGCTGTGCCCAGGAAGCCCGGCAAGCACAACTGAGCGAGACGGCCGGCGTTACGCTGGCAAAGCAGCAACGCGCCCAGGCCGAGCAGCAGGCTCTGAAAGCGATCCAGCAGCAGCATGATATCGCCCACCAGCGCAGCCTCGCCAGTGCCCGTTTGGTTCAGGCGACGCAGCAAAAACTGGCCGCCGAGCAGGCTGCAGAAGCCGACACCGAGAGCCGGTTGCAGACCGAGCAGGCCCAACTGGCAATCGCACTCGCGCATCAGCAGGTACAACAGCAAAGACGCCAGGCAGCCGAAAGCCAGCAGGCGGCGCAGCAGAAATTGCTGCTGCTGGCCAAGCGGCAGGCGACGGCACAGCAAGCTGCAGCGACCGCCGCCCGGCAACAGGCCGCCGCCGCCGCCAAACTGACGCAGGCTGAAGTTGAACGGGCAGAAATTGCGATCCGACAGCGGGCTTGCACCGAACGCACGCTCCAATGCGAGCAGCAGCGTCAACGCGATAGCGTTGCTGCGCTACAGGCAGCCGAGATACTGGCGCAAGCCGAGCAACAAGCGAGCCAGGAGGCACGCGCACGCGCCGAAATTCTGCAGGAACAGGCCGCACTGGCGAGCCTGCATCAGCAAGTCGAGCGCGAGTTGCGACAAGCCGGCGCTGCCGAGCAGCAATGCAGTGTGCAGGCGTTGCAAGACAAGCAGCGCCTGGCTGCCGAAATGCAGGCCCGACAGTTTGTGCAGGAAAAAATTCGCAACACAGAACTACATCAGCAACGCATGGCGTGGCGCAGTGAGATGACGCGACAAGCCGGTGCATTGGCCAATGAGTTGGCGAGCGCCGAACAGCACGCGCAAGCGGCACTCGATGCCCGCCGCGCGCTGCATCAGGCAGCGATTACAGCAGCTAAAAGCACGCAAATCGCCGTCCTGCAGAGGCAACAGGTGGACCAGCAGGAGGCGCAGCAGGCGCTCAACGCTCAGCAGCAAGAAGCTGGCACCATCGCGCACGATTTGGTGGCCGAAATCCGCCGGCGCGGCGATCAGACCGACGCCTGGCAGCAACGCGCAAAGACTGTGTTGGCCGACAGTCCGGCCGACGTATTCAGCCAGCCCTTCGGCGCACCCCGAGCCACCACTCGGAGGCGTATCGTGGCCGCCTTTTTGGTCGGTGGACTGGTACTTGCGGAAGTTTTCAGTGGATGGTCCAGAACCGGTCAGCAAAGCTGGCCGATTGTTCCGGTAAGGGCAGCGGTACCCACTAGCAACGCAGCAACGGTCGCGAAGGTCGCGAATATCGCAACCTTCGCCCCGGCAAATCGCCTGAAGGTGACGTACGATCTCAGTGGCGCAAGAACGATGCTATCAGAGCCAGCGCTGCAAATTACGCTGGGCCAGGAAAAGCTGGCGATGGTTCGGACTGCGCCGGCGACATTGATGGCAGCAGCCGAGTAGAGCGTCTTCTCCACATACCGTTGATACCGCGCCGCTTGGTTGCGGCAAAGGAGTTCAGGTCGGCTCCAGCGCACCCTCCCATGGCTCAATGGCAAAGTCCAGTGTCAGGTCGGTGCTGTTTCCGGGATGTTCGAACGCACCCTCAGCAGCTGCCTGCGCAATCGCGATGCGGCATACGGTTTCAACGTTGGGCATGGCAAACGACTTGAATACCTGCGGGTCAATTTCGATGTCAGCCACGGTCTGCGCGGCGTCGTGATTTTGCCAAATCGTCAGCTTTTGCAGGTGGCCATCGTCAGCATGGGTCGGGCAGACAAAATACTGCACGGTGTTACCGTCGCCTGGGAGTTCGAATTCAAAGCCAGAAGTGGTAGTGGTCATGACATTCTCCAGATGCGCAATGCGGATGGGTAGTAACGACTGAACGCGGTGAACGGCGAGCGCGGAACATAAACCACAAAAAGACCAGCATTGTGAACTCGCGCGAGAAGCTCCATACTAACCGCAATTCACGCCACGTCACATTGCTCGAATCAGCGCTTGCGAATGATGATAATCGATCAACTT
>JAYVEF010000228.1:0-10513 GCA_043748965.1 Burkholderiales bacterium
TGGGTTGCTAACCGATGGTGTGAAATTCTTCCGATCTCGCTCAAGGCGCGGCAAAAGCTGCTCGAGGTCGACGACCCGACAGCGCGCCTGTCAATAATCTTTGCGTATTTGCAGCAACACAACGTCCTTTAACGGTGCCATCCTGACTATTCCAACTCAACTGGACTGCGCACTCCTGCGCATCCCGTTGGGTTTTTCGCAAGCGTTGAAAAATTAAATTGCTGCCAAGGAGTATGTTGCGGCACAATAACAAATTGACTGTATGTGCCCTGATCTGAACGTTGCCACCATAAAATTTCCAGCGCATTTTCACTGGTGGCTCTGCCGGGCTTTTGCAGTCCTTTCGATCAGACCATTTTGCCCCGCTCATGCAAGCCTTATCCGTGCCTCCCCGGCGCAAGCGTAAAAAGCCGGCGCGCCTGCCGAAAATTTCTCAGATCAGCATCGCTTCGTTGCTGTATCTCGGTACCATCTTTATCTTCTTCCAGCAGGGGCTGGTAAGCGCCTCGGCGTTTTTGTCCGGTGCCGCGCTACTCAGCGTTTTTTTAACAGGGTTCTACGCGATCTTCGCGCTCCGGCTCAACACGTATTTTGTTGAACCAAGTCTGACCTTTGCGCAGATCACCTGCTCGGTGATTACCATGCTGAGCGTATCGTATCTGGATCGTGGAGCCGAAATCGCGCTTGGTCCTTTTATGCTGATTGCGTTCTCGTACGGGATTTTCAGACTCAGTGCGAATGCGCTGGCGATACTTTCGGTCGGCAGCATGGTGGCGTATCTGACGATGATCCTGCTGCGCGCCGGGCAGCTCGGGTTCGATGATGCGTTCCGTATCGATCTACTGCAATGGGTGGTCGTTACGCTGACGTTGCCGTTGATCGTATCGGTTGGTACCCAAATTCGCCAGTTGCGGCACAGTCTCAAAGCCACCCGTTATCAGTTGCAGCAATTCGAAGAAAAAGCCATCCGCGACGAGCTGACCGGCCTGTATAACCGGCGCCAGCTGCAAACCGAACTGAACGACGCGATCGCGCTGGCAAACGCGCATGGCATACCGTTCTGCCTGAGCCTGATCGATGTCGACCATTTCAAGGATATCAACGACCGTTACGGGCACCTGGTGGGCGACCTGATCCTGCGCGAATTTGCCCGGGTCGCGCGCGACAGCATCCGCGACAGCGATGTGCTGGGGCGGTACGGTGGTGACGAGTTCATGCAGATCTTGCCCGATACCGAACTCAAAGGTGCGGTCATGCATGCCGAGCGTTTGCGGGTGCACGCGCATTTTTTAAATTTGCACAATGTCATGCCGCAAAAATCGATTTCGTTATCGATCGGCGTGGCGCAGTACCGCCAGGGCGAATCGGCCGCGTCATTGATCGAGCGTGCGGACGCCGCGTTGTACCGATCAAAGGAACACGGCCGTAACCGCGTCGAATGGATCGATGGCGTAGCCTGAAAGCGCTACAACGCCGCGCCCGCAGCTGTAAACAGATCAGCTGACGGCGTTCCCTGCCCAAAAAATTCTAGCAGAAGTTTTTTAATCGGCGCCGGGAGCGGCGCGCGCGCCAGCGTGGCCGCGGCGTGCCACACATGACCATCTTGCGCAATCTGTTGCTGACGCGCCGACAGCCGCACCAGACAGGGTGTCACGTACAGTTTGAAATGCGTGAATCCATGCGAAAACGAAGTCAGCGGCGTACACGATTCGAGCACGCCAAAGCGCGCCACCGCGCTGGCAACCTGCTGCTCCGATTGCCCCGGGTCACTCGGTGTGATTTCTGGAAGAGACAGCAACCCTCCCCAAATACCGGTATCGGGTCGCTGCTCCAGCAGAACCTGGTCGCGATCGACGATCAGCAGCATCGTTACATGACGTTCAGGCACGGTTTTTTTTGGTTTGCGCTGCGGTAGCGCAGCAGTGCGGCCAGTAGCCAGTGCCACGCATCGTTGCGCCAGCGGACAGCGCGCACAATCGGGGTTGTTGCGGGTACACAGGGTGGCACCCAAATCCATCAGACCCTGGGTATATGCCGGCAAATCGGCACTTCGGTCCGGGCCCGGTAATAATTTTTCAGCGTGCGCCCATAAATTTCGTTCGACCAAACTGCTGCCGGGGAAACCCTCGACGCCGAAAACCCGGCAAAACACGCGCTTGACGTTGCCATCCAAAATCGCAGCACGGGTGCCGTACGCAAACGCTGCAATCGCAGCCGCAGTCGATCGACCGATACCGGGCAAGTCAGCGAGCGCCGCGACGTCGTCAGGAAAACGACCGCCGTATTCCGCCACCACCCGTTTCGCGCAGGTGTGCAGATTGCGCGCCCGGGTGTAATACCCTAACCCGCTCCAGTGCGCCATGATCTGTTCTGAAGGTGCTTGCGCAAGTGCTTCGACGGTTGGAAAACTCACCAAAAATTTTTGGTAATACGGAATGACAGCGACCACCTGAGTTTGCTGCAGCATGATTTCGGATAGCCAGACGCGATACGCGTCGCGGGTATTTTGCCAGGGCAGCGCATGGCGGCCGTGCCGGCGTTGCCAGTCGACGACTGCCATCGAAAATTGCGAGGCGTCCGCTACCGCGTCCGCGCTGGCGACTCGAGGCGAGGATCCTGCCTCTGCAGCGATCCGCTTCATTCAGGCAGCCATCTCCCGATCGACGCGCTCGGCGGCGACGGCTTGTTTCAGGTTTTGCTCCAGCGTGGCCAACCGGGCCAACTGTTCGGCCAATTCGATTTGCATTTTTTCGAACGCGGCAACCTTGTCCTCCAGACTGTCGGTAGCCAGGTGAATCCGCTCGATCGACTGCCGACGGCGCTTCAGTTGCTCCTTGTGCTCGCGGATCTGCCCTTCGAGCGGTGCCATCACAACTTTCAACCACGCTTCGACATCGCGGTTGGCCTGCAAAAAACTTTGCTTCACGCGCGATGCAATCGAATCAAAAAACTTTTGCATCAGCACGGCTGTGCGGGTTGTCATGATCGCCGCCGGTCCAAACTGACGCTGATAGATGCCCTCGATCATGTCAATTTCCTTCATGTACTTTTGCAGCGAAAACGGCATCGGTGTAGAAAGCGCCAAGCCATGCTCAGTCGAAAACTTGCGGTACATGACGGTCATCATGGCGGTGATCTCGTCGGTTTTGCGGGCTGATAGATTCAGGTTATTCTGAATCTGTTCAAAAAACTGCCGCACCGCTTCGCGAAAGCCCGAGGAAAAAAACGTGCTGGTCATTGCCTCGCGCGCATTACGAATATCCTCTTTCAAAATCCCCATGCCGAGACTGGTGAATACCTCGGTCGACAGCCGCGCGAACACCGCTCGGGTGCCCTGCAGTTTGATCAGGCTGCCATCGAACTCGCGTTTCTCGATATCGATGCGCTTCATCATATGGTCGATGATGTTTTGATTTTTGCCGCGCAGGCTTTTGAGTTCCATCAATTGCTCGACGACGCTGCGCGAACGTGAGGATAACTGCGTACGTTTGCTGATCGTCAGCTCATGGATATCAGTATCGAGCTGCTCGCGAATGATGCGCTGTTTGGACGGAATCAACTGATTCGACAATGCCCGCTCCAACTGCAGCAGGCGACTGCGTGCCAGCAATTCGGCGTCACGGTTGATTTTGGCGACCAGACCTTTTTGGGCAGACACCGGAAACACCTGCGACTCGAGTAGTCCGAGCGTGTGCGCCGCACCGCTGACCTGCTGGCGAATTTGGCGCTCGACTTCGGCAGGCGTACGCAGTTCATCCCACATGCTGTCGATCTTGTTCAGCACCACCATGCGCCCGGCACCGGTGCCGATATGGTCGCGCCATATCTGAATATCGCTCTTGGTAACGCCCGTATCGGCCGCCAGAATAAATAGCACCGCGTGCGCATTCGGAATCAGATTCAACGTCAGCTCGGGTTCGGTGCCGATTGCATTCAGGCCCGGCGTATCGATGATGATAAGGCCCTGCTTCAGCAGCGGATGCGGGAAGTTGACGATTGCGTGGCGCCACTGCGAAACCTCCACCATGCCGTACTGATCAACGCCGCTGACCATGTCGGGATCGGTCTCGTCGAATAGTCCGTAGCTGCGCGCTTCTTCCACACTGACGCGCTTGGTAAGACTGACCTGCTTGAAGGCTTCGAGCATGCCGTCACCGGAGCTGACGTTCAACGGTAGTACGGTCCAGACATGCCCCTGGTTCTTCAGGTCGCTGGTCGAATGCGAATCTGCCCGGGTTTCAATCGGTAGCAGACGGATCGACGGCGGGAAAGTCTCGTCGTAGAGCAGTTCGGTCGGACACATGGTGGTGCGACCGGCCGACGATGGCAGAATCCGCTGGCCGTATTCGGCAAAAAAAATCGCGTTGATGAGTTCGGATTTTCCGCGCGAAAACTCGGCGACGAAAGCAATCGTCAGCTTGTCGGTGGCCAGGCGTTCGGCCATGTGACCGATGCGCTGTTCGCTGGCAGGGTCCATCAGCTGGGTTGCTTCAACGTACATGCGGTAATGCGTCAGTGCCGCCCGCACGCTATCGCGCCAGCCACTGTATTCCTGAAATTTTTGTACCAGATTGCTCACGTTATCCCCATTCACCCGATAGTTCGACTGCCTGCCTGTTGTGACGGTGGCACCCTGTCTGCTGCCGCGCCAGTGGCGACCGACGACGTTCGCGCCAGTTCATTTTTGACAATTCACGCAATAAAACGTTGAGCGCTGCCCCTGCCTGATGTGCCGGATCGGCCGACCGCAGACACGACACGGCTCTCCCGCACGATCATAGACGAAGTAGGTCTGCTGGAAATAGCCTGATTGTCCATTCGCCCCAACAAAATCGCGCAAAGTGCTGCCGCCGTGCTCGATTGCCGACTCCAGCGTCGCCTGAATCTCCAGCGCCAACCGCTGGTAGCGCTTGAGCCCGATCCTCCCGGCCAGCGTTTTGGGGTTGATACGCGCCCGAAACAGGCTTTCTGACGCATAGATATTACCAACACCAACCACCACGTCGCCCGCCAGCAAGACCTGCTTGATCGCCGCAGTGCGCCCGCGCGTCGCGCGCAGCAGGCTTTCTGCCAGCAGAGTCGCGCCAAGGGGTTCGATGCCCAAACCGCGCAACAGCAAATGTTGGTCAAGCGCGCCATCGGCATGCGGATGCCATAGCACTGCGCCGAAACGGCGCGGATCGGTCAGCCGCAACATCTGGTCGCCGACCTCCATATCGAAATGATCATGTTTTTGGGCTGGCGTGCCGGTGGGAAGAATCCGCAGATGCCCTGACATGCCAAGGTGAATAATCAACGTGCCATGGGCAAAATCAATCAGCAGATATTTGCCGCGGCGCCCCGTGGCGCGCACACTACGACCGGCCAGGGTAAGGTCCAGCGCTGGCGGGAACGGCCAGCGCAAACCGGACCGACGCATTGTTATCGCTGTGACGCGACGCCCTTCCAGGTGCGGGGCAATGCCCCTGCGAGTGACTTCGACTTCAGGTAATTCGGGCATGACCGGAACCAGCTCCCTGCTGCAAGAGTATCAAAATCACGGATTGGCAACACAGAGTTGCCGTGGCGCGCGACGCGCGACGCGCGGCACGCAACCCGCAACCGCGTCGGTTCGGCGTAGAATAAATGTTCGCACGAACAGCCAGGATTACCACTTGAAAACCGCACTTGCCATTGTAACGCTGTCGACCTTCCTTTCTGCTTGCGCCGGTCTCGCGCCGCCTGTCGGCCCGCTGAGTACAACTGCGGTGCACGAACGCGTACCTCTTGCGGATCATCCTGCGCTGACAGTTTCCGACGATGACACGCCCGAGAGTACTTCCATGGAAGGCGTGCCGGACTTCGCGCTGACCGAAGAACTGATGTTCAAGATACTGGCGGCCGAAATCGCGTTTCAGCGGGGCGGCTGGCAGCCGGCTTACATCAATATGCTGTCCGCTGCGCAGGAAACCAGCGACCCGCGTCTGGCCAAACGCGCGGCCGAAATGGCGATCGCCGCCAAGCAACCCGGCGAGGCGCTGGCAGCGATCCGACTGTGGCGCGCGCTGGCCCCTAAATCCGAAGAAGCCACTCAGTATTACTTGGGCCTGATTTTACTGGGGGATGATCTGGCCGAAGTGCAAGACGTGTTCGAACAGCGGCTGCGCGATGTACGCCCGCAAAGTCGCGGCATTCTGCTACTGCAGGTCCAGCGCTTGCTGCTACGCGCCAAGGACAAGGCCGCCGCCTTCAAGGTACTGGAGCATGTCAGCGCACCGTACCTGTCGCTGCACGAAGCACACGTTGCGCTGGCGCAGGCTGCATTCGCCAACAGTGACAGCGTCCGAGCTCGCGATGAGGCGCAGATCGCGTTGAAGATCAAGCCGGATTCCGAGATTGCCATACTGACGCTGGCCCAGGTAATCGCCGACAAAAAAGAGGCGGCCGCATCGTTGCATGGCTTTTTGCTGGCGAATCCAAATAGCCGCGAAACGCGTCTGGCCTACGGTCGGATGTTGATCGAGCAAAACCAGTACGATCAGGCCCGCGCCGAATTTGAAACCCTGCTGAAAGTGCAACCGGACGACCCGACGACACTGTTCGCACTCGGGATTCTCGGCACCCAGACCAAGGATATGAAAAACGCCGAGCGGTATCTGAACAGCTACCTCAAAGTATTAGCCGCGCACCCCGACGACTCGCGCGATCCGGGTCAGGCTCTCATGGTACTGGCGCAGATCGCTGAAGAGCGCAAAGATACCAAAGCAGCACTCAGGTACCTGAGCGAGGTGCCGCCCGGCGATGCTTTTTTGGGTGCGCAGATCAAGGCTGCGCAACTGGTCGCGCGCGGTGGCGATGTTGCCGCAGCCCGCAAAATGCTGACTGAGACCTCTACCGACGGGGAACGTGAGCAAAGCCTGATCGTGCAGGCGGAAGCACAAATTTTACGGGACGTCGACCAGCCGAAACAAGCTTATGAGGTGCTTGAAAAAGGCATGCAGCGCTTCCCCGACAATACCGACATCTTGTACGACTTCGCGATGTCAGCCGAAAAGGCCGATCAGGTCGATCAGATGGAAACCGCGTTACGCAAGGTAATCAAACTGGCACCGATGAATCAGCATGCCTACAACGCTTTAGGGTACTCGTTTGCCGAGCGCAACATACGACTGCCGGAGGCACAGACGTTGGTCGAACAAGCGTTGAAACTGGCCCCCGACGATCCCTTCATCATCGACAGCATGGGATGGGTCAAATACAGGCTCGGCAATCTTACCGCCGCCGAAGAACTGCTGCGCCGCGCCTATAAGCTGCGTCCCGACGCCGAGATCGCGGTACATCTGGGTGAGGTATTGTGGGTGCGCGGACAAAAAGCCGACGCTCAAAAATTCTGGCGCGACGCACGTACGAAAGATCCCAAAAACGATACGCTTAAAAATACCTTGGCGCGATTGCAGGTGCGCCTGTGACGGTAGTGTGGACACGCTACGGTTTGCTGCTGTGCGTGGCGTTGGCCGGATGTGCCACGGTCACACCGCCCACTGTGAATGCACCGCCGGCAAACGAGATCGGGCGCCACGCCGCATCCTCGATCGATATCGCCGGCCGCTTGTCGGTACGCTACCAGAACAACGGCAAGGATGAAGCGATTCATGGCAGCTTCAACTGGTCACAGCGTGGATCGCAAACGCTGGTGACGCTGTTGTCACCGTTGGGCCAGACGCTCGCCACCATCGATATCGGGCCGACGCAGGCCACGCTGGTACAGGCCGGTCAGCCAGCGCGCAGTGCCGCCGATGCCGATGCGCTGGTCATGGTCGCACTGGGTTGGCCCTTGCCGGTCGCGGGATTGCGCGACTGGTTGCAAGGTATGGTCACCAGCGCCGACGGCAAACACGTTACGGCAACCCCCGCGAGCACCGCGACGATTACCACCAGGGATGGCTGGCAATTGCAGTATCCGACATGGGACACCAGCGTACCGGTCAATGTGCATCCACGCCGTATTGATCTAACACGCAGCACGGTACAGGCCGGTGACGTGGCGATCCGTATCGTGATCGACAGTTGGCAAACGCTCTGACGCCGCGCCGATTCATCCTTATTGTCGGCTGCATCCGATGATCCGCTCGCTGCACGACTGCCCCGCACCCGCCAAGCTGAATCTTTTTTTGCATGTCGTTGGACGTCGCACCGATGGCTACCATTTATTGCAAACCGTGTTTCAGCTAGTCGATCGCTGCGACCGCCTGGATTTTGATGTGCGCGACGATGGCGTGATCTGGCGCAGCACCGAAATCGCCGGCGTGGCGCACGACAGCGATCTGGTGGTGCGCGCTGCCCGTCTGCTGCAGCAGCACACCGGCACCCGTTACGGAGCCGATATCGCGCTTGCTAAAATTCTGCCGATGGGCGGGGGTTTGGGCGGCGGTTCCTCCGACGCCGCCACCACGTTGCTGGTACTAAACCATTTGTGGCAAACCGGTCTGGATCGCACGGCGCTGATGCAATTAGGAGTGCAACTCGGCGCCGACGTGCCATTTTTTTTGTTCGGCGTCAACGCGTTCGCAGAAGGCGTCGGCGAACAATTGATGGAAGTCGCGACACAAGATGGCTACTTTGTCATCATCGAGCCCGGTGTTTCGATTCCTACGGCTGCAATATTCACGTCAGCGGAATTGACAAGGAATTCGAAACCCGTCAAAATACTGGACTTTTCCGGGGCTACTAAAAGTTTCGGGAGAAACGATCTGCAAGCGGTGGCGGCGCGGCTGTTTCCAGAAGTTGCCGAAGCCATTGAATGGCTCAGGCAATACGGCGACGCGAAAATGACCGGATCGGGCGCCTGCGTGTTTTGTGGCTTTCCGACGATAGACGCGGCCGATGCGGTACTGGCAAAGGTGCCACCACACTGGCAAGCTTGGAGCGCGGCTGGATTGCGGGTGCATCCGCTGCAGTATTTGCAAACGCAGGTGCACCCCGGTTTGTAATGATCGAATAGTAGATATTTTGACGCTGCATGGACGGACGCACACTGCGCAAGGCAGTGCGACATGCTGCAGCGACAATCGCAGGTTGCGTAGGGGAATCGCCAAGCCGGTTAAGGCACTGGATTTTGATTCCAGCATTCGAAGGTTCGAATCCTTCTTCCCCTGCCATTTAATTGTATGTGAACATCGATTTTGACTGCAGTGAGTAGTCCGGTTAGTGACCCACCGTATCAACAGTGCGCCGATTGATAATGGTTACACGAGCCACACCGACCAGTCAGACCTACCAGAAAAGCCGCCAGTGCAAGACGACACCGTCGGGCCGTGGCGGCTTTTGCAGCTTGTACTACCCCGCTTTCATTGATCAACGATGGCTTCCAGGACTTCACCGATGGCGCTTGATAACATGATGGTTTTTACCGGCAACGCCAATCCGGATCTGGCCGCGGGGGTCGCGCGACAACTTGGGATTGCGCTCGGAAAAGCGGTCGTGTCGAAATTTTCCGACGGCGAAATCGTTGTTGAAATCAACGAAAATGTGCGCGGCAAGGACGTCTTCGTGTTGCAGTCGACCTGTGCGCCGACCAACGACAACCTGATGGAAATCATGCTGATGGTGGACGCCCTGAAGCGCGCCTCGGCCGGCCGGATTACCGCTGCGATCCCCTATTTCGGCTACGCTCGCCAGGATCGCCGTCCGCGTTCGGCACGGGTAGCGATTTCGGCCAAAGTGGTCGCCAACATGCTGCAGGAAGCCGGTGTGGAGCGGGTGTTGATCATGGACCTGCACGCAGATCAGATTCAGGGATTTTTCGATATTCCGGTAGACAATATTTATGCATCTCCAATTCTGCTGAGCGACCTGGTTGCCAAAAATTACGACGACTTGCTGGTGGTATCGCCCGATGTCGGTGGCGTGGTGCGCGCCCGAGCGCTCGCCAAACGCCTCGACTGTGATCTGGCGATCATCGATAAACGTCGGCCGAAAGCCAACGTGTCCGAAGTGATGAACATCATCGGCGAAGTCGAAGGGCGCAACTGCGTCATCATGGATGACATGGTCGACACCGCCGGCACGCTGGTAAAAGCAGCCGAAGTCCTGAAAGATCGCGGTGCCAAAAAAGTCATTGCTTACTGTACTCACCCGGTATTGTCGGGACCGGCGATCGAGCGGATATCCAATTCGACACTTGATGAACTGGTGGTAATCGATACGATTCCATTATCCGATGCTGCCAGAGCCTGCGGCAAGATTCGCCAGTTAAGCTGCGCCGAACTTCTAGCCGAAACCTTCAAGCGGATCAGTACCGGTGACTCGGTGATGTCGCTGTTTGCCGATTGAGCTGCATCTGATAAAAATTTCCAGCGCCGGTTGAATGTTCATTTCGGCGCTGTTCACAAATCCCCTGGTCGCGGGGGATTTTTAACGCGGGGCCGAGCCCTGCAACCTTTGGAGCATCAAATGAAAGTTATCGCATTCGCACGCACAGCGCAGGGGACCGGAGCGAGCCGCCGCCTGCGTCTGGCTGGCCAGACTCCCGGCA
>JAYVEF010000229.1:0-3203 GCA_043748965.1 Burkholderiales bacterium
CTGATCGACAATGCCATCCGCTATTCGCCGCTCGCAGGCACCGTGACGGTGCGCTGCTTCTACGATCGGGCTACCGGCGTATTTTCGGTAGAAGATTCGGGGCCAGGTATTGCCGATGCCGCGCGCGATCTGGTATTCAACCGTTTTTACAGGCTCGACCATACCGTTCCCGGCAGCGGGCTCGGACTGGCGATCGTGCGCGATATCGCGCAGGCGCACGCAGCAAGCATTGCGGTAGCTTCAGGAGGCGATGGTCAGGGAACCGTATTTTCGGTGCGTTTTGACTGAAGATGCCGTTGCGCTTACCATCACGCTTTTGCGACCGGAATTACTGCGACATTGGGCAAACATGACAGCCGCCAACCCTAAATCAAGCCGATATCGCGCGCCTTGACACCGGCAAAAATTTTCTCCAGCTGGACCGCGTTCAGACCGTACTGGCGTGCGAACAATCCGCCAAAAATCGCCCTATACTCGTTCAAGACCGGGTAATCGCGGTTTTGAAATAACGTCGGCTGCTCGATTTGAATTTGTTCGCCAGCGATGCGTCCGCCGCGCACGCCACCTCCGAGCACCCAGTACACCGTGCCATGGCCGTGATCGGTGCCGCGGTTACCATTTTCTCGAAAAGTGCGCCCGAATTCGCTGACAACCACCACCACCGTATCGCGCCAGTCACCCCCCATTTCCTGAGCAAAGCCTGCCAGTCCACGACCGAGTTCATCGAGTCGACCCGCCAGATAGCCACTGGCACCCCCCTCGCCAACGTGGGTGTCCCAGCCACCGACATCGACAAAACCGATGTTGTATTTATCTTTCATGAGACGGGCGATGCGGCGCGCTTCGAGTTCAAAACCTTTACTGGTAATTGCGTTCCGACTGGCAGCTTCCATTTCGCCTGCCATCTCGCGCTGGACTTCGTCACGCACCACAAACCCTTCAGTCACCTGCGGCGCCAGTACGGTTCCCCGGTACATCGCTGCAATGAGCTTACTTTGACGTGCATCGACTGCCGGCTTTCCGAACGAACGCAGCGACATATTGGGTAAAGACACGCTGCCTTGCAAGATGATGGGCAACTGGTCCGTGAATGCCATCGCGCCGTTATCGTTGAGCGTTGCCGCCAACCGGTTCAGAAATCCTGATCGATAGTTGCGGCTGAGAGCGGCAGGTTGACCCAGTTCGATACTGTCCTGCGTTTCAAAATGGCTGCGCGATAAATCTTCGGTTCCTGCAAACGGGATAAAAGCCGCTTGACCTTGCTGGAATAACGGGAAAATGCTTTCGCGCAGCGCGGGATGAAGGCCCCATTCAGCGGTCAACGGTAGTGCGCAACTGAGCGCAACACCAGGTCGCGCCACTGCAATGTTCGGGCGTGCTTCGTAATAGAACTTGCTTGAAATTGGCACAAGTAAATTGGCAGCATCATAGCCACCGCGAAGAAACACCACCAGCAATCGCGATTTGGTAGCGGGCGCGGCAAATAAATTGCCCGAGATTGCCGCGACTGGTAACGTGGCGATGGTTTTTAGCAGGGTACGACGTTGCATGAGCTGGGTTTCAGTCTGGTTAGTGGCGCATCATTTCAGGCGACGACAGCAAAAAGGTATTCCATTCTTGCGGCGACCCTGCTTGATCCAGCGTTTGACGCGTGCTAGAACTTAAGGTTTTTTGTACATATTGAAAATACAGCGCATTGGCGAGCTGCGGAAAGGCCGCGCGTTCTTGTGGCTGGGGTCCATCTGTTTTGAACAGCCCTGCACTGCCTGATCCGATTGCCTTCGCTATTTCAAACCGTGTCGTCATCTGTCCAGAACTAGCCCAAGCTGATTCTACTAGCGGGTATCCATCGGGTGTTTGGCGCCCATAGAGGGGCTCGGCCATCCGGTTGAGCCAATTCAACATCGGTCCGCTGTTGAGGATTGGTTTATCGTCATATGCCAGTCGCACTGCAGAGACAACGTAATGCACCGGGTCTTTGAATTGCCGTCCGAGCGACTGGGCAAATTCGGTCGACTTGAACAGTGTACGCAGCACGGCCGCAACATCGCCATCGGTGCGCTGAAATGTCGCTGCCATCAGGTCGATCAGCGGCGCCGGCGGCGAGTCAGCCACCAAAAATTGCGCCAGCTTACGACTAATAAAGCGGGCAGTTGCGGGGTTTTTACTGAGGCGGTCGATCGCTTCCTCTAGTTCTCCCAAGCCGTGCCCGCGTATGGTCTGGCCGAGAAACTTTTTGTCGCCGTAGTCGTGTCGGTTCGGATTGAATTCGAATAACCCGTCGCGTACGTACTGCGCCTGCAAATCACGGCGCACTGATGGCGTCGTACTGCTTAGATTGACGCCGACCCCGGTAAGTATACGGGCGAGTTCCTGTACGTCGTGCTGACTGTAGCCGCTGTCGACGCCGAGAGTGTGCAGCTCCAATAATTCGCGGGCATAATTTTCATTAATATGCCCGCCTGCGTTCTGTTCGTTGTCCAGGTATCGCAACATCGCCGGGTGATGCACCGTGGCGTTGAGCAGATCACGAAATTTTCCGAGCGCATGCGGGCGAATCGCGCGCTCTTCATAGTCGCCTATCATTGCGCGCAAGTTATGTTTGCCCTGATGCAGGTTGAAATGGTTCATCCAGAACCACGTCATCTGCTCCTGCAGCTGATTGGCCGAGTATACATCGCGCAACAGTGAGCGGGTCGCGGTCTCCCGCGCGATTCGGTTTAGCTCCTGCTGGTAGCTCTGCTGAGCAGCCTTTTTTTGTTGATCATCGGTTATTACATCAGCGTTCTTGCGCGATGTTTCGAGCGTCTGCACCAGTGGCGTCAATTGCTGCTGCGAAATGGTCATTGACGCGATTTGTGCGGAAATCGCTGGGGGCAGGTGGTCCGGGCCCGGGTGCAATTGCTGCTCCAGATAGCGGTCAAACCCGGATGCTTCCGACTGTTGCCAATTTGAAAGATTAACGCCCCAGGTTATTCGATCAAGCGCTTTCAGGCGATTGGTAGCGTCTGGCGTGGCGGTGGTTTGCCGATCCGCAGTACTGGACTCTCCCCATTGGCCCGACGTTGCACAACTACCAAGGAAAACACCTGTGATGCCAATGGCAAGAACCTTGGCGTTGATAAATCGGGAAATTGCCTTGGACAAATGAACTCCGAGATGAATGATTTTAAAAGGGCTTTCACGTGGATTCATACACGATG
>JAYVEF010000230.1:0-3179 GCA_043748965.1 Burkholderiales bacterium
CGATGATGATGTCAAGCGGCCCCTGCGGCCAGTCCCCATTTGCAATTGTCGGTAAGACCTTCGCCCGCCGGCGCAACGTTGTATGGTCGGGAGCGACAAGGTCGACCTTCATCAAGCTGAAAATCGACGTCATGAATCCTTCAACTTGGCGAAGCCGCAATTGAAATGCCAGCCGCAGCGTGATCGCCGTATCAATCGCCAAATCTGCATAGCGAGCTTGTCGGCTGGGCGTCTTGCGTGGAGCGACCCACCAACCTTTGATCGCCTCATCCCTCACCCACAAGGTCAAACCGCCGCGTCGCCGAAGACCGGCTTCGTACTCGGCTCAGTTAGCCACCTTGAATTTCATTTTCGGAATGTGATGGCGTACCGCAGCGTTGTGTTTGTTCGGCATGGGTAAAATCACTGAAAGCTAAAGTTGCCATATCGTGTCCGAGCAAGCTTTTCCAGGCATCCATCCACCGACGCCATGCGGGTGTATAGATCGCGCAATTGCGACGGCCGGATTTCTTCTTCAGGCTTTTCAGCTCGCGCTGCGCCCGACCGAGCCGCTCTTGTTCTTGATCGCCCGCTCGAAGAAGGCAGCACCGAGCGGTGGATGAAAAGCAGCAGACTTTGGCCACCGAGTCGACTACGCCAGAAGTGGGAGACCTAACGGTGGCGCCTGCGACAGTGAACCGCTCCATCACGCTGTACGGCTAACACGGCTCGACGCTGCGGTGATCGTTTTGCCTTCAAACGGCGGTTGGTTCGGTTGTGGGCGATGGCAAGCGTGACGAACATATCACCGCTATGGAGCAATACGGCCGCAGGACGTTGCAGCGAAAAATACGCTAGGGGTTTGCGCAACTGCGTCGAGCTGGCCATCCAGCGCTGCCCACGCATCGTTGGCGATGTAATAAATGCGTGGGCGCTGCTGCGATAAAAAAGGAAGCCTGGATCAGTGCGTCCGGTGAACATTGATTGATTCTTCTGAACGACAGAGCCTTCTTTTCCGATTTTCTATGCATGCAACAACGTCTCAAAACTCGCCGTGCACGCGCAAGGCAACGAAGTTGACCGGACCACGATCGCGGTTATAGGCTGGATTGACGATCCGTTGAAAGTCCATGGTCAACGCGAGATGGCTATTTGCGCGCAACGTGTAGTAGGTTTCGAGGATTCTTTCGCTGCCGTAATGTAACGCCCCGTCACCGACCAGGATACCGAGTCCTCCTGCAGAAAAGTAGTCGCGCGCGCTTGCCGATAAACCATTGACCGCAAAAGCCAGGCCGATGGTGTCGTCATGCCGCCGCCACTGGTCGCCTTTGATCGACAAACCGGCTGTGATCGATTTGTTTATGTCGGAAAATTCATAGGCTTCCTTGTCGCCTCCGTTGATCCCGAGGCGCGCGAATGCACCGACATCGCTGGCAATCTCCTGTTCCAGATTCAGCGCAACGCCCGCGCGGGAGCCGACGCGCCGAACCAGCGACACATCAGGGGCAGAAGCGGTATCGGCGCCGAGCTGGATTGCTTCACGATAGCGGGCCATATTGCCGTGGTTGCGAAACGCCAGCAACTTGATCTTGCCCGGATGTCCAGCCATCTGATGACGCATTTCAAGTTCGGCGATCAGCGCGTTCTGGCTGAAGTGAAGACCCGCGACTTTGCCATTCGGTATCTCCGAGAGTTGAAAGACGCCAGCGCGCAATGTGAACCGGTCCTGCGTCCATTCGGCCGCGCCGCCGTAGGTATAGCCCCATGAGTCGGCGGCATAATCGAACGGGCCGGAATCGATGATCGACCAGTTCAAAAAATCTGCGCGCGGATCGTGGGCATAGGCGTTGCCATCGAAAATATCGGTCACAGCAAATTTGCCTGCAGTGAGCGTCAGGTTGTTGGCCGGACGCGTGCCACCCAGTTGATTTGCCGCTGGCTCGATCGTTTGCAGGTCGCCACCGAGCGCAATGGTTTGCCGAATAAAGGCGCGCGGTATCCGTAAATACGGCGCGTTCGAACCCAATTTGTATGCACCACCATTGGGAAAGCCGGCAAGGCCAAGCGTATTGTTAAAGCCAAAACCTTGGTCTATTTCGGAATTTAGCCACAATTCTGCACCCTGCCAAAGACGCAAGCCGGCAAACAAGGTGATGTCTGTGGTTTCTTCGATCCGGCCGTTGGGATCGAGACTGTTGCCACCGCTGTACGGTGAATTGAAACGCGCATGTTTTTGCGTGATGTTGGTCAATTGGCCGTGTACGGCCCATTGCTGAATCGGCACGTCACCGGCTGCTGGCGTTGCCACAGCAGGCAGCGTCGGCGTGCTGGCGTCGGTGTCGGCGGCGAGCGACCGCAGGGGGCATGCCAGCGCCCACAGGGCAAGAACCATCAGGGCTAACATGGGAAAGTAGCGCGGACCCGGACGCTTGGACGTCAAACGTGCGAGCGCAGCGAATGTCTTGCGCATTGTGCCAAGAAGGCCCAGCTGAGGGACTTGGGTTGCATAGCGCACTTCGTACGGCGTGGTCGATACCAGCGTGCCGTAGCTGCGCGGGGTGTGTGTGATGTGGTGCATTGGTGTGACTCCCTTTTTAAGCGTACACGCAGCCGGATACCTCGAATCGAAAATCCGGCATGGACGTGCGGCGAGGGCCTGCGGCAAGTGTGCAACATCACACTCACGCTGAGCGATCGCAATTATTTTTTTGGAAGGGCGCTACAGAAACGGTTCGGGCGGTAAGCCAGGACCGGTTTGCGTGCGCACTGCCTCGTCATTGAGTGCCGAGACAGTGGACGCCAAAAATCAGGTTGGTCCGAAAACGTGTCTCAACATCTCGATAGGGCATAAGCGAAAAATCGCCTACAACTGCCTGCGTCCATTCGGACCTCCATTCACTGATAACGAGCCGGATGTTGCATTATTTTTTTTTGAAAGTAAAGGATCAAATCGCACTATTCGTAAAATTTTTCCGAGGCGCGCTTGCGCCATGTGCGCGAGCGCCAGAAATGGTGGGAAACGCAGGAAAAATGGCCCGTCAGTGCCATGCCATCAACTGGTTTTCGGATCAGAACTGGTCGACGCCGTGGAAAGTCGTGGCGCTGCCACTTGTTGATACGGCGCCATGTATTTATGCTGGGTCGAAGAGCCGGACCGACCTCCCGATACCGCCAAAAAAGTATGAGTTGATGCTTGTCTC
>JAYVEF010000231.1:0-3170 GCA_043748965.1 Burkholderiales bacterium
CCTCTCAAAACGGACGCTACGCGATTTTCTCGGGGTAGGGAATGGTCTCCCTACCCACGAAAATTTCAGGGTTTTGCGTTTTTACACAGCCTGGGCCAGAACCGGTCACACGTCGCCACAGTTTGAGCCATCGAAAATTGCTGCCAACGGCCAAGTTTTACGCGATTCTCGACAGTCGCGCATATATGCGTGTGGTACGCCATTTCGTCTGAAGCTTCTGAAATGGGAGTTTAAAGGCAGCTTTTAGCGCTTGGTCGCAAATCCACGACGACTGAGTCGTGGCATCGGTACCATCTACATCGTTACCTAGAAATGGACCGTCCATGCAAACTTGCGTATTCTGGCTAACGTGACCGCTCGTTCTGGCCTATCGTGACCGGCGCGCATGAGATGGTGTTACGCGTTTAAATTGTAATGTCAGTGGTCACGATGGGTCGATGATTTTCTCCTTTTTACTGGTTTTAGTTCGTTCTGGAGCCCGCAGTGAATCGCCAGTCAGGGTCAGGCGATGATTGCGCTGCAGAATGCGATCCAGGATGGCGTCGGCGATGGTGGCGTCGCCAATCCAGGAATGCCAGTGCTCAACCGGAAGTTGGCTGGTGATGATCGTGGCCCGGTTTGCGGCACGGTCGTCAATGATCTCCAGCAGATCAGAACGCGTCGAGCTATCGATGGCACCCATTCCCCAATCGTCAAGAATCAGGACGTCAGTCTTGGCGAGCTGGAGCAACCATTTTCCGAAGGCGCCGCTGCCATGACGGATGTGGAGTTCTTCCTGCAGGCGAGGTACCCGTTGATAGACGGCGGAGTATCCGCGCCGACAGGCATATTGCGCCAGTGCGCAGGCGAGCCAGGATTTGCCGGCGCCGGTCGGTCCGGTAATCAGAACGCTGTGGCCAGCGTCCACCCAGTCTCCCAGTGCCAGACTCATCACCTCGCGGCGGTCAATGCCGCGACCGGCGCGCGCATCAATGTCTTCGATGGCTGCCTGCGCGTACTTCAGGTGAGCGTTCTTGAGCAAGCGGACAAGCTTGCGGTCATTACGGCAATGGATCTCGCGGTCTACCAGCAGCGCGAGTCGTTCTTCGAAGCTCATCGCTGCCATGCTTGGCTGGGTTAATTGATCCTCCAGTCCAGTCGCCAGTCCGTCAAGTTTCAATGCGCGCAATTGCGCCAGGGTGGTATGCATCATCATTGTTGAAGTCCTCATTGATAGTAGCCAGGACCACGAACGTGGGCATGGTCGGGGCTGATCCAGTCACCGGCTGTAGCGGGCTTACTTTGATCGCGATTATTTTTTAGGATGTCGCTGACATGGCGGTACTGGCAGGCGCCGATTTGCAAGGCTCGTATGCAGCCCGCTTCGAGACGGGCCTTGCCGTAGCGTTTGGCCAGCGATAGCAGACCCAGACAAGAACGGTATCCGTGCTCCGGATGCTTGTTCTCCGCCATCAGACGCGTCACCGCTTCGGCTGTCGCCGGGCCGATGGTTTCGCCCCAGTGAATCAGCCGCTGCGGCGTCCACTCCATGTGTGCACGATGGGCCGCCGGCATGTGGGCAGGGATGGTGGTGAAGCCGCCTTGGCGACTGTTGAGTGCATGACTGGCAACGCGCTGGCCGCGATGTAGGATCTCTACGGCCGTGGCCGTGATGCGCGCTTCCATTACTTGACCGACCAAAGCATGCGGCACGCTGTAGCGATGGCGATCCACCTCAACGTGATAGTCGATGTGCACCGTGACGGTCTTGAAGTGCGCCATTTCATAGCGCTGCAACGGCAAGGCAAGCAAGGCTGGGGCATCCAGCTCAGCGAAGGAACTGGCGCGACTGCCGGGCAGCTTCTGAAACGGCTTATTGTTAAGCATTGCCAGCAGCGGCGCGATGGCAACATTGACTTCGTGCACACTGCTAAATTGTTGATGCCGCAGACGCATCATGATCCAGCGTTCCACGATTTGCACTGCCGACTCGGCTTTCGCTTTGTCCTGCGGATGGCGCGGTCGGGCGGGCAGAATCGAGGTGCCATAGTGTCGCGCGAAATCGAGCACGGTGTCGTTACTGCGCGGCTCGTAGCGGTTTGCATCGGCGATCATGGCCTTAGGATTGTCGGGCACGATCAACTGCGGCACGCCGCCAATGAAGCTCAGCGCCTTGGCCGTTGATGCTAGCCAGTCGGCCATCGTCTCACGCGGGGTGGCGCAGGCAAACGTGTAACTCGATGCGCCCAATGCGGCCACAAAGATGTGCGCGCGGCTGCCGTCGGTCAAACCAATGGTGGGGCCGGCGTAGTCAATGAACAGCTTCTCGCCGGCGCGATGGATCTGGCGCATCGAACGCTTGAGGCGCTTGGCGAAACGTCTGTAATTTACACAGAACTGCGCGTAGGCATAGGTCTGGCGATCGGCGTAATCGGCACGATGCTCCTCCCACAGCAGCATCAGCGTCATACCCTTGCGACGCAGTTCGTGGTGCACACGGGCATAGTCCGGCTGGACATGGCCACGTGGGCGCTCTGGCAATACATACAGCCGGCGATCGAGCTCAGTATCGCTTGCGGCTTGCACCGCGAGCCAGTCCAGGCCCGCCACGGCGGCAAGCCCGACATACTTGGTGACCGCGCCCTTCGAAATTCCCAGCGCATTGGCAATCTGCTGGTGTGACAGCTTGGCGTCCAACTTCAAACGCAATACGTCTTTTATCTTACGCATATTGATCCTTGGTACGGGCACGCTGTCTCCAGACAAAAAGCTGAAAGCGTACTCGTTCGGTTGCTATATGCGTAACATCATCTCTGCGGTGGCCGACGTCATTCTGGTATCGTGACCAGTCAATCTGGTGTCGTGACCACCGATTCTGGTGCTGCCTGCAAATTGGTCACGATAGGCCAGAATGAGCGGTCACGATGCGCCAGAATGGCTGGTCACGATAGACCAGAATCGGTGGTCACGATTGGCCAGAATACCCACAAACTCTATCGTCGTTCTTCACATCCTGCGTGCTTTGACTTGCGTCGGCAGCGTGGTCGACCGTCATGGCCTCGCCGCTAACTGCGTTGTCCGGCGCCGACGCCGACAAGGTCGATGCCTTGGTGACCGAGACACTGCATCGCGAAGGGGCGCCAGGTGCCGTTGTTGCCATTGTGAGCGGAGGTACCGTCCTGTATCGCAAG
>JAYVEF010000232.1:0-3157 GCA_043748965.1 Burkholderiales bacterium
ACGAACCGGCTCACTTTCTGAATTCTCCCTATGAGAACTCCATGCGCGAAGACGTAAAAATAGCGCTACAAAGACTTAAAAAAGGCTTGCGCGGCCGGAAAATCCACACCACTATTAGCGGTGCGTGAATTAACGCAATTTCCGAACATATGTCAAGGAGGCTTGAAGATGGCAATAGCAAAAAAACCCGCAGCCGCGAAACCGGCCGCTAAGGCGCCTGCTGCGAAAAAACCTGCAGCAGCACCCGCAGCTCCGGCTAAAAAAGCAGCTCCGGCCAAAGCCGCTGCTGCCAAGCCAGCCGTGAAAAAAGCCGCAGCACCAGCCGCCAAAAAAGCTGCACCGGCTAAAGCCGCAGCAGCCAAACCGGCAGTCAAGAAAGTCGCAGCAAAACCGACCACCCCGCGCAAACCAAACGCCGCCTTCATGAAACCGATGACTCCATCGGCCGTGCTGGCCGCCGTAGTCGGTGCCAACCCACTGCCGCGTACCGAAGTCACCAAAAAAGTTTGGGAATACATCAAGAAGCATGCCCTGCAGGACGAAGCAAACAAGCGCATGATCAATGGCGATGACAAACTGAAAGCTGTTTTTGGCGGCAAGAAACAAGTGTCGATGTTCGAAATGACTAAACTCATTTCCGACCACTTGAAATAACTCGCATCGAGTGCCAAACAAAAACGCCCGCAGCTTGCGGGCGTTTTTGTTCGACGAGATGAAAGACAGCAGTAAAGGCCAGGCACTGGCGGTCAGCGCTGCCACTCAATCCATGAAATCGTCATACTCTTTCTGCGCATAGCTGCTCAGTCCTCTCCAGGGCAATGCATTATCCGGCGTTGCCGGGCGTAACGCCAGCACCGTGCGGCGTGTGATTGAGCCGTCGCTCTTGCCTGACTCGACCACCAGAGCGACTTTGTACCGGGTCGACCAAAGCACCCGGTTGTACCAGCCGTTGCGGGCTTCTTGATGCCACTCGGTGTCGGCGACAGTGGTCGGGCGCTTTGACAGCGGCATCGCCAGTACGGTTTTTTCTGCCACCATTGCGGCTGCGTTATCCCAAGAACCATCGAAACCGCTGATGCTGTATTCGGTCGGCGGGACGTACACGACCTGGCGCTGATCACGGTCGATGTATTCGGCGCGGATGTCGCCGTTGGCGGTGCGCGTCAGGTGCTGGGTCGAAATATCGAAATCGACATGCTTGTGCCCTGCCTCGCTGAGGTCGTGGTGGTGGTGGCTGGTCTCGACATGGTCGGGCACCATCCGCTCCATCCAGACATGACCCGGACGCCGGATCAGGATATTGCGAAACCGTCGGGTTTCAGTGACACCGGCGTGCGTCACAGTCGTGCTGTCATAGCTGACGGTGGCGTCCAGCGCAGGCAATTCTGCCGCTTGCGCCAATCCGGCACAACTTGCCAACGCAGCGCACAGCAATTTAAAAGAAGGTTCAGACATGATCGGTTCCTGAAATAAACAAGTGACCGGTCGCGCGGCGACTGGTCACCATGGCGCTACGTTCAAATTACAGACCGGCGGCGCTCTTCACCAGCGAAAACACTTTGGTATTGTCCATCGTGCCCTTGAAGGTTTTAGCGGCGGCACCGACGCTGTATAACTGGACATCACCACCGCCATGACTTTCGCCGCCATTGTTGGTGCGAATCGCCGCTTCTTGCTGGTAGTCAAGGCCTTCGACAATACTGGTATCGACCGTCACCCGAGTGTCCTTGCGGTTCGGCCCGTTGCCGAACACCAGCGTCGAATACGGCACGCCATCGGCGTCCAGACTCGGCTTGCCGGTCTGGTAGTTGATGTTGTTGCCGAGGATCGGCGAGCCGCGTTTGCCATAGCCGTTGAAGGCCATCGTGTGGTCATGGTCCGCCGTTACGACGATCAGCGTGTTGGTCAGATCGGCCTTGCCGAGCGCCATCTTGATGGCATCGTCAAACGCAATCGTATCCTCCAGCGCGCGCTTGGCGTTCGTGCCATGCAGAGCGTGATCGATCCGACCGCCTTCGACCATCAGGAAATAACCTTTAGGATTCTTCGACAGAATGTCGATTGCCTTGCTGGTCATTTCCGACAGACTCGGCTCTTTGGTCGGATCACGATCGACGTTATACGACATGTGCCCTTGCGGCAGTGCAAAATCGAACAGTGCCAGCAGTTTGCTGCCGGAGGTGGTCGGTGCGGCGTTCATGCTGGCAAGATCGGTGGCAAAGGTATAGCCCTTGGCCTGCATTTCGGCGATTAGATCGCGCCCGTCCGGACGGCCACGCGGCGTCGTCACTGCTACGTACGGACGCCAGTAGTAGCTGATGCCACCCATCATCACATCAAGTCCAGTGCCAAGTTTGGCATTCGCACCGGCACCGCCCGGCACTGCCTGACGGGCGATTTCGTATTCAGCGTCACGATGGCAGGAGTGGGCATAGGTTGCGGCCGGCGTGGCGTGGGTCAGACGGGTGGTGGTGACCGTGCCGGCCGCCTTGCCTTGCGCGATCGCGTATTCGGTCAACGTCATCACCGGCGTGCCATTTCCGGTCGCTGCGCAGTTGGTGACCGAATTCGATACGCCGGTTGCGGCATCCTTGCCGGGCGCCTTGGCAATCGTGTCGCCGCTCATCGACAACACGTCGTTGCGCTCCTTGACGCCGGTCATGTAGGCTGCCATCGACGGCGCGCTATCGGTGGTCTGGGCGTCCAGCGAAAAGGTCTTGATGCGCGCCGTGTATGGCATCGTATCCATCGCCAGCGAGCCGGACTCGGTGTATTTGTAAATACGCGCTGCAGTTTTGGTGACCGGACCCATGCCGTCGCCGAGGAAAAAAATTACGCTTTTTGCTTCGCCTGCAGCCATCGCCGATGTCGCGAGTCCTACGGCGCCGGCCACTACGGCAATCGCTGCGGCTAGTCTGATTTGCTGGTTCATGTTCTGGTTCTTTCCTGGGTGCGCAATCAAAGTCCGGCCGCTGATTTCATCAGCGTGAAGACCTGCGTGTTGTCGAGTGTGCCGTGGAAGGCGTCGGCGCCGAGTCCCATCGCGCCGAGAAAGACGTCGGCGCCGCCATGGGTTTCGCTACCAGCCGGCATGCGTACCGCGGCTTCCTGATGATAATTTTTGTCGTACACCAGCGCGTCGGTCAGGTCGACGGTC
>JAYVEF010000233.1:0-10354 GCA_043748965.1 Burkholderiales bacterium
GCAGTATTTTCCGCCGGAGCGCAAGGCGCACATGGAAAAACTGGTGCAGAACCTGCTGGCCGCGTATCGCCAGAGCATCGACACCATCGACTGGATGAGTCCAGAAACCAAAAAGGAAGCACTGGTCAAATTGGCCAAGTTCACGCCGAAAATCGGCTATCCGAACAAGTGGAAGGATTATTTCAGCGTGGTCATCAAGAAAGATGATCTGGTCGGGAACGTGATGCGCGCCGAAGCGTTTGCCTACAACTTCGAACTGAACAAACTCGGCAAACCAGTCGACCGCGACGAGTGGGGGATGACCCCACAAACCGTGAACGCCTACTACAACCCCGAACTCAATGAGATCGTGTTCCCGGCGGCGATTCTGCAACCACCGTTCTTTGATGCGAACGCAGATGACGCCGTCAACTATGGCGGTATCGGTGGCGTCATCGGTCACGAAATCAGCCATGGCTTCGACGACCAAGGTGCACAATATGACGGCGATGGCAATTTACGTGACTGGTGGACCAAGGAAGACCATGTCAAGTTTGATGCCAAGACCAAGATGTTGATCGACCAGTACAACAAGTTTTCACCCCTGCCCGGTTACAACGTGAATGGTGCCCTGACGTTGGGCGAAAACATTGCCGATAACTCCGGTCTGGCGATTGCCTACAAGGCGTACAAGCTGTCCCTGGCAGGCAAAGAAGCACCGGTACTGGATGGCATGACCGGCGATCAGCGGCTCTACATGGGCTGGGCACAAGTCTGGCGCGCCAAGGCACGCGACGCACAAACTATCGTGCAGATCAAGACCGACCCACATTCGCCAGCGCAGTACCGCGCCAACGGCACATTGCAAAACCAGCCTGGCTACTACAGCGCGTTCAGCGTCAAGGAAGGTGACAAGATGTATGTAGCGCCCGAAAAACGCGTGATTATCTGGTAGACGTACGGTCGACCTGAATATGCAACTCCCCACGGCCGCAGCCCTACAGCGGCCGTTTTTACGTCACAATCGGCTTCGCACGGTGGTAGCGGCGCAGGCGGTTTTCTGCACGGCTGGTTAAAAATTTCAGACCCTAAAGGCATGCCGAGATGACGATCCAAAACGACCCCGGCGCGAGCACGACGCGCGGCAATTTTCGCTTTATCAATGTGAACGCCGGCACCGACAGCCATCGCAGCATCGAAGTACGTTCCGTTGACAGTGCGCAGGCAACAGTCACCGACCTGCACCCGAATACCACCGAAGAAGAAACCCGCGCGCAGATGGTGGCCGACGGCTACATTGAAATTGACCGCAAAGGTCAGCCGGTCGACCCGCGTCACAATGTTTTGCAGAATGAAGCGGTGCGCGCCATCCTCGAACAGGCGATCGAGGCACTCGCAGCGCTAGGTGTCGCGGCGTTCAATCAACCGCTGGTATCACCGGTCGATGGCAGTGCCGGCTGGTTTCTGATCGCTGCCAGCGATCATGCCGATGTCACCAGCCTGCGGGCGCTGCTGACCGCAGGTTGCGACGGCTGCGGCGCCGACCCGCAGGCTTATCTGAAAGCACTGCGGATGATCGGGCTAATGACGGAATGATTGCCCTCACCGCTTCAACGCAACGGCGCGCAATAAAAAAGCGTTACCGGCATTCGGGCGCCGGGCCCGATCTTGGCCAGCCAACCGACGCTCTAGCGAACGCCCTGCAAAAATGCAATCACCTGCCGTGTGAAACCCTGCGCGACTTCCCAGTTGCCCAGATGCGCCGCGTTCAACTCGATATAGCGCGCGCCGTGAATCTGCTCGGCCATCTGGCGACATTGCGCCGCGGAAGTGGCACGGTCGTGCTTGCCGCCGATGACCAGGGTCGGCACCAGGATTTGTGCCAGGCAGTCGCTCAGGTCGGCGTCGCGCACAGCAATGCAACTGGCGATGTAGCCGGCGTCGGGCGTCTGCAGCAGCATGTCGCGTACGGCGCTGATCTGACGCACCGCGTGGGCCTGAAAGTCCGGTGTGAACCAGCGCTCGACAACTTCCAGCACGATCGAACTCATGCCACCCTGCGCCACCTGGGCGATGCGCGCATCCCATAACTCGGGCGGGCCTAGCAACGGTGCAGTGTTACTCAGCACCAGATGATCGATCCGCGCCCGATGGTGTGCTGCCAGCCAGATGCCCACCATGCCGCCCATCGAGATGCCGCAAAAATGGGCTTGTGCGATACCGAGATGGTCCATCAGGGCGATCACATCCGTACCCATCTGGGTAATCGTATAAGGTCCATCCGGCACACCCGATTGGCCGTGTCCGCGCGCGTCGTAACGCAGCACCCGAAAATGCTCGAGCAGCGCCGGCATCTGTGGTGCCCAGATTTCAAGCGAGGTACCGAGTGAATTCGAGAGGATCAAAAACGGCGCACCGTTTTCACCTTCGATCTGATAATGCAAATGTACATCGTGGCTGGCGTTCAAAGGCATCGCGGTGGGTCCTTGTGGCGCCACTAATCCGTGGCGCTGCCGCTGTGTCTGCAGCACCTTGTTGACAAAATCTACGGCGTGTCCCTGATAGGCGGCCGGCTCCATCAGGCGATCGAGTTCGAGCGATGTCAGACTGGCCTTGATACCTGTGTGCAGATCCAGTTCGGCACGCAGCGTCAGGCCCGAGCGAATGGACTGCTGACAGACCTGATCCACCATTGCGCGTGCCGCCGGGCGGCCGACTTTGCGAATCAGGGCCAGCAGTAATGCTTCGGAAAGAATCTGACCGCGGGTAGTGTCAAGGTTGGTGCGCATGCGCGTCGCGTCGACAATCATGACGGTCGCCACCAGCCGCATCTGTTCCAGCGCGGCCGCGCACAACTGAACGATTTGCGGCAGCGTATCCCATTCAGCCTGCCAATTACCCAGCCCGCGCTCGTGCTCCTGCACCATCCCGCTGAGCATGCTGGCAACCAGTGGTGGCACCCGCTGCGCCGCTGCCAGCGCGACCGCGCAGCCGGTTGGGGTGCGCCGAAACGGCAGCCCGGTCGACAGCGCGCGTCCGGAGCTTTGGGGCTCGGTCAGTTCGGCAACTTCGGTTTGCATCATCAAGGCAATATCGCGCGCCATTTTTCCGAGCGAGCCGGTCAGCAGTCCGAGGGTTGTCGCGAGTTCGGCAAAACGGTCACGCTGGCCGTGCCACGGCATATCCGGCATTTGCAAGCCCAGCGTTGCCGCCATCGATGCGGCCACCGCCAAAGCGTCCTTACCCAGGCTCGCCAGCGTGCCGGTAGCACCGCCCAACTGCAATACCAGCAGTTGCGGTCGCAAAGTGAGAATACGCTGCTGATGCCGCAGCATGCCATCCAGCCAGCCAGCCACTTTGAGTCCGAAGGTGACCGGTCCGGCATGCTGCAATCCGGTACGGCCGACCTGCACGGTCTGACGATGCAGGTCGGCGCGCTGCGCCAGAACCATCACAAGTCGGGTCAGATCGGTTTCAATCAGGTCCAACGCAGCCCGCAGGCGCAGCACCATCGCCGTGTCGATCAGGTCTTGGGTCGCAGCGCCCCAGTGTACATAGTCGGCCGCGCCGGCGTCGCGCTCGGCAACGCGTGCGGTCAGTTGCTGCAACAATGCAGCCGCCAGATTGCCGCCGGTCAGGGCGTCCTGCGCCAGTTGTTCGGCATCGACCATGGCGGTGCTGCAACAGGCTTCGATCTGTCTGCCTGCATCCGCGTCGATGAGACCATGCTGCACTTGCGCGCCCGCCAGTGCGGCTTCAAAATCAAGCAGCGCACCGATCCATGCGGTATCTGAAAATACCTCCCGCATCGCGTTACTCGAGAGCAGGGATCCAGTCAGACCGTTAGCAGCGAATTTCATTAAAGATGAGTCCCCTCTCAGCCAGCGCCCTGGCATCGTAGTCAATCAGAAGCGGGCACACATTGTGTCGAGGCACCAAGGAGTGTCTGGAGCGTGCCCGCCACCCGGTTTTTTCGCTCTGCGGCGATGCAATACGGTACAATTTTTGTTATGAAAGAATACCTGAAAGCCCGCACTGCGGGAGGAGTGATTTTGTAAATTTTTTGCCGTGTCGCAGCAACAATTTCTGAATTTGCCTGCACGGTTCCGGCCTCAGCTCTGCCCGTACGACGCAACATTGGCGAGCACATACGCAATGCACCGTGCCGCACCATCGCGACCGGTAACTACTACGCTCACAATCCTGCTGCCATGACAGAATCATTGATAATCGGCCACCACGGCGCGCTGCATGCGCTGATCTGCGGCGCCTCCGGAGGACTTGGCGTTGCGCTGGTGACGGCATTGTTGAACCGTTCGGACGTCGCGCGCGTAAGCGCCTCGTCACGCCAAGCGACGCGTTCGCCGCAACTGCTGGATCAATTGGCGAAGCATCCTGGGCGTCTCCAGATCATCGACGCTGACCTGACCGACCGCGACAGTTTGCAACGACTGGCCGTGGCGCTGGGTACGTCCGCACTGCAACTGACAATCAATGCCGCAGGACTGTTGCATGACGGTGCGCTCATGCCTGAAAAAAATCTTGCCGCCGTTAATCTAGCCGGTCTGCAACAAGTTTTTGCTGTCAATGCCTTCGGACCGATTTTGCTGGCGCAGGCCGTGCTGCCTCGCATGCGTGGAACGCCGGCAGTATTCGCGTCGCTGTCGGCGCGGGTCGGCTCGATCGGCGACAACCGGCTTGGCGGCTGGTACGCGTATCGCGCCGCCAAGGCGGCCCAGAACCAGTTACTCAAAACGCTGTCGATCGAAACACAGCGTAGCCATCCGGCACTCAGCGTCCAGCTGCTGCACCCCGGTACCGTCGACAGCGCTCTGTCGCGGCCGTTTCAGCGCGGGGTCGCGCCGCAAAAATTGTTCGACGCGGCGTTTGCGGCGGAGCGCTTGCTGGCCGTGATTGCCACCGCGACACCGGCCAACAGTGGCCGATTTGTGGCATGGGATGGCAGCACCGTGCCATGGTAAATATATTGCGCGCGGCAGTCAGGGCCCCGCATCCGGGAAAAATACCTGTTCGCCGCCAGCCTGGAACGCTGCGATTTTTTGCTGTCCTTCGGCTGACGTGAGCCAGTCGATCAAGCGGTTGGCACCGGCAAGATTGCAGTCCGGACAGCGCGCAGGATTGACGGCGATGATGCCGTACGGATTGAACATGGCAGCATCGCCCTGCACCGCAATGACCAGGCCGGTTTTGGCGCGGTAGGCATTAAACGTTGCGCGATCGGTCAATGTGTAGGCTTGCAGCTCGGACGCCATGGCCAGCACTTCACCCATGCCGAGCCCGGCAGAAACATACGCGCTACCCTGCGGGCGCGCACCGAGTTTTTTCCAATAGGACTGCTCCATCTGATCGGTACCGGAATTGTCTCCGCGCGAAATGAACCGCGCTTTTTTGGCGACGATTACCTGCAACGCCGGCAGTACCTGTTTGCTGCCGACGATCCCGGCCGGGTCGTTTTGCGGCCCGACGATCACAAAATCGTTGTACATGACGTTGCGCCGATTGACGCCATATCCTGCCGCCATGAACCGATCTTCCGCGGCCCGCGCGTGCACCAGCGTGACATCGACATCGCCATTTTTTGCCAGCGCCAACGCCTTGCCGGTACCCACCGCGATCACCTGCACATGCACCCGGTAGCGCTGTTCGAAAATCGGCAGCAGATATTCCAGCAGGCCGGAATTTTCGGTGCTGGTGGTGGTCGACAGCCGAATCACCGATTGCGCTGCAGCGAGCACGCAGGTGGTACTCAGTAGCAGGCCGAGGCAGCCTTGTAGAAATTGGTTGCGAGTCATAGGTAGTTTATTTTCAAAAAAAATCAGGTTGGGCAAGTGTGTCTTGGATTAATGGCACTGCGCGTACCTGCAAGCGACCATCCATCAACTTCAGCCGCTGCACGCCGCAAATCCCGATCAGATCGCGGTCATGACACGCCATGATGACACTGCTGCCCTCTGCCAGCAGGGTGGGAATCAATGCCATCACCTGCTCGCGCGCGCGACCATCCAGATTAGCGCTGGGCTCGTCGAGCAGCAGTAGTTGCGGCCGCAACACGCGCGCCCGCGCCAGCGCCACCCGCTGCCGTTCCCCGCCAGACCAGTGCACCGAACGCGTGCCTCGCAGGTGGGTGATTCCGGCCCATTGCATGGCGTGCTCGACCAGCGGCCGCATTACGGCGCTGGCCATACCACGCGCCGCCAGCCCATAACCAACGTTGGCTTCCACGCTCCCGGAAAACATCACCGGTCGTTGATGGACATACAAGACGTTGGCACGCAAGATCGGCGCGTACGGTGTCAACGTCACCGGCACTTCGCACCAGTGCACGGCCTCAACCTGCGCCGTGTCAAGGCCAGCAAGGATGCGCAGCAAGGTAGTTTTACCGGCTCCGTTGGCCCCGGTCAGAACCGTCGCGCTGGCGGTAGCGATCTCGAGCTGTGCAATATTCAGTAACCGCCGCGCGCCAAAGCTTTTTTGTAATCCGTGGATCCGCAATAGCAGTGTCATCGAACGTCGCCCTGCAACAGCAGCAAACCACCGTTGACGATCAGTGCCAGCAGGATCAGTACCACGCCGAGCGCGATGCCTTGCGCAAAATCGCCCTTGCTGGTTTCCAGTGCGATCGCGGTCGTGACAGTGCGGGTTTCGCCAGCGATATTTCCACCCACCATCAGCGCACAGCCGACCTCTGAAATCACCCGGCCGAAGCCACTGACAACGGCTGCCATCACGCCAAAACGGACTTCATGGAGTACGGTCGCCATAACGCGCCAGTGCGACGCGCCGAGCGTGATTGCAGTCTCTGCCAGAATCGGATCGGCTGCCTGCACCGCCGCCAGCGTAAAGGCGATCAATACCGGCAATGCGATCAGCACTTGGCCGAGCACCAGCGCCGGTTGCGCAAACAGCCAGTGCAGGCCACCCGCCAAACCATGACGCGACAGCAGCAGGTAGAGCAGCAGACCAATCAGCACCGTTGGCAATGACAGCGACACCTGCGTCAGCCAGATGACGGTGCGGCGCCCGACAAACACCCGACTGGCTATCAAATAACCGAGGCCAACCGCCACCGGCGCAGCGATCAATAACGCGGTGCCAGTGGTCGACAGCGAAATCCAGACGATGCGCCAGAGTGTCGGGTCGCCCGACCAGAGCAGACCAAAGGCTTCGCCCACTGCTTCTGCGAGCGTCATGCGAATTGCACCGCACGTTTTGCACTGGCGCGGTTCAAGCGCTCAGCCAATCGACAGCTTTCGATCCAGCAGTTCAGGCTCGAACAGCAGCCGCTGCTGACCGGTGA
This sequence comes from Burkholderiales bacterium, assembly GCA_043748965.1. Taxonomy (GTDB): domain Bacteria; phylum Pseudomonadota; class Gammaproteobacteria; order Burkholderiales; family Burkholderiaceae_D; genus Actimicrobium. The sequence goes on from JAYVEF010000233.1 coordinate 7,298, forward strand.
GCAAAAGGAAATGCTTGCCACTGCAACGCGCCAGCAATGCCATCCCCAATTGCTCGGCCACCATGTGACCCATCTGCGTGGTACCGGAACGCGACAGCAAAAAAGGGATGCCCATCTGACCACCTTTGATCACCATTTCGGAGGTCAGGCGTCCAGTGGTGTAAAAAATTTTGTCGCCGCCGTCGATGCCATCGAGCCACATCAATCCGGCGATCGCGTCTACCGCGTTGTGGCGACCGACGTCTTCGATAAAGTACAGCAAGGCGCCGTTGCCATCGAACAGCGCGCAGCCGTGCACCGAGCCGGCCTGTTTGTAGATTGATTGCTGCGTGCGGATGGTATCGACGATCCGGTACAGGGTCGCCTGTCGCATGCGGGCGTCCGGCGACAGCCTGATTTGCGCGATGTCGTCCATCAGACCACCGAAGACCGAGCCCTGACCGCAGCCGGTGGTGATCACCCGCTTGGCAGTCCGCGCGTCCAGATCGGCGATACCGGCCCGTGTCACTACCGCTACGGCGTCCACCTGCCAATCGACCTGTACCGAAACAATCTGATCCAGCGCGCCGACAAAGCGCTGGTTGCGCAGGTATCCGAGTGTCAGCGCTTCGGGCGCTGCACCGAGTGTCATCAGCGTTACCAGTTCGCGCTTGTCGACGTACACCGTCAGCGGCCGCTCGGCTGGTATCGCAATGCGCGAGGCGCGGCCACGCTCGTCGATGACATCAACCTCACGGGTGAGCGCGGCAGCGGCAACGGACAGTGCTGGACGGTACGCCACGCAGTACTACTTGGCGTTGACAGTAATAGTTTTGCTGAGTGGCTCGCCGTACGACAGATGCGCCCCATTGGCAAACTGCAGCGTCAGGGTGTAGGTGCCCGGTTTGACAGTGACCGTCGCTTCGGTCTGGCCTTTGCCGAAATGAATATGCGTCTCATCGAACGGCACCCCCACGCCGGCCGGAATCCCCACGCCGTTGATGATCAGATGATGGTGGCCGCTGGTGTCTGAAATCTCTCCGGCAGGCTTGACCTCCATGCCTTCGACGAAAAACTTTACCTTGAACGTGGTTGGTACGGTGGCGCCGTTGACCGGTTCGATGAACCCTACCGACGCGGCCAGCGCGGGTGCAGAAAACACAAAGGTAGCAACGACGGCAGACAGCAGCGGCAAAATTTTCATGAAGGGCATCCCGGACGGTTGACGAGGTTTGACACGGACAGATTTCTCGATGATACGCTGCTGTGCAGCCAGTCGCCAGCCCGGCGCAGCTGTGCCGTCGGTGCTACGATATTAGGCACAAACCCCATGAGCATCGTTCAGTTTGCGACGACTCGATCACGCTCACTTCGCGGAAACGGTACGATGCCAGACAAGAATTTTTCCGCTGACCCCTCCCTGGTTGCCATCGATGTGCTTCAATGGCGCGACGGCATTATTACCGAGCGCACCGATATTGTCGCGACAGAAGTACCGGTGGCGCTTGAGTACAACGGGATTTCGCACGCTGTGATGTTAGCCACCCCGCAGGATCTGGATGACTTCGTTCTCGGATTTTCATTGAGCGAAGGGATCCTGCACAGCGCCGCCGATCTGTTCGATTGCGAACTGGTCGAACGTACGGACGGCATCGCCGTGCAGATGCGCATCGCGGGCGATTGTTTCGCTGCGCTGAAAGACCGCCGTCGCAACATGACCGGGCGCACTGGTTGCGGGCTGTGCGGCGCCGAAACCCTGCAGCAGGCAATTCGTCGGCCGCCACCAGTCACCGCCTCGCCGTTCTTCGAGGCGGCGGCGCTGCGCAACGCAATGGCATCGATGCAGCAAAAGCAGCGTTTGCAGCACGCCAGCGGTGCGACCCACGCTGCCGCCTGGCTCGATGCCGACGGCCAGGTGCGCATAGTGCGTGAAGACGTTGGTCGTCACAACGCGCTGGACAAGCTGCTTGGCGCAATGGCGCGGACGCGACAGGACCTGAGTGCTGGCGCGGTACTGATAACCAGCCGCGCCAGCTACGAAATGGTGCAGAAGACGGCGACGCTGGGTATTGGGATGCTGGTCGCGATATCGGCGCCCACCAGCCTCGCGGTCCGGCTGGCGCAAGACGCCAATCTGACGCTGGTTGGTTTCATGCGAGATCACAGTCATGTCGTCTATAGCCATCCGGCGCGACTGACCCACAGCGCATAACCGACCACAATGGTGCGGCCCACTGCTCGACAGGCAATTAGGATGCAAACAATTATATTGTTCGCAATGTTTTTGCGTGATGCGTGCTCGCAAGCAAAAATTCGATTGCTACGGTACACTTTTGCAGCTGATTAATGGCACCTTGGCGAGCACCGTCAGGCTGTTTTTTTAATAACAAACAGGGAGTACTGCATGAACGCCCCAGTCAATCGGCGACAATTCTTCAGGATATGCGCGGCCGGGGTTGGTACCTCGACCCTCGCCGTCCTGGGTTTGGCGCCCTCGATCGCGTTAGCCGAGATGCGGGCCTACAAGCTCGATCGCGCCACCGAAACCCGTAACACCTGCGCCTACTGCTCGGTAGGCTGCGGTATTCTGATGTACAGCACTGGCGACAAGGCCAAGAACGTCAAGTCGGAAGTCTTCCATATCGAAGGTGATCCGGATCATCCGGTCAATCGCGGCACGCTATGCCCGAAAGGCGCAGCACTGCTCGACATGCTGCACAGCCCGACCCGTCTGAAGTTTCCGGAAGTGCGGCGACCGGGTTCCGACAAGTGGGAACCGATTGGCTGGGAACAGGCTTTCGATGAAGTCGCCGCTTTAATGAAGGCCGATCGCGACGCGAACTTCATCGCAAAAAACGCCGACGGCGCGACCGTCAACCGGTGGCTCTCAACCGGGATGCTGGCGGCGTCCGCATCGTCCAATGAGACCGGCTATTTGACGCAAAAATTCGTCCGCTCGCTTGGCATCATCGCAATCGACAATCAGGCTCGCGTTTGACACGCACCGACGGTGGCAGGTCTTGCCCCGACGTTTGGACGTGGCGCGATGACGAATCATTGGGTCGATATCAAGAATGC
>JAYVEF010000234.1:0-26833 GCA_043748965.1 Burkholderiales bacterium
CTTAGCAATCGCAACTGCATGCTGTGGTCAAAAAATTCGAATACAGCTGCCGCCATCCGGCGCGGCAGCACCCGCAGCACAACCGCCTGTTGAACAGCAGACATCGGCCTGACCACACCGGCGGTGGCAGGTGCGGTCCAATTCATCGTGATCGCTCTGATCGCTGCAAGATCCCGCGCTTGTATGGCCTGGTGCAGATCGCTCATCGATTACCTTTTTTTTAGTGAGATGATTTATTGGCGCGTGCAACTATGTGAGGTTGCAGGTATGCGTAGCGTGACCGATATTTTGCCACGCGGCGTAAGGAGCGACCCGATAAGAGGTGCGTCCATCGGCCAAATAGCATTCGTGCGAACTAATGCCTATTATTTTACATAATACTAATTATGCGAAGTAATTGCAGTTTTATAGCGTTACCTAAAAGATACTCATGTCAAGTCTAAATACACGGCAAAGTCCGGACTTTGATTGCTCAAATGAAACCATGCACCACCTCAATCTTCGCTTTGGCAACCCTGTTGAACTGCAGTATTACGCACAAGGAATTCCACTCAAAACCCTTGCAAAACGTCTACGCAAGGACCCGCAAACCGTCAAAAATTGCTCACCCGATCTGTCATGTTTTCGCGATATGTCAACGTGACCATGCGATCTGCGCCGAATTGGTTACAACACGGGCTTACTTGCTTTTTTGCCCGGCGCCCGGCCACCTCTTCAGACCGCTCTCGATTTTCTGATTTGCCACGTGCAGCCTTCACTTTAGATGTAATTGCGGGGCCTATGAAGAACTTATCGTGTGAAACCACTAGCTTTTTCTGACCGTCCGGAAAAACGTGCTGGTGAGCCGCATACGTGTCTTGCCGTGTGCCTTTTGTACGGTCGTCAGACCAATACGCCGGTTTTTGCTCAGGGTCGACTTCAGAAATGAAATCGATTGATGCCAACATCGCGCCATTGTCTAATTCAACCATCATTTTTCCTACCGATATCAGGTGGATCGAGGCCCAGAGCATTTCGACCGCTACTGGTCTTTTTTATACCTCGCTACATTCGACGCAGGTACCCTGCGCATCGACCAACGCGTCTACGGTAACGGAGTCCAACGCTGAAACCCGCGCAAAATTAGCGATTAAAAGAAACCGGCCGTTAAAACCCGTTGGGCGCTCCGTTCGCGCATCGGCGATCAGACGCAATAGCAGGCCCTTGTCGGCGCATTGGGTTAGTTCACATGGTCGAGTCTACGACACGGTCTTTTTTGCCGATTAAATGGGACACCGCCATCATCTCTGCGTCCATTAGCGTGTCTGAACACGCATGTAAAGTTTGCTTGACAACTCTAATGATCGCGTTTAATATGTAAAGCATACTTTACAGGAGAGCGTGATGGAAATATCCAGTGAGCCGCGTTATTCGCGCAATGAACAGTCGGCCTACCGTAACTATCTGCGCGAGTTATTTGGCAGTATCGCCATTTACAGCGCGCTACTGATTCCGGCAATGTACTACGGGCCCAGTCTCCCGGAAGGGGGCCTGCGTACAGCCGTGCTGGTCTGTCCGATGGCAGGATTCGCGCTCATGATCTGGGCAATCGCCCGCCATATCGGCCGTCTTGATGAATACCAGCGCAGCACGACGCTAGAAACTTTTTCCATCGCTGCGGCGATTACTGCAGGCGCCACTTTCACCTATGGGTTCCTCGAGAACGCCGGTTATCCGCGGTTAAGCATGTTCTGGGTGTGGGGCTTAATGGGGTGCGCCTGGTTCTTGGTTAGCATGTTTCGGATGCTCCGCCAAGCTGGCACATCTGATTGAGCGCGGCGATGTCATCCGAAACAATACGCCGCGCGCGACGGACCAACGCACTTGACCGCCAATGAAAAATACGCTGCGCACCCTTCGCACCGAGCGCGCCTGGAGTCAGGCTGAACTGGCTGACCATCTGGCGGTGTCACGCCAGACAGTGAATGCGATCGAAACGGGTCGGTATGATCCCGGCCTGCCCCTCGCTTTTGCGATCGCGAAGCTTTTCGAGACCACCATCGAAGCGATTTTTATCCCCTGAAAACAGGGGCGGTAGTAGTCGATGAATAAATCAAATCGGTTGTGTCGCTGCCTCAGCACTCGACGATATTCACCGCCAGCCCGCCGCGCGAAGTTTCCTTGTATTTGGTCTTCATGTCGGCTCCGGTCTGCCGCATGGTTTCGATCACGGCGTCGAGTGAAACGTGATGTACGCCATCGCCGCGCAACGCAATCCGTGCAGCGTTGATGGCTTTGACTGCGCCCATTGCGTTACGTTCGATGCAAGGAATCTGCACCAATCCACCAACCGGATCACAGGTCAGTCCCAAATTGTGCTCCATGCCGATTTCGGCAACATTTTCAACTTGCGCCGGGCTCCCGCCCATCACGTGCGCCAGCGCACCGGCTGCCATCGAACAGGCTACGCCGACTTCCCCTTGACAGCCTACTTCAGCGCCCGAGATCGAGGCATTTTCTTTGTAAAGCACGGCGATGGCACCAGCCGTCAGCAAAAAGTCCACCACGCCATCCCCACTGGCGCCTGCGATAAAGCGCCAATAGTAGTGCAGCACGGCCGGAATCACGCCAGCAGCGCCATTGGTCGGCGCGGTGACGACACGCCCGCCGGCTGCGTTTTCTTCATTAACGGCGATGGCGAACTGGTTGACCCAATCCATTACCTCCATCGCATCTCCGGCACGCGGTTGCTGCGTCAGGGCGAGATACAGAGTGGGCGCGCGACGCCGCACTTTCAATGGCCCTGGCAAGTCGCCGTCGGCATGCGGATTGTCGATACCCGAACCACGCGCCACACATTGCTGCATGACCGTCCACAGCTGCAGCAGACGCTGGCGCACCGCTGCTTCAGGTTGGATTGCACATTCGTTCGCCAGCATGACGGTCGCCATCGATTTGCCGCTGCTGGCGCAATGCGCTAGTAACTGCTTGCAGGTCGTGAAAGGGTACGGCACGACCGGTACTGCGATAGCGCCCACATCATCACCGTCGAGCGCAACTATAAAGCCGCCGCCGACCGATAGATAGCGCGCCTGATACAACAGCGCGCCGCTGACATCGAACGCGAGCAGACATAAGCCGTTGGGATGGCCGGCCAGTGCCTTGCGGTAAAAAATAATTGACTCGCGTTCGACAAAGTTGATTCTATGGCTGCCTTGCAGCCATAACGTGGCCCCCATGCGCGAGGTATCGACCAGCGTGCCGATTTTCGCCGGGTCGATGGTGTCGGGACTATGCCCCATCAATCCCAGCAAGACGCCACGGTCGGTGCCGTGACCCTTGCCGGTGGCGCCGAGGGAGCCGTACAGCTCGATCCGTAGTGTCGTGACCTGTTGCAGCCAGCCGCCCGTATCAAGCGCATCGACAAACATTTTGGCAGCGCGCATCGGCCCGACCGTGTGCGAACTTGACGGGCCGATGCCAATCTTGAAGATTTCGAATACTGAAATTGTCATCGTGCTGCAGTCTGATCGGCGGGTGGCGCATTGTTGCCAGAACGCAGTGCCAGCGCAATCAATGCTAGAGCGCAAAACACCGCTCCCGCATAAAACGTGAACGACGCCCCCAGTCTGTCCCATGCCAGTCCGGCGACCACACTGGCAAGCAGCATCGCGATACCGCTCACCAGATTGAAGATACCGTACGCCGTCCCGCGGAAATCCGCCGGGGCGGCATCGGCAACCATCGTCGCCAGCAAACCCTGCGTCATCCCCATGTGCACACCCCATAGCGCGACACCGGCCAGCACCACGCTCCACTGCGCGCTTGCAGCCAGCACAAGATCGGCTGCGATCAATACCAGCAAACCCAGTGCCAGCAATTTTTGATGACTGATGCGGTCGGACAATTTGCCGAAGGGGTACGCCGCAGCAGCATAAATCAAGTTCATGACAACCATTACCAGCGGCACCAGCGCCAGCGGAATACCACCTTGATTGGCCCGTAGCACCAGAAATGCCTCGCTGAATCGTGCCAGTGTAAACACGGCGCCGATGCCAACCACCCACCAGTACGGCCGCCCTAGGCGCTGCAGGTTTTCTCGGCGGATCGGATTACTGCGCACCCCGGCGATGACGCTCTTCGGTTCGTGCACGCCGAGCACCAGCACGACTACCGCCAGCGCACCCGGCAAGACAGCAACCCAAAACACGGCACGGAAATCATTCGCCCACAGCAGCATCAGTCCCACCGCCAGCAAAGGGCCCAAAAATGCCCCAACCGTATCGAGCGACTGACGCAGCCCAAAAGCAGCACCGCGCAAATGCAGCGGTGCGATATCGGCGACCAGTGCATCACGCGGTGCACCGCGAATCCCCTTGCCGACCCGGTCCAGTAACCGCGCAGTGAGCAAGATGCCGAGTCCCGGCGCCAGCGCAAACATCGGTTTGCTGATGGCGCCCAACGCATAACCCGCCACCGCCAACCCCTTCCGCATGCCCAGATAATCGCTGAGTGCGCCCGAAAAAACCTTGACGATCAATGCCGTTGACTCGGCCAGTCCTTCGATCAGGCCGACCATGGGCGCGCTGGCACCCAGTGTCGTGACCATGAACAAAGGCAGCAGGCTGTGAATCATTTCGGAGGAAATATCCATCAACATGCTGACTACACCGAGCATCCAGATGCCGGTGGGAATTTGTTTCAGGGTGCTACGGGTAGTAGATTCCATGAACACGCGAGGTGGCAAGTCTGTCGAAGCAGTAAGGTACCCGAAAAATCTGCAGCAGCATCAATTTTTCAGCACTGGTCGATGCATCAGAAAGGCCGTCTCGCGGCGATAGGTCGGTCTGCGCTGGACAGTGGCATAAAATACCGCTTTGCGCCCTGCGCATTTTTATCGATCGTGATTTTTGATGCCGGCCCTGACAGCGACGACAAACACCCCGGATGTGATGATCCAGTGGATCGAAAACGACCAGCCGCACAGCGTGCGCTGGCGTTCGGAGAGCGCGATGCCGCCACCAAAGCGGGTTGTCATCGCCGACGACACCACCAGCGCTGACACGGCGTGGCGGCTCGCTTGTGAAGGTACCGCACTATTATGGCGCGGCGATTTTCAGAATGGACGGCAGCTGTTACAGGCGATCGCGCGCAGGATCGATCGCAAGAAGCGTCGGCCCACAGCCGCTCCGACCGATGCGTTCAATCTGCATCGGCAAGCGCAATCGCAGCGCGCCCGCACGCTCGCGATGCTGCTGCTGCCATTTGAGGCGGGCCATCGGCTGCCGTTGCGGCGCGCGCCTGACGTGTGTGCAGCATGCGAGGAAGCTTATGGCAGTGCGACGCAACCGTACGTAGCCTCACTGCGAGAATTGCTGGGCTTGATCGGCGCACACGAATGGCGCAAAAACGGTGTCGAAGTCGCTGCGCTAGGTGCCAGAATTTATCCACACTACGGCGTGTTTGCACCAGTGCGTGGCGAATACGTCGCCCTGGTCAATGACGCACCCCTTCCGGCGGCGACGATGGCGTTTGATATCGGCACCGGTACCGGCGTGCTCGCTGCAGTGCTTGCCCGACGCGGTGTGACCCGCGTGATCGGCACCGACCAAGACCCGCGTGCGCTGGCTTGTGCGCGCGAGAACATGCAGCGTCTCGGCTATGCGGCGCAGGTTCAGGTCGTCGAAGCCGACTTGTTCCCGCCAGGGCGCGCCGGCCTCATCGTGTGCAATCCGCCCTGGTTGCCGGCTCGACCGGCGTCACCGATTGAGTACGCGATATACGACCCGGACAGCCGCATGGTCCGCGGCTTTTTAGCAGGATTAAGCGCGCATCTTGAACCGGATGGCGAAGGCTGGCTGATTTTATCGGACTTGGCCGAGAACCTCGGTTTACGCTCACGTCGAAGTTTGCTGGACTGGATCGACGCTGCCGGTTTGCAGGTGCGCGGCCGCACTGGCGCGCGCCCGGTGCATCCGCGCGCCAGTGATGTTGCCGATCCTTTACATGCGGCGCGATCGATCGAGGTCACCTCGCTATGGCGGCTAGCGGTGCGCAAGCCTTAGTGCCTTTGATGCGATGTCATCTCACCTCTTCCCGAAATACGCTGATTCCTACATCGCTTGGAGCTCTCGTCCGGTAGCCGACGGCTGTACCGGCCAGTAGCATGGTGGCTCCTCTATTCAACAACGACGGCCACGATGGACGATTTTCTTTCATTGATTCAATGGCCCGCCATGGGTTTGTCGGTAGGTGCCGCGTGGCTGGTGGCGGCGCAGTCCAAACGCAAGCGAGCATTTGGCTTCTGGACTTTTTTGGTCAGCAATACTGCGTGGATTGCGTGGGGTCTGCATGATGGTGCAGTCGCGCTGATCGTCTTGCAAATCTGTCTGGCGGCGCTGAACATTCGTGGCGTTTTCAAAAATGAGACCGATCAAAAGAACTAAGTCGCGGCGCGTCCGGCTGGTGGCGCTCGCCGTAGTGCCTTGAAGGTTTTTGGAAGCCATGGACGTGCGGCAATCAGCAGGCTGATCGGATGCTTTTCATCGAGTGGCAGTTTGACTTCATCCTGATGGATTTGCGAAAATTCAGCTGCCAGCAGCTTCAGCCGCGCGCTTAGCGCCGTGACCGAGCGTTTTGACAGCATCAGATTTATCAGCTGCATGATTTCATTGGGTTGATCAAACTTGTGCGCCAAAAAATCGGTTTCTGCCATCGACCGGAAATGCGCCTGAATCGGACCATCCGGCAACCATGCAAAGGTGCGCGACACCAGCAAACGCACTTTATTATTCGGCTGTAGTGCAATGAATCCGATCTTGTCGAGCCGCACCAGGTAACCGACCAATTCTGCCATCTCGATCTGGTACAACCCGATCAGGCGTTCCAGCGGGATCATGTTCAGCATCGATACCGCAATCATGAAAATGCGCGGGTCGCTGACGATGGCTTTTTCTTGTGCAAGCGTGAGTTGCGAAACCAGCCGCGATTCACCGCTGGCAAACTGTGCGATGTCACCGAAGGCAATTTGTGTCGCCTGCAAAATTTCATCGAGCCGTTGCAGCGTGAGGTTTTTTTGCGAGAACATGCGCTTGACGCTAGCCTCGGACATGTCGATGCGGCTGGCAAGCGTGGCATAAGTGATGCCGCGCGCTTTCATTTCGCGCTTTAGTCCATCGATCAGCATACTGGCTTGCAAAGGGTTCTCCTGTGATTACGGTTCCAGGTGTAACGGTAGCAGATTTTAATACTTCAGGAGCCATGGCGGGAAACGACGCCGCTTATTGCCCTGCGCGGCAACGCTTGTCGGAGAATACGTCCAGCGCCAAACCGGCGCACATTTCAGGGGCGAACATGCGACAACTTCCGGCGACACTTTTGACCAGTCTGGCATTGGCAGTTACGATATTTTCACATCAGGCGATGGCCAGTACCGATTGCCTATCCTGCGGCGCGTCCGCCGCTTCGACGCAGTTACCCGAAGCCTCGGGGGTGGTACTAATTGGTAGTCTGTCAGTCGCCGGCGCGTCCGGGGTGCTGATCGTGGAGAGTATCGAGACGCTCGGAGAAAGTGTGGTGGTGGTATTCAAAGGTGCCTCGGAAGCAGCAACCTGTTCGGTCAAGCTGGGTGCTGCAGCAGTTCGCAACAGTGCCGTGCAGGCGGGCACCGCGGTAAACGTCGTGGCGATGTCGACCGGTACCCTGCTGGTGGCGTCGGGTCAGGCGCTGGCTTTCGTGTCGAATGCACTCGGTGGCACATTGCTGTATCAATCGCGCGTACGGGGAATCTGATGAAAAATCTCATGCAAAAAATCGTGCCATGGTGCGTCGCTCTACTGCTCTGGGGTACCGCCGATGCCTACGCCGGACGATCCTGCGAAGAAGCCCCGCCCACTGCCGATACCTTCATGCACGCGCTCGAACTAGCGGCAAAGACACGTACAGCGCTCGAATCATCGGGCGCCCAGGTCGCCTTGATCGGGCGCGTCGGTCAGGATCTGTCGAAGTACCAGTTGCGCTATTCGCATGTCGGCATCGTCTGGCGCGACCATCCTGAAGGCAGATGGCTGGTGGTCCATGAACTCAATCAATGCGGCACCGCAGGCTCGGCACTATTCAACGAGGGGCTGGGCAATTTTTTCATGGACAACATGTTTGCCTTTGAAACCCTGATTATGATTCCCGACCCGGCAACACAACAAAAACTGGTCGCGCAATTGCGCTCGCCGCTACCGATGGCACTGCATGCAGATGCCTATAATATGGTGGCGTATGCGTTTTCGACGCGGTATCAAAATTCGAATCAATGGGTACTCGAAGTGCTTGCGGCTGCGCAATCGGAAAGCGTTGCGATCACCACGCGTGAACAGGCGCAGGCATTTTTGAAGCTGACCGGATATCAGCCTACGACCTTGAACATCCCGACCATGACGCGTCTGGGCGGCAGAATGTTTCGTGCCAATATCGCCTTTGACGATCATCCGTTCGACCGACGCATGGCCGGACAAATCGATACCGTGACCGTGGATTCGATCGAACGGTATCTGAAGCGCCGCGAGCCTAATTTACGCGAGATTGCGTTGCAATTGAATTGACTCGCAGATTATCTCGTGGCTTACCCGGCCGAGATGCGCTGGCGGATATGTGCCAGCGCGCCTTCTACCTGATCCACCAGGATCAAGCAAAGCTGTCCTGCCCGCAATTGCGCCAGGGCGCGATCGATGGCGTTGAATTCGCCCTGAACTTCTTCCACTACGGTGGCGCGGTGAGCAGCGCATAGACCTTGTCGCAACAAGGCCAGCACTTCACCATCGGCACGGCCACGCTGGCATTGGTCCTGATACAGCAGCACCGTGTCGAATGCGTCACCGAGAATCCGGGTCTGCTGGCGAATATCCTCATCGCGCCGATCGCCGGCGCCGCTGATCACTACGGTGCGGTGCGTGGCAGGAATCGTCTCCACCGCCTGCACCAGTGCCAGAATTGCATCCGGGTTATGGCCATAGTCCGCAATCAGCGTGGCGCCGCGATAGCTGAATACGTTGAATCGGCCCGGCGCGTTGTGGCTATCGCTGGCGAAGCTGCGCAAGCCATCCTGAATCGCTTGCCAGCCGATCCCGACACCCCACGCAGCGGCGACCGAAGCCATCACGTTATCGACCTGAAAACCGATACTGCCGTTGCGCGTTATCGGGATCTCCGCAAGCGCAATTCGGTGGCGGTCAAAGCCTTCTGCAGCGACGATCATGCCGTCTTCGACATACACCACGCGTCGGCCCTGGGCACGTTGGGTGGCCATGACCGGATGGTGGCGGTCGCTAGCAAAAAAAGTTACCGCACCCGGGCAATTTGCTGCCATACGCGCGACGATCGGGTCACTGGCGTTCAGTACTGCCACCCCGCTGTCGGCCACGTTCTGCACGATCACGCGCTTTAGTACCGCGAGATCTTCGACGGTGGTGATGTAGTTCAGGCCGAGGTGATCTCCGGTACCGATATTGGTTACCACGGCGATCTGGCAGCGATCAAAAGCCAGACCTTCGCGCAGTACGCCGCCGCGAGCGGTCTCGAACACTGCGGCATCCACATCGGGATGCAGCAGCACATTGCGGGCACTGCGCGGACCACTGCAGTCACCGCTGTCGATCCGCTTTCCTTGAATATAAACGCCATCGCTATTGGTCATGCCAACGCGCAAACCAGACTGTGTCAACAGGTGCGCAATCAAGCGCACGGTAGTGGTCTTGCCATTGGTGCCGGTTACTGCGACGATCGGAATTCGACCATCGTCGCTGCGACCGAACATATCGGCGATGATCGCCTCGCCAACCGCCCGACCTTTGCCGAACGAAGGCGACAGATGCATGCGCAGGCCCGGCGCAGCGTTGACTTCGACTACCCCACCGCGTTGTTCTTCGATTGGTTTCAAGACGTTGTCGCAGACCACATCGACGCCGCAGATATCGAGGCCAACCATCTGCGCAGCCGCTATGGCGCGAGCGGCAACTTCGGGATGGACATCATCGGTGACATCGGTGGCCGAGCCGCCGGTAGACAGGTTGGCGTTGTCACGCAAGATCACGCGCTGGCCCTTCGTCGGCCGCGAATCGGCGTTGTAACCTTGCCGCGCCAAGCTTGCGAGCGCGATATCGTCGAAGCGAATTTTGGTCAGCGAGGTCGCATGACCGCTGCCACGGCGCGGGTCACGATTGACCTGATCGACCAGTTCGCGAACAGATTGTTTGCCGTCACCGACGACCTGCGGCGGGTCGCGGCGGGCCGCCGCAACCATCTTGTTACCGACCACCAGCAAGCGAAAATCATTGCCCGGCAAAAAACGCTCGACCATGATCGAGTCACGAAACTCGGCGGCGGTCGCATACGCTGCCATTAGTTGCGCGTGGCTGGTAATGTTGACCGTTACGCCTTTGCCCTGATTGCCGTCGCGCGGTTTGATCACCACCGGCAAGCCGATCTCGCAAGCGGCCGCCCAGGCATCCTCCACGTCAACCACGGCGCGTCCGATCGGTACCGGTACGCCGGCTGCACCAAGCAGTTTTTTAGTCAGATCCTTGTCCTGTGCAATCGCTTCGGCAATCGCGCTGGTGGTATCCATTTCGGCGGCTTGAATCCGGCGTTGCCGGCTTCCCCAGCCAAACATCACCAGACTGCCATCAGTCAAGCGTCGAAACGGAATATTCCGCGCGACCGCTGCCTGCACGATCGCGCTGGTGCTGGGACCGAGTCGCACATCTTCATCAAGTTCGCGCAATTGCACCAACGCTACCGCGAGGTCAAATACGCCGTCGGCAAGCGCGGTCTGCAATAGCTGCTCCGCCAGCTGCATGGCGAGCCGCCCGACCGCCTCTTCGGTGTATTCGACCACCACCTGAAAAATACCCGGTTCCAGCGTCTGGGTTGTACAACTGAAACTTACCGGGCATCCCGCTTGTGCCTGCAAGCCGAGTGCGGCTAGTTCAAGCACGTGGGCCAGTGCGATGGCATCATCATGGCCGGTTGGCTGCAACGGACCGATGGCTGGAAACAACGCGCGCAGACGGCTCTCAAAACCGGACAAGGCATCGATCGAATGCTCCGCCGCTGCGCAGCTGACGATGGCTTCAATCGAGGTGTGATGACTCCAGAGATTCGGGCCGCGAAGGGCTCGGATTCTTGAAACTTCCATATTGCGGATTTCCTATTTTTTTGAGACGGCCGGTTGGACCAACCTCAAACCATGCTGTTACGCGGCTGCGCATCGAAGGTTGTCAAACCGGCACCGATCAGGTCGGCGCTGATACCCAGCGCCCACGCGGCCGCGACTGCGGCCAGAATGCTTTCGACCGCGACGACCTTTGTGCCATGCAAGCCAGCCAGCGGAAACCGTGCGTATTCTTGCCAGCCTTCCGCCAGTACAACGTTTCCATCGCTCAAAAAGACGACAGGCTCAGCGCTGGTCCGGTGGGAAATTATCGCTGGCAAATCATGATCCACTGCATAGAACAAGACCCGCCCGTCACACAGATTGGCCATTTCAGCCACCGCTGGTTCCGCCGCGTTCAGCACCGCGACTCCGCTGGGTAACACTACGTCGACCTGAGTGCGTAAGACGGTGAACATCTGATCGGCGTCGTGAATCTGAAAATCCGCCAGCCCGGCCATACCATCGATATCGGTAACCACACCAACCGCGCATTTATCGTACGCCAGCCCTTCGGCCAGAATCATGCGCGCAGAATTTTGAAAAACAGCAGCCTCTACGCAGCGGTTGATCAGCAGGCGCTGGCCACCGTCCCAGTTGGCGCAATCGATATTCAACACCTTCCGGCTGTCCAGGAACAAACCGTCGGTACAAGCCAGTCCGACGTGTTTTCCACTAATCTGAAGCATCCACGCAATCAACCTTGCCACCATCGTCGTGTCGCGCGAACCGGCTACCCCGATAATGGGTGGTCGGCCGCTGTCCTGCGGGCCGAATAAATGATCCACGATCGCTCCGCCGACTGGTCGCGGCGCGCCGCTGGCGGGTTTCAGGTGAGCCAACAGACCCGGGCCAGCGTTGACTTCGATGATCATGCCACGCTGTTCGGACAGCGGTCGTGAAATATCCTGCGCCACCAGATCGACGCCGGCGATGTCGAGTCCGACTACCCGTGCTGCCAGCACCGCCATCGCTGCCACCTCGGGATGCACCTGATCGGTAACGTCGAAGGCTACGTTACCGTTGCGCTGAATCAAGGCGCGCTGTCCGGTAGGCAACACATCGTACGCAGTCAGTCCCTGGCGTTCCAGCTCAAGGATGATTTCGGCGCCGGCTTCGGGCGCTAGCGCATTCAGAGGAAATTCTTCGCCCGAACCGCGCCGCGGATCCGAATTGATCTGGCTGTCGACCAACGCGATAATGCTTTGCCGACCATCACCGACGACCCAGGCGTCTTCACCGGCGGCCGCAGCCACCATGCGTTTGCCGACTACCAGCAATCGATGTTCACGACCGGAGACGAACTGCTCGACAATCACGCTGCCTCCGCCCTTGCGATGCGCCAGATGGTAGGCCGCGACAACTTCGGCTTGCGATTTCAGGTCGAGCGAAACGCCGCGCCCGTGGTTGCCGTCATATGGCTTGACGACCACTGGTATGCCGATCTCTTCGGCAGCTTCCCAGGCCTGCTGCGCGCTGCCGACAAGTCGCCCTTCGGGCACAGGAACACCGCAGGCCGACAACAGCGTCTTGGTCAAGTCCTTGTCGCTCGAAATACTTTCAGCAACCGCGCTGGTCTGATCGGTTTCTGCTGTCCAGATACGTCGTTGCCGGGCGCCATAGCCAAGTTGGACCAGATTGCCATCGGTCAATCGCAGCGACGGAATTTGCCGTGCCGTAGCGGCATCGACGATATGCGCGGTGCTCGGCCCAAGGCAGCGCTCATCCACCAAATCGCGGAGCCGCCGCACGGTATCGGCCAGGTCGTACACGCGGTTTTCGATCACAGCCATCAACAAATCGCGCCCGGCGGCCAGTGCAGCGCGTCCGACCTGCTCTTCGCGGGTTCGAAACACGACCTTGTAAATCCCCACATCGCGAGTCTGACGCGCCTTCCCAAAGCCGGTTCGCATGCCGGCCAGATTCTGCAGCTCAAGCACGACATGTTCCAGAATGTGCGCTGCATAGGTACCTTCACGCAAACGCTGCAAAAAGCCACCACGTTCACCGACGCCGCAACGGTGCTCGATCAGGCTCGGCAGCAGCACGGTCAGACGGTCATACAGGCCCGGTAACAGATTCGATGGAAAATCCTCGAGCGCGCCGATATCGACCAATGCTTCGATACAGGGGCGATAGGTCCAGATGTTCGGCCCGCGCAAAGGGATGATGCGCAGAAATTGGATATCTTTCTTCTTCGTCATTGTGCTGTTCAGTTGGCCAGGGCAAAGCGGTTTTCGACATTGAGCGGTTGCCAATGCATCGTGCAGGCGTTCGTCGGCGGCGCATATTATTGCTGCATGTGACGATGAGCAGCGAATCCACTACGGTATACTTGGCGTGACGAGGTCATTCGACGTTTCATGTTTTTGTCAGATTACTTTTCTCAACAGAATACCGCAAAACTACTCTGCCATGACCCGGCTACGGATCCGGAGGATGTCGTTTTATTGCTCATTGGAATAAATTGTTACCATTTCCTTCCCCTACTTTTGGCTGCCGCGCAGTTGCTGCGGCGGCGGATGCGGCGTGCGTCGCAGGTGGCCCATGACTACCGATGTAGCGCGCGGCGTGGGCCAGCCGGCTGAAGTACCAGCGGCGTGGCAGCAGCAAGTGGCAACCCAGCTCGAAGCCGGCGAAATCCAGATTGCCGCAGTCGAGCTTGATCTGGACCACCGCCTGTATTTTGCAAAAGGCCTGGTAGTGGTTACCGACCGGCGCATACTCGCGTTTGCGCCCGGCGACATCGCCTGGCGTGCTTGGCAGTTTCGACCGGGTCTGTTGCTGCGCCACCACGACCATGCGGGGGTTGGGCATCTCGATATCGTCGACGAAACCGGCCTTCTCGCCAGCTGGCGCTTCACGCTCGGCCAAAACCTGCTGGCCATGCGTCTTATCGATCGATTCAGTGCACAACTGGAAAGTCATCTGACTGGCGTCGCTGTGCTGGCCAATGACGCGCTGGTCTGTCCAATCTGCAAGGCGCCACTTGAGCAGGATCAGGATGTCTGCCCGATTTGCACCAAGGTGATTCATACCCCGCCATCAACCTGGACTCTGCTGCGTCTGTGGCGCTTTGCACAACCGTATCGCGGCCAGCTGCTGTTGGGTTTTGTTCTGACATTGCTCGGCACTGCCGCGCACATGATTCCGCCGTACCTGACCATCCCGTTGATGGACAACGTGCTAATCCCATACCAGAACGGCAAACAGATCGATCAAAGACTGGTGACCATCTATTTGGTGGGACTATTTGGTTCTGCCTTGGTTGCGTGGGCGCTGAGCTGGGCCAAGACCTATGTGCTGGCACTGGTTTCCGAGCGTATTGGCGCAGACCTGCGCACCACCACGTACGATCATTTACTACGCCTTTCGCTGGAATACTTTGGCGGCAAGCGCACCGGCGACCTGATGTCGCGCATCGGCAGCGAAAGCGATCGCATCTGCGTATTTCTGTCACTGCATCTGCTCGACTTTGCGTCGGATGTGCTGATGATCATCATGACAGCGGCGATCCTGTTTTCGATCAATCCATGGTTGGCACTGGTGACGCTGATTCCGCTACCGTTTATTGCATGGATGATCCACGTCGTACGCGATCGTTTGCGTACAGGCTTCGAAAAAATCGATCGGGTATGGTCCGAGGTTACCAATGTGTTGGCCGACACGATTCCGGGGATTCGGGTGGTCAAGGCTTTTGCGCAAGAGCGCCGGGAGTCACTACGTTTTCGCGAAGCCAACAAACATAATTTGGCAGTCAACGACCGTCTGAATAAAATCTGGTCGCTATTTTCCCCGACGGTTTCGCTACTGACCGAAATGGGACTCTTGGTCGTATGGGGCTTTGGCATCTGGCAGGTCTCGCGCGGTGAAATTACGGTTGGCGTGCTGACAGCATTTATTGCGTACATCAGTCGCTTCTACGGGCGGCTCGATTCAATGAGCCGAATCGTCTCGGTGACGCAAAAATCCGCCTCTGCGGCTAAACGGATTTTTGATATTCTGGACCATGTCTCGAGCGTGCCTGATCCGATCAAACCGGTACAGGTCGCCCATGTGCAGGGCGCGATCGAGCTGCGCGATGTCGGTTTCCGCTATGGCAATCGAACTGTCAATCGCGGCATCAGTCTATCGATCAAGCCAGGCGAAATGATCGGGCTGGTCGGTCAAAGCGGCTCGGGCAAAAGCACACTGGTGAATCTGATCTGTCGGTTTTATGACGTCTCCGAAGGCGCGATTCTGGTCGACGGGGTGGATATCCGCTCTTTCGCAGTAGCCGACTATCGGCGCCATATCGGGCTAGTACTACAAGAACCATTTTTGTTTTTCGGGACAATTTCTGAAAATATCGCCTACGGTAAGCCAACCGCATCCCGACCAGAAATCATTGCTGCAGCCCGCGCTGCACACGCACATGAATTCATTCTGAGACTGCCGCAAGGCTATGACTCGATGGTTGGTGAACGCGGTCAGGGATTGTCGGGCGGTGAGCGGCAACGGATTTCGATTGCCCGTGCGCTGCTTATCGACCCGCGCATTTTGATTCTGGATGAAGCGACTTCATCGGTGGATTCCGAAACCGAGAAGGAAATTCAAAAGGCGCTCGACAACTTGGTGCATGGCCGTACCACCATCGCCATTGCACACCGTCTGTCGACTCTGCAGCGTGCCGACCGACTGGTGGTACTGGATCGCGGGCAGGTCGTGGAAGAAGGAACACATGACGTGCTCATGGCGGCGCAAGGTGCGTACTATCGCCTGTACGAGGCGCAATCGCGCAATGTCGACACCGATCCAGATGACGCACGATCAATGGAGCAGTTAGCGTGAGTCCGGACTCGTTCACCTTGCAGCGAAATAATTTCGGGAGGTTGATGCTAATCGACTGCCACGGCATCGAACACGTTGGCGTTACACCAGTGCGGGCGTATCCGATTCTTGCACCGGACGACGGCATCGCGCTTGTCAGCGATGACGGTCATGAAGTCGCCTGGATCGACCGCCTGAGCGACCTGCCGGCATCGGCGCGCATGCTGGTCGAAGCTGAGCTCGAAGGCCGTGAATTCATGCCGGAAATCCAGGCGATCACGCGCGTCACCAGTTTTGCCACACCGTCAACCTGGACCGTCGAAACGGATCGCGGAATTACGCATTTTGTGCTGCGCGGCGAAGAAGATATTCGCCGAATCGGGCACTCAGCGCTGTTGATTTCAGATAGTCACGGTATTCTTTTTTTAATTCGCGATTCACTGTCACTGGACAGGCACTCGCGCAAGATTCTTGATCGGTTCCTTTGATGTCCGTTTTGAGCACCCCCGAAGATTTCAGCAATCTGCCGCTGACCCCCGCTCTGCTGGCCAATCTGGCCTCACTTGGCTACCACGCAATGACACCTATCCAGGCCAAAAGTCTGCCGGTGATTCTGGATCGTCGGGATCTGATCGCGCAAGCCAAGACGGGTAGTGGCAAGACCGCTGCGTTCGGTATCGGCATCCTGCATCGGCTCAACCCGACCTGGTTTGCGATTCAGGCGCTAGTCATTTGCCCTACGCGAGAATTGGCCGATCAGGTTGCCAACGAGCTGCGCCGGCTGGCCCGATTTGCCGACAACATCAAGATCCTGACGCTATGTGGTGGTGCGCCCATGCGCGCGCAGATCGCGTCACTCGAGCATGGTGCCCATATCGTGGTCGGCACGCCGGGTCGGTTGCGCGACCATCTTGGGCGCAGCAGCATCGATCTGAGTACAGTGCAGACTCTGGTGCTGGACGAGGCCGATCGAATGGTCGACATGGGCTTTTATGAAGAAATCGCAGGCATCGTGTCGGCCTGCCCGGCGCGGCGTCAGACACTACTGTTTTCGGCGACGTATGCCGAGAACATCCGTCAGTCCAGCGCGCCGTTTCTGCGTGATCCGACCGAGATCACGGTTGAGGCGCAGCACGACGACACTCGAATAGAACAGCGATTCTACGAAGTAGGTTATGAAGAGCGCGACACGGCAGTCGCGCAGTTGTTGAACCATTTTCGGCCAGAATCGACGTTGGCTTTTTGTAATACAAAAATCCATTGTCGTGAATTGGCGGAGCATCTGCGGCAGCAGGGGTTTAGTGCGCTAGCCTTGTATGGTGAACTTGAACAGCGTGAACGCGATGAAATTCTGGTGCTATTCGCCAACGGCAGTTGTTCAGTGCTGGTCGCAACCGATATCGCGGCCCGCGGGCTGGATATCCAAAGCCTGGCTGCAGTGATCAATGTCGATGTATCGAAAGATACGGAAGTGCACATCCACCGAGTCGGGCGTACCGGGCGCGGGAGCGCCCGCGGCATGGCGCTGACGCTGTGCGCACCGAATGAAAAAAAATGGGTGAAATTGATCGAAGCCTATCAGGACGGTCTGGTCAGCTGGTTCGATTTAAAGACGCTGGAAATCGCACCCGGCATGGCGTTACAAGCGCCGATGGTAACGCTGTGCATCATGGGAGGCAAAAAAGACAAACTACGTCCCGGCGATTTGCTGGGCGCGCTCACCGGCGAGGTCGGACTGTCCAAGGAACAAGTCGGCAAAATCAACGTGTTCGAATTCATGACCTATGTGGCACTGGACCGGCGCATAGCAGCAAAGGCATTCGCGAAACTTGAAAGCAGCAATATCAAGGCCCGCAGCTTCAAGATGCGGTTGATCTAAGACAATCGTACCAACTTATCGGTTGATCACATCGGTCACAAACATCTTGCCCGGTGCATGCGTGATGCAGAGCGGAATTTTGCTCTGGCACGCAATCACCTGTGGTGTCACGCCACAGGCCCAGAATACCGGCAGCTCGTCAACTCCGATCTCTACCGAATCGCCAAAATCAGGCTGCATCAAGTCGTTGATTCCAATCGCGTCGGGGTGCCCGATATGCACGGGCGCGCCGTGCACCTGCGGAAATTTTGCCGAGATTTCGACCGCTCTGGCGACATCGCGGCTGTGTATCGGTCGCATGCTGACGACCATGTCACCACCGAATCTGCCGGCTGGCCGGCACGCAATGCTGCTTCGATACATCGCGACATTTCGCCCCTGATCGATGTGCCGCAACGGAATCCCGCCATCGATCAGTGCACTCTCGAACGAAAAACTGCAGCCGATTAAAAAACTGACAAAATCATCTTGCCAGAGCAGCGCGATATCGTTGAGCTCTTCGCAGAGCGCGCCATCGCGATACACCATGTATCCCGGCAGATCCGAGCGCAAGTCAGCACCGACTGCACAGTCCGGCGAAAACTGTCCCGCTTCGAGCACCTCGATCAGCGGACATGGTTTTGGATTACGCTGACAAAATAGCAGAAAGTCGAATGCCGTTTCACGCGGCACGATCATCAGATTAGCTTGCACCATGCCGCGTGCGACACCAGTCGTCGCGCCGGCAAAGTCGCCACGTCGGCACAAAGCGCGCACTTTGGCAGACCCCGGGTAATTTGGCGGCATTGTCATAATCCCAGATACGCCTTTTTGATTTCGTCATTGTTCAGCAAGTCCTTGCCGGTACCATGCATCACGATACGGCCGGTCTGAATCACGTAGCCGTAATCGGCGATTGCCAACGCCTTGTGCAGGCTTTGCTCCACCAGAAGCACTGACACCCCTTGCGAATTAACCAGCTGAATCGTGTCGAGCACCTTGGTAACAAACTTTGGTGCAATGCCCCACGACGGTTCGTCGAGCAGGAGCAGCTTTGGCTTGGCCATCAAGCCACGGCCGATCGCCAGCATCTGCTGTTCGCCCCCGCTCATAGTGCCCGCTTGTTGCCAGCGCCGCTCTTTTAAAATTGGAAACAGCGCGAATATGTGATCGACCGACTCTCGTACTTCGTGCGCGTCCTTACGGGTATAGGCGCCTAGTTCAAGGTTACGCTGGACGGTCAGGCGACCAAAGATACGGCGCCCTTCCGGTACCAGCGAAAGGCCCATCGGTACGCGTTGATGCGCCGGCACATTCTGGACTTCGACCCCGTTAAATACGATCTGTCCTTCATCGGTCGCGTTCAGACCTGCGATGGCGCGCAACGTGGTGGACTTGCCGTTACCGTTACCGCCGACGAGCGCAACCAGCTTGCCCTTGCCGACATCGATATCCATTTTCGAAATCGCCAGCACCTTGTCGTAACTGACCCGCAAATTTCGGACTTGCAGCATCATTCTTCTCCGAGGTAGGCGGCGATGACTTGTGGATTATTCGAGACATCGTGTGGAGTACCGTCCGCGATTTTTTTGCCATAATCAAGCACCACGATTGCGTTTGCAATCGGCATGATTCCTTCCAAAACATGCTCGACAATGAGACAAGAAATACCTCGGTCACGAATCTTTAAAACTACCTCGACGGTCTCTCGAATTTCAGTCGGATTCAAGCCTGCCATGACTTCATCCATCAATAGCAATTTTGGATCCACTGCCAGTGCGCGTGCAACCGCCAATCTGCGCTGTTCGCTGATCGTCATGCTACCGGCAGGCTTGTCCTTGAATTTACCGAGGTTTACGAAGCCCAGTAGATCGGTCGCGATATGGCGTGCCGCCGACACATTTTTGCTGGTCAAAAATGCGCCGACCATAACGTTTTCCTGGGCAGTCATGCTCGTGAAAGTGCGCGCCACCTGAAAAGTTCTGGCAACGCCTGCCCGCGCACAATCCTCCGGCGACAGGCCGGAAATCTTGATGTCGTTCAAAAAAATATCACCCGAGGTCGGCGGCGCATAGCCTGCGATGCAATTGAACATGGTGGTCTTGCCGGCACCATTCGGTCCGATCAAGCCAACAATCTGACCCGCATCAAGAGAAAACGAAACATCCTGATTGGCGGTGATCCCACCAAATTTCTTGGTCACATTGGTGACAGTCAGCAGTGTCATTGGTGTTCCCCTCTGGACGTTTGCAGGGCTTGTGCTTTGCGTCGTGTGGTCAGTTTTTTAAACCAGCCGATCACGCCGTTGGGGTAGTACACCGCCACTGCAATGATCAGCGCCGCATAAATGATGAGGTCGGTACCCCGGCCGGTGCCGCCGAACAAAGCGCGGGTGCCTTCATCGATCAGCGTCAAAACGCCTGCACCTAGCACCGGCCCGAACAGCGTGCCAATACCGCCGAGAATCGATACCAGAGCCATCTTGATCGAGAGACTGGTACCAAGTACTGATCCCGGATCGATGTACAGCTCTTTCTGTGCATAAAAGCTACCGCCAAGCGCCGTAAAGAAGCTGCTCACAGCGAATGCAATCAGCTTGTACTTGCGCAGGTTGACACCGAGACTGCGCGCGGCATCCGGCTCGTCCTTGATCGCGCGAAAGTAAAAGCCGAAATAGCTGCGTTCAATCAAAAAATTGGCCAGCAATGTCAACAGTAGCAGGCCGAGTGCGATGTAGTAATATGGCATCTTCGAGTTAAAAACAAATACAGCCCAGCCCTGTTTATCCATCGGGATCGTCAGGCCAACTGCGCCGCCGGCGAAATCCCAGTTGGTAAAAACGATCTGGATAATTTCGGCTACGGCAATCGTCGCCATCGCAAAATAATGTCCCTTTAGCCTGAAGCAAGACCATCCGATTACGAGGCTGATCGCAGCGGCGACCAACCCGCCCGCTAGCATTGCCAGCCACGGATTCAGACCTGTCTGCGAAAAAAGTAGCGTCGACGTATACGCGCCGATGCCATAAAAAGCAGCTTGGCCCAGCGATACCTGGCCGGCGTAGCCGCCAACGATGTTCCATGCGACGCCCATTTGCGCAGCCATCAAAATCAGGATTGCAACGTTTTGATAGGATGGGTTGTCGATCAACGCCGGCAAAAAGATCGCCAACGCAAGCAGCACGAACAGCAGCATGTGGCCAGGTGCGACCCGCGATCTGGCGGATGTCGGCTGCGGCTCGACAGGCGGAGAAATGACGGCGTTGTTACTCATGAGATCCTCTGACAGCTTGGTTAGATGCATGGTTGGATGCGCGAATTTGATACCTCAGGCTCTGCCCATCAATCCCTGCGGGCGAAACATCAGGACAGCGAGAAATAGCACCAGAACGATCGCAAGTTTGTATTGCGGCCCTAGCAGGTAGCCACCAACAACTTCGATCACGCCGACCAGAATGCCGGCAATCAGTGCGCCAACGATGCTGCCAAATCCGCCCAGATTGACGACTACAAAAGCGATCAGGATAAAGTTAGCACCAACGTCTGGAAAGATAGGGAAAAACGTCGACAGGAGCCCGCCTGCAACGCCGGCGCACGCGGCGCCGATTCCCCATGCCAACGCAAACATCTTTTGTGAATCGATGCCCATCAGACAGGCGGCCTCTTTGTCGGCAGCAGTGGCTTCGAGTGCAGCACCAAGTCGGGTTTTGGTAATAAACAGGTACACTCCACACGTCACTAAAATGGCGCCTGCGCCGGCAGTTAACTGCGGCGTGCCGATCTGGATTCCGGCAATCGAAATACTGCCGCTGACTATGGAATGCCCGATCGTGCGAAAGTCCGGTTTCCAGAGAAATTGCGCGATACCGCGGAACAGCAGCATCAGACCGAAGGTCGTAAATATCTGAGACACCATCGGTGCGTTCGTAATTTTGTGAATAATCAATTTGTACACAATGACGCCAAGCGCAAACAAAAATAGCGCGGTCAGAGGAAGCGTAAATATTGGATCGAATGCGAACAAAGAGTACATCCAAAAACTGGAGTACATGCCGAACATCAAGAATTCGCCATGCGAAAAATTGATAATATCCATCACACCAAAAATCACCGTCAGGCCGATTGCCACGAGCGCATAGATCAGGCCGATCAGCAAACCGGACACTAACGTCTGGACCAAAATTTCAGACATATCTTTCCCTTCGATGATTCCGTTGGATGAATTTCAATGCTACGGAGAGTCATTTCTACCCGCTGCATGGCAACGTGTAGAAATTAAATCGTTGGCCAAGTCGTTACGATCGGTCGCGACCCGCGGGTAGCACCGAATCGCAACGACTGGTGCCTATTTGCGCTTGTCCCACTTTGGCATCGGCCAGACTACTTCATGCGTAGCCAGATCGAACGGCCAGATGGTGTGGTATTTGCCATCAATGATCTGCACCAGAATGCCCGAGCCATATACGTTTTGGCCTTTGTCGTCGAACTTCACACCCTTCCAAGGCATGATCAGTTTGTTGCCGGGAATATTCGTCTCGGTAAGTGCCTTGCGAATCGCCTCAGGCTCGTTAGACCCCGCACGGTTGATGGCGTCCGCTAGTGTCATCAGCCCGGTAAAAGTGCGTGATGAGTTGCCGGTAAAGTTCGTTTTGTAACGCTCGAAGTACAGGTCGTTGACCTGTTTGATCAGTGGATTTTTCTTGGCCAGATCGAGCGACCAGACGTCACGCGTAATTACGTAATCAGCGTCTTTGCCGAGCGTGCGAATGAATTCAGTGTCGGTAAAGCCGGCATTGTTTGCCAAAATCATATCCGGCGAAAAGCCCAGTTCCTTGTAGGTCTTCATCGCCATGATAGCGTCACCGAGGTAGGACGATTGCAGCACCACCTGAGGGTCGGCGGCCTTCAACAATTGAACTTCCGAAGTCAACTGCGTGCTCTTGGCAGGGTAAGAAATCGCTTTGGTAAGCTCGAAGCCTTTCTCATGCGCTAATCGGGTTTCGAGCTTGGTAGTTTCATTGCCCCATAGTGTATTTTCATTAAAACTAGCCAACCGCTTGACCTTGATTCTCTTCTTGGCTTCGAGCTCGCTGAAGAATTCAAAGAAGTTATGTACGAATAGATCGTCATGTGCGGTGGTGCGGAAAAAATACTTGAAGTTGCGCTGCGTGAGTGACGCTGAAGACGACTCCGGATTCACGAAAGGAATCTTGTAGCGCTCCGCGACCTGGCTCGCGGTCGCCGTGACGTTACTGAAATAAGCACCAACGATCGCAACTACTTTCTCTTGCGTGATCAGGCGCTCGGCTTCCGACGCCCCTACCTGCGGATTGCCCTGATGGTCGGCAAACACCAGCTTGATTTTTGCGCCTTTCAGATTCGGCAGTCCACCACCCGCAGAAAATGGCAAGTTTGGGATCGACTTTGCGCCGTTGTTGATGATATCCGCGGCGAGTTCGAGTGCGTTTTTCATCTCGGCGCCGGATGACGCAGCCGCACCGGTCAGCGGGTAAATGACACCGATCTTGATTTCCTGCTGCGCGCTGGCGGAGAAACTGGCCACCAGCGTGACGCCTGCAAAGGCGACATGGCCAAATAATTTTTTGAGACCCATGGTGAGACGCTCCTTTTTTAGTGCTGACTAAAACAATCCCGCCATGAAACCGGACAGGTGATAAGTGCTACCGTACACATTGCGATGCGGTGTTGCATGCACTACCGACTACTTGCCGCCAGCCTGCACCGCGATCACTGCGGTGTCCGACTCGCTACTCAAAATCACCGACGTCCTGCGCGTTGAATGCGTACAGTCACGCGTTCGGTGAAAACCGACTCGTGCCAAAACATGCTGCAGATATCTACCGTATCTTTGTTTGCGGTCCCGACCATACAAATTTTTGACCGCTGGTTTTCAGATGTTTATTAAAATATTGTTTTGGCGATAAATTATCGACAAATTATATTACTATTTTCCCGTAAGACAACTACAATATAAAAAAATTTTGCGTTGTCCCATTTCACGTCCAAGAAGGATGATTCCGCCATGCAGCAAAACCACAGCACGTTTCAGACTGAAGATCAGCGATGGCAGTTCTGGATTGATCGCGGCGGCACGTTCACAGATATCGTCGCAAGGAAACCAGGTGGGCAGTTGCTCACGCATAAATTGCTTTCCGAAAACCCAGAGCAATATCCGGACGCAGCAGTTGCAGGCATAAAATTTCTGCTCGGACTGGCGCAGGGCGACGTGATTTCGCCACACCTCGTCGACGCCGTAAAGATGGGGACGACCGTTGCCACCAACGCATTGCTTGAGCGAAAAGGCGACCCCACTGGGTTGCTGATTACTCGGGGTTTCCGTGATGCCTTGCGCATCGCCTACCAGAATCGTCCACGTCTGTTTGATCGACGTATCGTGCTGCCAGAACTGCTCTATCAATCGGTGATCGAAGTCGACGAGCGCATCGGCGCGCAGGGTGAAGTCATTGTCCCGCTCGACACTGTCACCGTGCGCCGTGATCTGCAACGATTACACGCAACTGGGGTGCATTCGATTGCGATCGTGCTGATGCATGGCTACCGCTTTACCGAGCATGAAGCCCGTATTGCGGCGCTCGCTGCGGAGATCGGTTTTACCCAAATTTCGGTATCGCACCGCGTCAGTCCATTGATGAAGCTGATCTCGCGCGGCGACACGACGGTCGTCGATGCGTATCTGTCGCCAATTTTGCGACGCTATGTCGATCAGGTCGCAGGGCAAATGAACGGCGTGCGTCTCCTGTTCATGCAAAGCAATGGGGGCCTGACCGGCGCCCAGCGGTTTCAGGGTAAGGATTCGATTCTGTCGGGTCCGGCTGGCGGCATCGTCGGCATGGCAGGTACCGCAAAAACTGCCGGCTTCGACCGGATCATAGGTTTTGACATGGGTGGCACCTCGACCGATGTGTCGCACTATGCCGGCGAATTCGAGCGCGAATTTGAAACGCAAGTGGCTGGCGTGCGAATGCGCGCGCCGATGATGAGCATTCACACCGTAGCGGCAGGGGGCGGTTCGGTATTGCATTTCGACGGGTCGCGTTACCGTGTCGGACCAGACAGTGCCGGGGCCAATCCTGGACCCGCCAGCTACCGTCGCGGTGGCCCGTTAGCTGTTACCGACTGCAACGTGATGATGGGTAAAATCCAGCCGAATTATTTTCCTGCCGTGTTCGGGCCGCGCGCCGACGCGCGTCTCGATCACGCCGTTGTGGTGGCGCGATTTTCAAAAATGGCGGAAGACATTTTTACTGCAACCGGAAATCGCCGCAGCCCGGAGGAAGTTGCAGAGGGGTTTATTGATATCGCGGTCGGCAACATGGCCAACGCAATCAAATTTATTTCCGTACAACGGGGTCACGACGTCACGGAATATACCCTGAGTACCTTTGGTGGCGCAGGCGGTCAGCATGCCTGCCTGGTCGCCGATGCACTGGGTATGACCCGGGTATTCGCACATCCGTTCGCAGGTGTTTTATCGGCCTACGGAATGGGCCTGGCGGATCAAACCGCAATGCGGGAGCAGGCGATCGAGCTACCTTTAGCACCCCAGGCGATCGCTGTAGCACGACAGCAATTCGATACTTTAGGAAGCGCCGCCCAGCAGGATTTGCACGCACAGGGTGTACGCGCCGAACAGATATCGGTGGTAGAACGAGTTCACCTGCGCTATGACGGTACCGATTCTGTAATTGTGGTCTTCTACGACACAATCGAGCAAATGACGGCGCAGTTCCAGAGTGCTTATAAAAAACGATATTCATTTCTGATGCGCGATAAGCTGCTGGTGATCGAAGCGATTTCGGTTGAGGCGATCGGCAAGTCAGAAAGCGCCGCCGAAACCATCGAAGTGCTGCCGCCACGCGAAGGCCTACTGCGCGCTACGGAACTGGTTCGCGTTTTTTCGGGGGGCGACTGGCATGAAACCTCGCTATACCTGCGTGAAGACATGCGTCCCGGGGACGTTGTGCGCGGTCCGGCGATCATTGCCGAAAAAAATGCCACCAACGTGGTTGAGCCGGGCTGGGTCGCCGAGGTCACTCAATTTAATCATCTGGTGATGATCCGGGTGGAAGCCCGGCGCCAGCGCAAAGCGATTGGTACCAGTGCAGATCCGGTCATGCTCGAAGTATTCAACAACTTGTTCATGAGTATCGCCGAACAGATGGGGTTACGCCTGCAAAACACGGCATTTTCCGTCAACATCAAGGAGCGACTTGATTTCTCATGCGCGCTGTTCGACGCGGAAGGCAATCTGATCGCCAACGCGCCGCACATTCCGGTACATCTGGGATCGATGGGCGACAGTATCAAAACTATCATCAACGAAAACGCCGGAAAAATGCGTCCTGGTGACGTGTTCATGCTGAACGATCCGTATCACGGTGGCACGCACCTGCCCGACATTACCGTAATCACGCCGGCTTTCGATGAGGGCGGCGAACGGATTCTGTTCTATGTCGGCTCACGCGGACACCATGCCGACATCGGCGGTATCACGCCAGGATCGATGCCGGCCGACAGTACGGTGGTTGAACAAGAAGGTGTATTGATCAATAACTTTCAACTGGTTCGCGGCGGAGAATTTCTGGAACGCGAAACCATCGCCTTGCTGTCGTCCGGCGAATACCCGGCGCGCAATATTCCGCAAAATCTGGCCGACCTGCAGGCACAGATCGCCGCCAATCAAAAAGGCGTCGACGAATTGCTGAAGATGGTCGACCACTTCGGCCTGCGCGTGGTGCAGGCTTACATGGGTCACGTCCAGGATAACGCAGAAGAGGCTGTTCGTCGCGTCATCACTGCTTTAAAAGACTGTAGCTACGAATACCGGCTCGACAATGGCGCGTTGATTAAGGTCGCAATTCGCGTCGATCACAAGAGCCGATCTGCGGACGTGGACTTCACCGGCACGTCGCCACAGCTGAACAATAACTTTAATGCGCCTAGTGC
>JAYVEF010000235.1:0-3141 GCA_043748965.1 Burkholderiales bacterium
CCGACTCGGCTACCTGTTCGGCGCGGCCACTGTCGACCTGAAAGCGCTGCAAAAGCCCGCGCACTGATTGCTCGCGACGATCACGCTTGGTGGCACGTAGTTGCAGATCCCACAGAACACCCATGCGGAGGCCCGCCTCGATCGGGGACAGTACCGTCAGGTCGAGTGCCTGCATCAGTCCGATCAGAATCGCCAGACCGCCAACCATCACCGCTGCGCGTTCAGGCTTCATCCCGCTCAGTTCGACCCGGTTGACGTGCCCCGCGCGGATAAGATGCGACTTCAGCGCGTCCAGTGCGTCGATCGACAGCTTGCCGTCACCTAAATTGTTGCGAGCGATCACTTCGGCAATCACGCGAATCGTTCCGGACGAGCCATAAGCTACACTCCAGTGCTGCGGTGCGTAGGGCGGTGCAGCGTCTTCGAACACCGAACGGGCCGACAGGATTGCCGCCTGGTAGCCTGCGGCGTCGATTCGGCCATCGGCAAAAAAAGTCTGCGTGTGGCGCGCAGTACCGATCCCAAACGATTCGACATGGAGAATTTCATGTCCCTGGCCGAGAATCAATTCAGTCGATCCGCCACCGATATCGATAACCAGCCGCCGTTCATTCAGGCTGGCCAGCGCGCTGGCTACCCCCAGATAGATCAGGCGACCTTCTTCTTCGCCGGAGATGATCTCGATCGGATAGCGAATCGCCTTTTCGGCGATCGAAATGAAAATGGCGGCGTTGTTGGCAATACGTACCGTGTTGGTCGCCACCACGCGCACTGCTGTGAGCGGATAGGCGCTCAGGACGGCACTGAAACGCAGCAGACAATCGCGCGCCGAAAGCATGGCTGCCTCGGTCAGGTTGCCACGCGTGTCCAGACCGGACCCCAGACGAATCGGTTCGCGCGCACTTTTGACGATGCGAATCGCACCGCCTTCATAACGGCCAATGTGCAGGCGAAAGCTGTTCGAACCCAAATCCACTGCAGCAAACATGCAACTCTTTCTCGACGATGTACACACCGATCGCGGCGGATGTATCCGTAATAGTTTTAATCAATGTAAATCATTTATCAGATTATGCTCGATTCTTGTTGAACACGATGAAATACTGCGAAGCGGTGTGGGCACGAAAGGTGTTTTGGCGGTGCCATTGACGACAGTGAGGGGATGATACCGCGTCATGACAGCCGCGATCGATCCGGTCACCGGGAGGCGGTACGGCGAATTAAGTTACGGCGCTTTGAGCAACTCGAACTCGGCTGCCGGCAGCGGCCGCGAAAAAAAGTAACCCTGCATTTCTTCACAACCTGCGTGCTTCAAAAAATCCATCTGACTACGCCGCTCGACACCCTCGGCGGTGACGCGCATTTGCAGCGAGCGGGCCATTGCAATAATCGCCAGCGTAAGCGCGACCGAATCCCGATTGTGCGGAATCCCGCTGATGAATGAACGGTCAATTTTGAGTGTAGTCAGCGGAAACCGCTGCAAATACGAAAGCGCTGAATACCCGGTACCGAAATCGTCAAGAGAAAAGCGTACGCCAAGCGCGGTCAAACTGGAGAAAATCGGCAACAATTTTTCACTGTCGACCATCAGCAGACTCTCGGTGATTTCAAGTTCCAGCGCATTGGCGGGCAAGCCGGTACGTTCCAGAGTACCGCGAATCATGTCCAGCAGGCGCCGGTCCTGAAACTGTCGCGGTGACAGATTCACGGCGATTTGTAAATTCGGGTTCAACCTAGCACGCCATTGCACTGCCTGCAGGCAGGCCTGTTCAAGAACCCACTGACCGATCGGCACGATCAGACCGGTCTCTTCGGCGATGGGAATAAAGTCGACCGGGCCGACCGGGCCAACGCTCTCGGCGTCCCAACGCAGTAGCGCTTCGGCACCGACGATACGCCCACTTTGCAGATCGATACGCGGCTGGTAGTGCAGCGAAAACTGGCTGCGTTCGAGACCGTGTCGCAGATTTTTTTCGAGCAGGTAGCGGCGCTGAATGCGTTCGTTCAGTGATGCCGTAAAAAACTGCGCATTATGCCTCCCTGATTCCTTGGCAAGGTACATCGCGGCATCGGCCGCCCGCAGCAACGTGGCGGCGTCGCGACCATCTTCGGGAAACAGGCTGATGCCCACAGAAACGCCCAGATAGTATTCGTAGCCTTTCAGACTAAATGGCTCTGCCATGGCTTGGAGAATCTGTTCGGCCAGTCGACTGAGGGCACTGGCATCGTCGAAGGCTTCGACCAGAATCACGAATTCGTCGCCCCCCAGACGGGCCAGCAAGTGGTCGGCACCAGCACACGCCGCAAGCCGTCTGGCCACCGCCTGCAGCAGTTCGTCGCCGGTTTCGTGACCGCTGGTGTCGTTGACGTGCTTGAATCGGTCCAGATCAAGAAACAGCAGCGCGGCTTGCGACTGACGACGCTGTGCCGACTCGATCGCAGCGGTCAGCCGCTCGTTGAAATGGGCCCGGTTCGGCAATCCGGTCAGGGCGTCATGGGTGGCCAGAAACTCTAATTGCTGCTGCGCTGCCTTGACTGCACTGATGTCGGTAAAGGAGATCAGGACGGCGCTCGGCTCGGTTTCGCCACCGGAATACATCGGGACCACATTTTCGGACACCCAGACGATTTCGCCATCCATCAATTCAAACGCCAGCACCACATTGAGCATTGGCTGCCGGGTCCGAAACACCTGTTCGGTGGGCAAGTCATCGTGCGCGATCTCGCTGCCATCGGCCGCCAGGATATGCTTGAAGTGACTACCGCGGCGCATTCCGACAGCGCTGTTTTCGGTCACTCGCAATATCTTCTCGGCACTTGGGTTACAGGTCAGCACGATGCCGCTGCGAGACTGCACCAGAATTCCCTCTTGCAGGCTGTTGACGACGATCCGGTGACTCGCTTCACTTTCGCGCAGGGTGCGTTCTACCCGATCCTTTTGCAGCGCGACACCGACTAGATGAACGGTGTCATCGATGAAGGCGATCTCGTCGGGTCGGGGCAGGCGCGGTTCGTTGTAGTAGACGCCAAAAGCGCCTAGAACCGCGCCAGCGGCATTCGTAACGGGGGTAGACCAGCAAGCGCGCATGCCATACGGCAGGCTGAACGCCTGATACGCTTCCCAGAGCGGATCGGTGCCGA
>JAYVEF010000236.1:0-62243 GCA_043748965.1 Burkholderiales bacterium
TCTTCGCCCAAGAAGCGAGAAACCAGATCCTGATAGGCTTGCGAAACATCGCTGCCGGCAATATGGATCGCCGGATTGCCGGAGTTCGATGCAGCCAGCACCGATTCGGATTCAGGGATGATGCCGACCAGCGGGATGCGTAAAATTTCCTGGACGTCGGTGTACGATAGCATCTCGCCGGCTTCAACCCGCTTGGGCACGTAGCGTGTAATCAGCAGATGTTCCTTGACCGGCTCGCCACCATTTTGTGCACGACGCGACTTGGCCTGGATGATTCCGAGGATTCGGTCCGAGTCACGCACGGACGAGACTTCCGGGTTGGTCACGATGATCGCTTCGTCAGCAAACGTCAACGCCATCACAGCGCCACGTTCGATCCCGGCGGGCGAATCGCAAATAATGTATTCGAATCCCATTGCGTCGAGATCTTTTAACACTCGCTCGACGCCTTCTTCGCTCAACGCATCTTTGTCACGCGTCTGCGAAGCTGGCAATACAAATAAGTTGTCACAATGCTTATCTTTGATCAGCGCTTGATTCAGCGTCGCTTCCTTATTGATGACGTTGATCAGGTCATACACCACGCGCCGTTCGCAGCCCATGATCAGATCGAGATTGCGCAGGCCGACATCGAAATCGAGGACCGCAGTTTTATGGCCGCGCAGGGCGAGTCCGGAGGCAAAACTGGCGCTGGAGGTAGTCTTGCCGACGCCACCCTTACCGGACGTTACAACGATTACTTTTGCCACAAATAAACTCCTTTTGGGAATAACAGAATTTTACGCAGTGCCCGGTGCATGCGTCGGATGCAGGCCTGACGCATTCAGGGATTGACCGAGTGTACGTCGAGCCGGTCGCCCAACAGACGAATTTGTACCGCGCGACCGGTCAGACCGTCCGGGTAGCCATTTTCAAAGGTGCGATAAATACCGGCAATCGAGACCAGTTCGGCTTCCATCAACGATGCAAAAATGCGCGCATCTGCATTGCCGCTGGCGCCAGCCAGGGCACGACCACGCAACGGCGCATAAATATGAATGCTGCCATCGGCGATTACTTCAGCGCCATTGTTGACCGCGGCGGTAATGATCAGGTCGCACCCGCGCGCATACACGCGCTGACCGGCACGCACCGGGGTGTCGATGATCATTGCTGCGCGTGAGGGGGCAATCGAGGACGCTGACGATGGTACGGTTGCAGTTGCAGCAGCAACCGGTGCGACGGTGCTGCCCGGCCGTGGCTTCACACTGCGGTCCAACGTCAGCCCCTGTGCCAGAATTTCGGCTTCGAGTCCGGCGGGCGCGTTGCGCACGGCAACTGCGTGCAGACGATAAGCGCGCAGCGTGGCTATCAGAGCCTGCCAGTCGATCGATGGACCGGCCGGATCGATTGCTGCGACGTCGATCACGGCGAGTTCTTCTTCGAAAAAATCGTCTTCGCCACCGGTCATGGCGCGCATCGCGGCATCGATTCCGGCCGGATCGGTTTGGTGCAGAATAGCGGAAATAGCGACGACGGTAGAAATCTTGATTTCAACGGCGGTACTGGTGGATTTTTTTTGCATGAAGATTTTGGGTAAGGCGGTTGCGACAAGAAAACCATTGACCGGCCTAATGTCGAAAAGTACGTTTTGGCGGTATCACACCAGCAGTGCGATCAGGGCACGATTTCTGCGGTGGCGACGCACCCTTGATGTCCCAGTGTACCGGGTAGAAGAGACCACAGATCAGCGCCGGCCATCGCGGTTGCTTGCATTTCAATGCCGTTATTATAACGCCTGCAGCGCCCCGGATTCCAGCATCGTCGCGGCGTTTGTCGAGGGGCAGTGCGGCGCAGACCAAGCGACCCACGCAAGCTCCGAAAACGCCGCCGATAACGCTCAAAAGGTGCGCGGGCCGCGTGTAGAATAGCTTCCTTTTTGGTCAAGCTGCCATGTGGTTCAAGAATCTACAAATTTATCGTCTGCCCAAGCCGTGGGATATGACCGCCGAGCGGCTCGAAGCCGCGCTTGCACCGCATACTTTTCAGCCCTGTACCAGTCTGGACATGCAAAGTCAGGGATGGGTCTCGCCGCGCGACAACGGCATGCTGGTGCACGCCGTCAATCAGCAGTTTCTACTGGCACTTGGGACCGAAAAAAAGTTGTTGCCGGCCAGTGTGGTCAATCAGGTCGCCAAAGCAAGAGCTGCTGAACTGGAAGAGCAGCAGGGTTTCAAACCAGGTCGCAAACAAACCAAGGAATTGAAGGAGCAGATTACCGATGAGCTGCTGCCGCGCGCCTTCAGCATCAGTCGCACCACGCGGGTCTGGATCGATCCTGGCAATGGCTGGTTGGTGGTCGATGCCGCCTCGGCATCGAAGGCCGACGAAATACTGAAGCTGCTGGTCAAAAGCATCGACAAGCTGCCGCTAGAAGCGCTGCACGTCACCCAATCGCCAGTAGCGGCGATGACGCAGTGGCTGGCTGGGGATACCGCGCCCAGCGGATTTACGGTCGACCAGGACACCGAACTGCGCGCCACTGGCGAAAACCGCGCCACGGTTCGATACGTGCGCCACACCATGGAGCCCGACGATGTCCAGCGTCACATTGCCAGCGGTAAGCAATGCACGCGTCTGGCAATGACGTGGGCCGACCGGATTTCCTTCGTGTTGACCGAATCGCTGACGATCAAGCGTATTGCCCCGCTCGATATTCTGAATGAGAAATCCGACACATCCTCGCGCGATGAGGCCGAACGATTTGATTCGGACCTGGTACTGATGACTGGCGAGCTGGCAAAAATGCTGGATGACGTGGTGTTTGCGCTGGGTGGGCCACTGGTTCGTAAGTAGTTGCCATTGCTTGATCGATGCGGGGTTGGCGCAATCGATTTTAAAAAATCTCTGCGGGACGACCTGACGCTTTATTTTTTCGGCGTTTTTCCGGAGATCAGCGGCTGCGTCATCTGCGTGCCAACCTTAGCCGGTGCGATCAGGCCATCGGAAGATCTCAGACTGCTCAGCAGATGTTCGACGCGGCCTGCCGCATCATTGTCGAATCAAACGAGTTCGGGCCGACATCGATCGCGCGCGCGCAATGCAGAACTTTGTGTAGCTGGCGGCACTTTGTACCAATGCTAATCTTGCCGGCTATCTGAAGAGGGATAGCTTCGGTCTGCATCGGAATCAAGCCGCGCAATGCGGGCCACTAGGGTGCCAATATGTGCAGGTCGCGTCTTCGTCAGCAACGATTTTCTGTACCATCCGAAGACACTGCCATGGCAGCGATAGGTACCGTAGGATGATTACCCGGCAGTAACAGTTTTCCGTTTGACCAGCTCGGGCAAACGGATGACGCTTTCCGAACTACCTATCCGAACCCACCACGGCGTCGGTTTCACCCACAAAAAAGCGCCTCTGCATTTGCTCCAGTCCCACCGACGCCAACACTTCTTGCAGGCGCTCGGCGGCGCGGCGACGTGGCAGATTTTTGTAAGTCGCGATGATCAGTTCGTTTTTCATGGAATGCTCCCAACCTACCAGTTCTGTGACGCTGACCTGATAGCCGTGCGCTTCCAGTTGCAGGCAGCGCAGCACGTTGGTCAGCTGGCTGCCAAATTCACGCGTATGCAGCGGGTGACGCCATAGCTCGGTCAGTGCATTGCGGGCCAGCGAGCGACCTTTCAGTTGCGTTAGAACGGTAGCGACTTCCGCTTGGCAGCAGGGCACCAGAACAATATGACCCGCACGTTTTTTCAGTGCAAATTCGATTGCATCATCGGTCGCTGTATTGCACGCGTGCAGGGCAGTGACAATGTCGATTTGCGCCGGCAACAACCTCGATCCAATCGAATCGGCTACCGACAGATTCAAAAACGACATGCCGCGAAATTGCAGACGTGCCGCCAGAGCGATGGCTTTGGTGACCAGGTCGTCACGGGTTTCAATCCCGTAAATATGCGCTTGGTCGCCCGCCGCTTTAAAAAACCGGTCGTATAAAATGAAACCGAGGTACGACTTGCCAGCGCCGTGATCCACTAGCCGCACGCCATGGCCATCAGGGCGCGTTGCCCGGACCGCGGTCAATAATGGTTCAATGAACTGCACCAGATGATTCACCTGCTTGAGCTTTCGGCGGCTGTCTTGATTCAGCTTGCCGTCGCGCGTGAGGATATGCAGCTCTTTGAGGAGTTCGATCGACTGGTCAGGACGGATTTCGGGGATGTCTTGCATGGGGTACGCAGATTTCGACTAAAGCTGCGAGTATATGCGTTGTGCTGCCTCGCCTGGCTTGCAGCGTGCCGGAGTTGGGCATAATACGGCCACTGATCGATGACGATTTTCTTTGACACCCAGCCGTTGAACTCACCATGCCTGACCACCTTCCGAAGTTTCGCTCGCTGGCACTATTCTGCAAGGTTGTGGATAATTTCGGTGATATCGGAATTTGTTGGCGACTGGCCCGCCAACTGCAGCGAGAGCACGGGTTGGCAGTGACTTTATGGGTGGACGACCTATGCAGTTTTCAGAGGATCTGTCCGCAGGTCGATCTGACAGCAAGCGTTCAGCAGATTGCAGATGTGGCGGTGCGTCGATGGGAGAATCAGGAAACAAAATTTTCGTCTGCCGACGTTGCCGACATTGTCATCGAATTTTTCGGCTGTGATATTCCACCAAATTACATCGCAGCCATGGCCAGTTGCAGGTCGGCGCCGGTGTGGCTGAATCTGGAAGGACTCAGCGCCGAAGCGTGGGTCGAAGGCTGTCATAGGTTGCCGTCACCGCACCCACAATTGCCGCTGACCAAATACTTTTTCTTTCCCGGATTTACGGCCAGTACTGGTGGCTTGCTGCAAGAAGCAACGCTGCTCGCTCAGTGCCAGCAATTTCAGTCTGACCCGGCAGCGCCGGCTGATCTCCTGCGGCGTTGCGGTGTAACGCCAGCGGAGATGCGCACGCACAAAGTGTCGATGTTCTGCTATCCGCAGGCGCCACTGGACCGATTGTTCGCAGTGTGGACAAACGCGGCGACGGCAGTGACGTGCCTGGTGCCCGATGGCGTTGCTGCGAAGACCGTGCAGGAATTTCTTGCTGCGCCGCCTGTCGTCGGCGCAGCACGTACTCGTGGCGCACTGACTGTTCGGGTTTTGCCATTTCTGGCGCAGCCTGAGTACGACCGGCTACTCTGGTCCTGTGACACCAATTTCGTGCGCGGCGAAGACTCCTTCGTGCGCGCGCAGTGGGCAGGTAAGCCGTTCGTCTGGCACATTTATCCACAAGATAAAAACCTGCACCTCGTCAAGCTGCGCGCTTTTCTGGATCGATACGCGCAGCATGCTCCTAGCCTGCGTGCACTGTGGCTGCACTGGAATGCAGCAGACGTGACTGAGCCGAGCGCGGCGCCTTACTGGCAGGCGAGCTGGCAGGATTTCCAGCGCGATGCGCCGGCCCATGCTGAATGGGCCGTCGACTGGCAGCGGCAAGTGGGGCGAGTCGGCGATCTTGCATCAAATCTACTGCGCTTCGCAAGCTCGCTTGTGACAGATGATTTGCAAAACAAGGTATGATGCCCGACTGTTTTAACCTGTTTTTTTGTCGGGAACGCCTGACTAAAGCGCGCGCTCCGTAACGGCCGCCTGCGATTGCCGGATGCGCCGTTACTGGCTGCCGCAATCGCACGCTCAGCCAAAAGACTAAAAGCTTGAACAGGCGGTGCCGTTTGCGACCTGACGACGGATGATTTTCACTACAACTTAATTTTTTACGAATATTTCTATGAAACCTGCAAAAGAAATCCGCGTTGGCAATATCATCATGGTCGATGGCAAGCCGTTTATTGTGCTGCGTTCCGACGTGAACGGCTCCAGCCGCACCGGTTTTACCTACAAGTGGAAGACTAAAAATCTTCTGACCAACGCACCCATGGAAAATGTATTTCGTGGTGATGATAAGTTTGAGGTCGTAGTACTCGATAAAAAACCGGTAACGTTTTCCTATTTTGCCGATCCGCTGTTCGTCTTCATGGACTCCGACTACAACCAGTATGAAATCGAAGAGGAAAACCTCGGAGATGCCCTGCATTACCTGAAGGACGGTATGGAGTGCGAAGCGGTGTTCTATGATGGCAAGGCAATCTCGGTCGAACTGCCAATCACTATCGCGCGTCAGATCGTCTATGCGGAGCCGGCTGTCAAAGGGAACACATCCGGTAACGTATTGAAAGAAGCGCGCCTCGAAAACGTCATCGAAGCCAATCGGCACACGATTCAGGTACCGTTGTTCGTCAGCCAGGACGATGTAATCGAACTCGACACGCGCACCAACGAATACAAAAAGATCGTCCGCAACTAAATAGCCGGTCCGTAAAGCTGCGTTTGCGCACATCCGCACCCCCCGCGTAACCGACCGCGCAAGGCAATAGCGCCACAGACAAACACTGTGGCGTTTTTTTATGCCCAAGTAGGCAATGCGGCGCACGGGGCTGCGTCCAACTGTTGTCGGGCTGCGTATATCATTTGGTGTAAAGACACGGCTGCGCGCGCTGTGGAATTTGCTCCCATATTGAAAACGAGGTTACACATGCGTTCCTGGCTGATACCGTTTTTTTCGCTTGCATTGATGACATGCACCGGGACCGCAAGCGCGCATGAGTTCTGGACCGAAGCCCGTCCGTTTTCGCCGAAGCCCGGCACGCAGACGCATCTGTTCATGTATGTTGGGCAGTACTTCGAGGGTGTGCAGGTTGGCTACATCACCACGCATACACTAATGCTGAAACATTATTCAGTCGACGCACTGGAAGACCTGATCACACAAGTACCGGCGCGCGAAGCCGTCGGCGAGATTCCGGTACAGATTGCACACGCAGGAACACATCTAATCGCATTCGACAGTCTGCCGAATCCGATCACCTTGTCTGCCGATAAATTTGAAGCCTACCTGCACGACGAAGGCCTGGACCACATCATTCGCCAACGTGAGCAGGACGGCGCCTCGGCAGCGCCCGGGCGCGAGCGGTTTCGCCGCAATACTAAAACTTTGCTGCGCGCCGGACGCAGATCGGACGCTACGTACGCTATCAGAACGCACCAGCGTCTCGAACTTGTACCGCTGAACGATCCGCTATCGACGTCGCCTGGTGCGCAGCTGCGTTTTCGGTTGTACTTCGACGACAAGCCAGTGCCAAAGGCTTTGTTGCGGGCCTGGCACCATGAGGGTACCGAAACCGTCTCGATCCGCGCCACCACCGACGACAATGGCGACGTCAGTTACGTGTTGCCGTTCGCCGGCAGCTGGATGATCAGTACGGTCTACATGACACCGGCGCCTGATACCGCGGAGGCCGACTGGGATAGTTACTGGGGCAGCCTGATGTTCGAAATTCCGGCACGTGGCAGATAGATCAGACGCCTTTTAACGGGCCGTTTGCGCTGCACGAATGCGCGAAATGCGAGTCGCGGTCAGTGGGTGACTCGACAGATAGCCAGCAGTACCCGGATGCAGTTTGCCGATTTTTTCGAAGCCATCAATCATGTGCGAGAGGCCGATGCCGTTGGCCTGCATCATCGAGATGGCATAGTCGTCCGCTTCCGTTTCTGCGTCGCGTGAATAGCGCATGTCGAGCAGCACCGTCGGCATCGTTACCAGCAGCGACGAGACATCGCCGAACAGCGTCGCAGCGAGGCCGCCCACAGCGGCACTCTGGATCATCCGTCGCATCATGTGTCGCTGGTGCAGGTGACCGAGCTCATGGCTCAGGACTGCCATGACGGCATCGGGGTCGTCCATCAATTTCACCAGTTGATCAGTTAAAATAATTTCGCCAGCTGGTAACGCGAACGCATTCGGGCCGATTTTGCTGCTGCGAAAAACAATCGTATACGGCGGCGCGCCTGCCATCGGCGGCACGAGCGCTTTGAATCGCGCCGTCAGCCGGCTCTTCTCTATGGCGGTCAGCGCACTGGGTTGCATCAGATGCTGGTCGATGAATGCCAGTGCCTCGCGTCCGATCAGCAAATTGGCGGATTCGGGCATCAGGCGCGCGACAATATTGGCCGCGGCAGGCAGTCCATACACGTAGCCACCTGCCAACGCGCCGATACACAGCACGACTGCCGCCAGAACGCCTCGCCAACTGCGCTGTGCCCTTACTACAAGCGAATCGCGGTGGCCAGTGGACGCTAGCAGGGCCGCAAAAATCACGGCGTCGTGCGGCACCAAAAAAGCACCGTCCGGAAAAGTGACTTTGCGCAACTGGCGCCCCAGCCGTTCGGAGACATGCAGTTGATCTAGCGAACAGCGCCGCTCGATTTCTCCACTCAGTATAGCGACACCGTCGTCGATTTTCAGCACGACGTCAAACCGGCGTGAACTGCGACCGTCGAAATAATCAGCGGCGAGCGTCATCGTCCTACAGCGAAATATCGAAACCCAGCAGGTC
Source organism: Burkholderiales bacterium (assembly GCA_043748965.1). GTDB lineage: Bacteria > Pseudomonadota > Gammaproteobacteria > Burkholderiales > Burkholderiaceae_D > Actimicrobium. The sequence continues at coordinate 8,423 of JAYVEF010000236.1, forward strand.
GCTGACGCCTTCGCCGGTCGCAGCTAATTCGGACGACGGAGCCGCCATGAAGCGGTCGAGGTTATCGGCCATGTCGATGCTGAGCGACTCGATTCGGTAGCGCAGCGCACGCACCTGAGCGAACGGTGTGAACAGGCCCAATGTGACGATTATCCCCACCAAGTTGGTTGCAGCGATGAATGTCAACCGCCCCCATTTCATCTGGCTGTCGAAGCGCGATGCGCCCAGCGTGGTGTTCGACCAGATCAAATTTTGAATCAGGGTAAAAAACAGTGGAAACAGCGTAAGAAGCCAGACGTACACACCGATGAAACCGAACATGAGTTTGAGCTGCACGCCGTTCGCACCCGCGAATGCACTAAGATTCAGTGGTCCTAGCACGACCGCTGCAATGATCACGGCGGCTCCAACGGCAACGATCAGCACGGCTAGTGCATAACGCCGATAGAACCCTCCTGCGGTGGCGTTGAAGCCAAAACGGGTCTGACCAAAATAACTTTCGCCATGCTGATACTGTTTAATCCGCTGATGCACGAAGGGCGACAGCAGCAGCAGCGTGAACGGATTTAGTAACGGCCATGCGAGATAGGTGACATAGGCGTCGCCAAGCCGACCGCGAAAACTAAAGCGAATACCGCGAAAACTGGAATTGTGGAGCTTGTACTGCAGGCTTTTCCAGACCAGCCACGGCATCACCAGCAAGAAGCAGAAAAAAACCAGCAACCCGACTGGCTTGGAAACAACCAATGCTCCCTGATAGCCGACCAACAGCAACAGCGCGATTGCACGGCCTTTCAATATCGCGACCGGATTGCCATGATATTCAAACGACGTACCGGCGACCGAGGTCGCGCCATACATGTATTTGGCTTTGCGGACCTTGGCCCACGCTGAGTAAATACCCAACGTGACGATCGACAGCAGCAGATTAACAATCCAGATCCCGAAATATTCGGTACCGGAGCCGGTGAAAACCAGTCGCTCGTTATGTGACAACGGGCTTGTAGGCTGCGGCACAATGATCGGCCCCGCGGCATCGGTTGCAGCAGACGGCAGACTGCTGCCGAAATCCGGTGTAGATGTCAAAATTTTCCCCTGAAGTTTTATTTTTGTACCAGAGCAGCAACATGCCGCAACCCTTCAGGGAAGTCAATCAACTATCAGCGTTCGTAGCCCCAAAGTCGCCCTGTGGCCAGAATCGCTTGTTCAATCGCCACAGCGTTGTCAGGTCGGCTCGGCAACCTGCAAGATCAACTTACCGAAATTGCCGCCTGCGAACAACATCAACAACGTTTCAGGGAATTTTTCCAGGCCGACGACGATATCTTCGCGGCTGTGGAACGAGCCTTCGTGCATCCACTTGGCCATCGCTGCGACGCCCTTGGGATAGCGGTCAGCGTAATCGAAGACGACGATTCCTTCCATCCGTGCCCGGTTCACCAGTAACGACAGGTAGTTGGCCGGACCTTTTACAGGTGTGGTGTTGTTGTATTGCGAAATCGCGCCACAAATCACAATACGTGCTTTCATGTTGATTCGGGTGAGCACCGTGTCTAGAATTTCGCCACCGACGTTATCGAAATAGACATCGACGCCGTTCGGGCAATGCTCTTTCAAACCATCCCTGACCGATGTGTTCTTGTAGTCGATACAGGCATCGAAACCGAGTTCCTTGACAACGAACTCGCATTTTTCCGGGCCACCGGCAATGCCTACCACGCGGCATCCCATTTGTCGGGCGACTTGGCCGACGGTCTGACCGACGGCGCCGGCTGCACCGGAGACGACAACGGTTTCACCGGCTTTCGGTAGCCCGACTTCAAGCAAACCAAAATAAGCTGTCATACCGGGCATGCCGAGCGCATTTAAAAACTTTGGTAGCGGCGCGACGCCTTGATCAACCTTGATGAACCCTGCGATTTTGTCATCCGCCGCACCGACCCAGTAGCGTTGCACGCCAAGACCCCCGGAGACAAAGTCCCCTACCGTAAAGCGCGGCGATCGCGATTCAAGCACCTTGCCAATACCGCCAGCGCGCATCACTTCATCGATCCCGACGGGGCGAATATACGACTTCGCATCATTCATCCAGCCGCGCATGGCGGGATCAAGCGACAGGTACACGGAAGCCACCAGGATTTCGCCGTCGATGATGTCACGCACGGGTTCGGTCGTGAAATGCCAATCGCTGGGCTTGGGCAGCCCGACCGGCCGGGCTGCCAGACGGTATTGCTGATTGGTGAGGGTAGTCATCGGAGGCTCCATGGTGTAAAAAGGTAAAGGACTATATCTTATTTTGGAACGACCGTGCTTTTATTCTCAAGTGTAACAATTCTGGAACTTTTTGATCCAACACAAGCCAAAACAGCAAGACCGGGTTTGTCGGACGCCTCGTTGACGGTGCTTGCACTACGCTAATGGGTTTTCATTCTTCATCCCGTGTTGCGCCAGCGCTATTATTCTCAGATTCAGTTCTTTACGCTCTACCATTTCGTCGACCCAGAAAGCATTTTTCAACCTGTCAGATCACTTCGAAGTAACACTTTGGGACGTTTGTGACGCTATGCATGGCGCTTCCGAGGAGTTGCTTGGTCTTACCCGTCCTACCCGCCGCAATTTTTCTTACGCACCATCAGGAGATACCATGCTTCGTTCCGAAACGCTTTTTGGCAAACGTGACACCAATTCCCCTAATACTTCACCCTTCAGTGGCAGCACCGGCAGTGGTACGTCGGGCGTCGGCGCTGCCGGCATTACCAAAACTACTGCGCCGTCCAGTACCGTCGCCACGCCTGCGTCGCAGCCCGTATCGGCTGCGGCGTCAGCGGCAACCCCGACGCCCAACAGTAATTCCAGCACCAACGAAGTCGGCAGCAAACTAATTGTAGGTCCGAATATAAAGCTCAAAGGTGTTGAAATCACCGATTGCGATACGCTAGTGGTCGAAGGCCGCGTTGAGGCAACCATGGATTCACGGGTGATTCAAATCGCCGAAAGTGGCGCGTTCAAGGGCTCCGCGGAAATTGATATTGCAGAGATTCGTGGCGAATTCGACGGCGAACTGACCGTGCGCCAGAAACTGGTGATCTATGCGACTGGTAAAGTCTCCGGAAAAATCCGCTACGGTAAGTTGGTGATCGAAGAAGGTGGACAGTTATCCGGTGATGTGCAGGTCGGTGCTGCCGGAGCTCCACGCGGTTTATCGGTAGCGACATCCGGCGTTTGATTGCATTAATCGAATTGAAGGCGGCTCCACACGCGGCGCAGTATGCAGGTATTCCGTACGGTATGGCGCCCTGGTGGGTAAGTCGATTAAGAATGCACTGAGCGAAGCGCGACATGCCTGTCGCGTAGTTCGCCGTGAACATTTGCATGATGGTCTCACCATCCGCCGCCATCGTCGCACCATGCGACAATGACGGCTGTTTTTTGTCCGGCGCCCGCACTAATCATGATGCACCCTGAATACATTCTCACGCTTTCCTGCCTTGATCAGCGCGGTATCGTACATCGTGTGTCCGGTTTTTTGGTCGACCACGGTTGCAACATTATCGACTCGGCACAATTCGGCGACGCGCTGTCCCGACTGTTTTTCATGCGAGTACATTTCTCTGCGGAAGATGGATCAATCAGCGATAAGCATTTGCGCGAGAACTTCAGCGCGTTGGCGGCGACGATGCAGATGACTGCAACACTGAACGACGCGCGGCAAAAGCCAAAGATGTTGCTGATGGTGTCGAAAATCGGACACTGCCTGAACGATTTGCTCTTTCGCTATCGTAGCGGTTTGCTGCCTGTCGAAATTCCGGCAATTGTCTCGAACCATACGGAGTTTTATCAACTTGCAGCCAGTTACAACATTCCGTTCCACCACGTGCCGTTGGCGCCGGGTGCAAGCGCAGTGGAAAAGCACAGGCAGGAGCAAAAAGTGCTCGAGTTGATCAATGCGACGCAGGTTGATCTGGTGGTTTTGGCGCGGTACATGCAAATCCTGTCACCTGAACTGTGCAAGGTGTTGCACGGTCGGGCCATCAATATCCATCATTCATTTCTGCCCAGCTTCAAAGGTGCCAAGCCATACGGGCAGGCGCATGAGCGTGGCGTCAAGTTGATCGGTGCGACGGCGCATTTTGTCACCGGCGAGCTCGACGAGGGTCCGATCATCGAGCAAGACGTCGAACGGGTCGACCATGCGATGGATGTCGATGCCTTGACCGCGATCGGTCGGGATGTCGAATGCGTTGTGCTGGCGCGCGCGGTAAAGTGGTTTGTCGAGCATCGTATCTTGCTCAATGGCTCTAAAACAGTGGTATTTCGGTAGCCGCCGGATGATCCGTGGGTCCGTATGGAATAGCTGTACCACCGATGCTGCATCTCATTCGCTACGGTACACAATGCTGGCACGGTACCGACGTGCTTTCGCAGGCACTTCGAGGTATCTATCTGCGTTGACCGTTTTGCGAGGGTTGGTGCAAATAGGCGCGCAGTTGCCGCCACGCTAGCTCATGCCGTGTCTTCGGCAGCCTGCTCCCCGCCTTGCCACTCGATTGGGCGCGATTTTGCTACCTTGAATGTCGCTTTCCATTGGCGCGATATTGCATTGCAGCGGCCCTTTTCGTTGCGCTATTTCCAAAATCACTAACCGGCATCACCTGAACGAGCATAACCGCCTGGCGATCAATTCGGTTCGTGCGCAATTCAGGCTGGCTGGCGCAACGGCAGTGTAAAGCGGAAGGTTGATCCTTTGCCGAACACGCTGTCGACCGACACGCTGCCGCCATGCGCTTCGATAAATGTTTTGAAAATTGCCAGCCCAAGTCCCATGCCGGCCGAATTTTTATCGTCACCTTCGTACTTGTCGAAGACTTTGTCGATCTTGTCGGAAGGGATACCCGCACCGCTGTCACTCACCCGGCATTCGACGCACTGATGCTCGGTTACCAGGCGGGCGCCGATTGAGACTTCGCCTTGCGGTGTGTACAGAATCGCGTTCGCAATCAGATTTTGAAATACCCGTCGCAACAAGCTAGCGTCCGCGTATACCGTCAGATCCTCCGGTACCTGATTGATCAGGCGGGTACTGTCGGTACCGGCGACCGGCCGTAAATCATGGATCAGGGCCTCGACCAGTGGCCACAGATCAAGTTCGCGGCGCTCCAGCGAAATGCCGGCTTCGCTCTGTAAATTGGTGTTTTCATCCAGCACTTTGCTAACCAGACCAGCCAGGTGCTGGACGTTGCGGTGCAAGGTTTTAAGCATCTGATTAGTCTGCGCAGCCTTGCTCTGATCGCTGACGGTTAATTCCAATACGCGCGTTGCCAGCGATATCGCGTTGAGCGGTGTCCGCAGGTCATGCGCGACAAACGCCAGATATTCTTCGCGGCGCTGCTGCACATCGAGCGCGCGCTGGGCCGCATAAGTGCGAACGGCAGCACCGATCGCGTCGTCAAGTACACGGTTCAAAATATGGAACGGCCTTCCTTGCAAGACTAGCTGGTTTTCTACCGCCAGATCGTGGATACAGCCGCGCAAAATATTGTATTCGCCGACCACTTCCTCAATCTCAAACCCATCTTTGAGCCGTTGTCTGCCGTGCTCGGGTGGTGTGCCGATATGAGCGTCGGCAATGTGCTCGCCAGCGCGCAGTCGAAACGCAATCGCCAGTTCCTGCAGCAAATCCGGAATGTGATCATTCAGCGCGGGCGGATCAAGTTTTTTGGCAGAATCCATTTGCTGGAGCTGAAAGCGCCAGCGTGACAGCAGTGTGTCGCGTTGCTGAATAATCAGTAACGCGAGTTGTTCGAGATTATTAATAATCACCTCAAAATTGTCGACTTACCATGACGGCAGTGATCCTGCGCGGGGTGATTCTCCCATGAAACGTCTCGACTGTCGCCGTCGATGCTGGATAGAACACGGCTTTCAAAGTTCATTCGTTGGCGGCTTGCGGCAATCGACCGGCGCAGTAAGCGGTCCTGCCTGATGCCAAAGGCCTGGTCAGGTCAACAGATGGCGTAACCAAAACCCGATATCGTCGACTTCTTCGGCGCACACGGAGTGCGGCATCGGATAGCAGTGCCACGCGACTGCATATCCTGCAGCCCGTAACGCGTCGCGCGATTGTTCGGCGCGCACCAGCGGAATTACCGGATCACTGCTCCCATGCGCCATGTAAATCGGCGTCGTCAGGTTTGCCGGATGGTGTTCTGTCTGCAGCATTGCATGCAGAGGCAGATAGCCGGACAGACACAGCAATCCGGCAAGCTTCTCCGGATGCCTTAAACCGGTCTGCAGCGCCATCGCACAGCCCTGCGAAAATCCCGCCAGCACGATTCGCGCCGCAGGAATCCCGAGCGCCTTTTGCTGGGAGATCAGCGCTTCAATGGCACGCTGTGACGCGCGTAGACCTGCCTCGTCCTCGCGCTTGACCAGATCGGCGCCCAGAATGTCATACCAGGCGCGCATCACTTGCCCATTGTTGATCGTCACTGGCATTCTTGGTGCGTGCGGAAAGACAAAGCGGATGGGCGGACAACCCGACAGATCGAGTTCACGCACAATCGGCACGAAGTCGTTGGCGTCGGCGCCTAATCCGTGCAGCCAGATGACGGAGAATTTCGGCGCCGGTGCGGTCTCGATCTGGATTGTTTCGAGCAGTGAAGTGGTCATGTCAGGGTCGGCAAAATGCAGCGTGAAAAAACGGGTAGGGCAGTCAGACCGGTGCAGGCCTCACCGCAGACTTTGGGCGGAATGCTTTGCAAACCGCGTCGTTGGTTTCGATGTAGGGCCCACCAATCAAATCAATGCAATACGGCACGGCGGCAAAAATCCCGGCAACCGTCTGCTTGCCAGCAGCATCTTTCAAGCCTTCGAGAGTTTCGCAAATCGACTTCGGCTGGCCGGGCAGATTCATGATCAGCGCCGCATGGTCCCCCGACTCGCGGATAACGGCAACTTGCCGCGACAAAATCGCAGTCGGCACAAAGTGCAGGCTGATCTGGCGCATTTGTTCACCGAAGCCCGGCATTGGCTTGGTTGCCACCGCAAGCGTCGCTTCCGGCGTCACATCGCGACGGGCGGGGCCTGTCCCGCCGGTGGTCAGCACCAGATCGCAACGTTCGGTGTCGACCAGTTCGATCAGCGCGGCTTCGATCGTCGCGCGATCATCGGCAATCAGGCGGGTAGTGGCGACCCACGGGCTGATGATTGCGCTGGCGAGCCACCCGTGCAATGCAGGGACACCCTGATCCTGATACACCCCCGCCGAAGCCCGATCGGATATCGAAACCAAGCCGATGCGTAACGAATCTGAATCAGTCGGCATCGGCGGCGTCATTTTCACTTGGATACTGGGCGTATTCAGCCTGGTCCGTACGTGTTTTTGCAGCTACCTGCTTCAAAATCTGAAACAGTTCGCGATAGGCTTTGGGCGGTTTGCTTTCTGCCTGCTCCTTGCGCGCATTGCGGATCAGTGCGCGCAGTTGCTGAGCATCGAGTTCAGGATTGGCAGCCAGCAGTTCGGTGAGTACCTTTTCATCGGTCAGCAACTTGTCGCGCTTGCGCTCCAGCGCGTGCATTGCGTTGGTGTCGGCTTTAGACAGGCCACGCCAGCTGTCGAGTGTGCGCTGAATCGCCGCCAGCTCATCATCGTTCAGCGTGCGCATTTTTTTGCCGACGTATTGCAACTGGCGTCGGCGCCCTTCATGGTCCTTGATCAGTTGACATTCGAGAATCGCCTCGCGCACGTCCTCGGGCATCGGCACCCGTTTGACGCGGTCACGCGCTTCTGCAACCAGTTCAGCACCGAGCTTTTGTAGCGCGGTCATGTCGCGCTTTAACTGCGACTTTGAAGGCCGCTCGTATTCCTGTTCAAATTCGGTCGACTGGAAGCCGCAGGAGCCGCGGTTGGGATTGGGCATGATGAAGTATCAAGGCGTGAAGCCATTCTGTAAACGACTGCTATCATAACTGTTTTAACGCACCGACGAAGAAAACAGCACATGAGCGATACCGTATTCAGCTATAGCCAGGAGCAGATGAAACAGCTCGCGCAAGACGTTTTGCGCTATGCGCGCGAGCGCGGTGCGTCCGACGCCACAGTCGAAATCAACGAAGGTCAGGGACTTGCCGTCACAGTGCGAAAGGGCAAGATCGAAACCATTGAACAGAACAAGGACAAAGGCATCGGCGTCACGATCTATCTGGGCGCGGAGCGCCATACGCGACGAGGCAATGCCGACACCTCGGACTTTTCGCAAAAGGCCTTGAAGGACACGGTCGAAGCCGCCTGGAATATCGCGCGATTTACCTCCGAGGACGATTGCGCCGGCTTACCCGACCCAGACCTGTTCGAAAAAAATCCGCGCGACCTGAAATTGCATTTCCCCTGGCACATCAGTACTGAGCAGGCAGTCACGTTGGCGCAGCAATGCGAAGCCGCCGCCTTCGATGTTGACCCGCGTATTACCAATAGCGAAGGCGCCAGCGTGTATGCGCAGCAGTCGCAATTTGTTGCAGCCAACTCGCGTGGATTTGTCGGCGGTTATCCATTTTCACGCCATACGATTTCGGTGTCGCCGATCGCCGGGCGCGGTGCGCACATGCAGCGTGACGACTGGTATTCGTCGGCACGTGATCCCAAAAAACTCTCTAAGCCCGAAGCGGTAGGCCGTTACGCCGCCAACCGTGCGCTGGCGCGCTTAAATGCCCGTAAACTCGATACACGGAAATGCGCAGTCCTGTTCGATGCGCCGCTGGCTGCCGGATTGCTCGGCGCGTTCGTGCAGGCAGTGTCTGGCGGCGCGCTGTATCGCAAATCGACATTTTTGCTCGATTCGCTTGGGCAGCGGGTGTTCCCTGACCATATCCAGATTGTCGAAGATCCGCATGTTTTCGGTGCAGTCGGATCGGCACCGTTCGATGAAGAAGGCTGCCGTACGTTTCATCGCGAAGTAGTGCGCGACGGCGTAGTGCAGGGCTATTTTTTGTCGACCTATTCGGCGCGCAAGCTCGGCATGCCGAGTACCGGTAACGCCGGTGGATCGCACAATCTGTCATTGACCTCTTCGAACACGGTGACGACCGACAGCTTCAAAGTCATGCTGAAGAAGCTCGGAACCGGGCTTCTGGTGACTGAACTGATGGGGCAGGGCACCAACTACGTCACCGGCGATTACTCGCGGGGTGCATCGGGCTACTGGGTCGAGGGTGGGCTGATTGCCTACCCTGTCGAAGAAATCACTATCGCCGGAAACATGAAGGAAATGTTTCAGCAAATTGTGGCGGTAGGATCGGATACGCTAACGCGCGGCAGCAAACAAACCGGATCAATTTTAATTGAAAGCATGACGATCGCAGGCAGTTAGTTTTCATCGGCGACCAGCGAATCCCTGTCGCGTCCTTGTGCAGCATTTTGCACAAAGCGCCGAATCCGGTCCAACGCAATACTTGGTATGGAAATGCTGGGGCAGGTTCAAGCCGCTAAGGGGGCGGGCAATGTCGTCTGACAGTCAGGCTTGCATGGGTATCCGGTCGTGCGGGATATCCAGAATTCTTGCCAAGGTAAAGGCTCGAGGCGATCCGACAGCAAGGCACGGCGCGCGACAATCGAACGTGGAGGCGTAGTGCGCGCGGTGCCCGGTGGCTAACGCTTCGCTTATCCGCCCAGATAGGCCTGAACCACTCTCGGGTCGTCCAGCAGGGCGGCGCCGGTGCCGGTCAGTACGATCTTGCCGGTTTCCAGCACGTAGCCGCGCTGAGCGATCCGCAGTGCCTGCCGTACATTTTGCTCGACCAGCAGAATGGTCAGACCCGTGCCGCTGATCTCTTTGATGATCCGAAAAATTTCCTGCACCATCAGTGGCGCCAGTCCCATCGACGGTTCATCCAGCAGCAGAACGCGTGGTTTGGCCATCAGCGCCCGCCCAATTGCCAACATTTGCTGCTCACCGCCGGAAAGATTGCCAGCGAGTCCGGCGCGGCGATTTTTTAGTACGGGAAACAGAGCGTAGACCCATTCCAGATCATGCGTGGCGCCAGACTTATCTTTCCGCGCGTAGGTACCCAGCGCCAGATTTTCGGCAACGGTAAGCGTCGTCAGAATCGCCCGGCCTTCGGCAACCTGAACAACACCGCGCCCGACAATCTGATGCGTGGCCAGGCGGGTCAGATCGACGCCGTCGAACAGGATGCGACCACGCGTTGCCTTCAGCAAGCCTGATATCGCTAGTAATGCGGTGCTCTTGCCAGCGCCGTTGGCACCGACCAATGCAGTGATCGCGCCCGCCTGCAAAGTCAGATCGATCCCTTTGACGGCTTCGATCTGACCATACGACACTGCCAGGTCGCCGATCTCCAGTAGGGAATCAACCGCCACGCTCATGCGTCCTCCTTGCCGAGGTAGGCTTCGATAACCTCGGGATCGCTCTTGATCTGGTCGGGCGTGCCCTCAGCGATAATGCGACCGAAATTGAGTACCGCGACACGGTCGCACAACCCCATCACAAAGCGCATGTCGTGTTCGATCAAAAAGATGCTAAAACCACGCTGTCTGATATTCACGATCTCGGACATCAGTTCGGTTTTTTCAGCCGGATTCATGCCGGCGACCGGTTCATCGAGCAGCAGCAACTTGGGTTCGGTGGCAAGCGCGCGGGCAAACTCCAGTCGGCGCTGCTCACCATAAGACAGACTTTCGGCAAGCCGTTGCGCCTTGTGATCGAGTTTGACCCAGGAGAGTAGTTCGATGGCGCGCTCGCGCGCTCTTGCTTCTGCCTGGCGAAATCCTGCCAGATTCAGTAGCAGGCTGCCGATACCGTAATCGAGACGATCATGCATGCCGACAATGACATTTTCCAGCAGCGTCATTTCCCTGAAAATGCGAATATTCTGAAACGTCCGGGCAATGCCCAGGCGGGTAATCCGGTGTGGAGCGACCGCGTCAATATTGACGCCGTTGAAAGTGATGCTGCCGCTACTCGGACGCAGCAGCCCGGTGAGCAAATTAAAGACGGTGGTCTTGCCAGCTCCGTTGGGGCCGATCATGCCGAAGATACCGCATTGCGGCACCGTGAAGGTGACGTCCTGCAGTACTTTCAGCCCGCCGAAGTGTTTGCTGATCTGATTGAATTGCAGCATCAAGACCCCTTGTTTTTGCGTTGCGGCAGCCAACTGCGAATGCGACGCGGATCCCAGATTCCTTTCGGCAGATATAGGATCACGACAATCAGAATCAGGCCATTGAAGGCCAGTCGAAAGTCCTTGAGCTGGCGCAGCGCCTCGGGCAGCAGCGTCAGGATCGTGGCGCCGATCGTCGGGCCTATCAAATTGCTGGTCCCACCGAATACCGCCATGGTGAGGATATCCACCGCGTTTTCAAAGGCATAATTACCTGGCCCGATCGTATACGTGTAGTGGGCATTCAGACCGCCGGCGACTCCAGCGATCACGGCGCCCAGTACGAATGCCAGCAACTTGGTGCGCGCCACATCAATGCCCATCAGACGTGCCGCAACGTCATCGGCCTTGATTGCTGCAAAGGCGCGACCGATCTTCGAGCGGCGCAGCCGCGCCAGAATCGCGAGGGTGACCACGAGCAGCAACAGAATGTGCCAGAACTCGGTTTTTTGTGGAATCCCATTGATGCCCATCGGACCGCCGGTGATTTGCAGATTCAAAATAATTACCCGTATCACTTCGCCAAATCCAAGCGTCGCCATCGCCAGATACACACCGGACAAACGTAGTGTCGGAATCCCGATGATTAGCGCCACAAGCGCTGGCAGCACGCCTGCCGCCAGTAACGCGACTGGGAAAGACAGCCCGGTTTGCAGGGTGACCAATGCAGCTGCATACGCCCCGATACCCATGAAGGCTGCGTTCGCGAGGGATAGCAAGCCGCACGACAAGGTCAAATAAATCGATAGCGCCAACATTGCATTCACGCCGATGCTAAAAACCACGGTGCTGTAGATCGACCAGAAGGATTCCGACCATTCGAGCATTTCAGGCCTTCCTTTCCAGCACTTTGCCAAACATGCCTGCCGGGCGCACCAGCAAAATCAGAAACAGTAGTCCGAACGCGACTGCATCTCGAAAATCACTCGACAGGTATGCCACGCTCATCACTTCGGCAAAGCCCAGAAACAGTCCGCCGATCAGTGCGCCGCGAATATCTCCCATCCCGCCCAGTATGATGACTGCAATCCCCTTGTGCAGCATCGGCTGGCCCATGAAAGGCGAGATTGCATTGAACGACAGCCCCACCAGTACCCCGGCCACGCCGCCCAGTGCAGCGGCGGCGAACGATGTCAGCAAAAATAGTCGTTCGACATGAATGCCCAGCAACGCAGCGGCTTTGGGCGATTCAGCGATTGCGCGCAAGGCCCTGCCGAGCTGGGTGCGGCGCATCACCGCCAGCAATATCAGCATCAGCGCGAACGAGATTGCAACAATACCGATCTGTACTGCGGTTACGTTCAACTCGCCGAAGGTGATGCTTTGCTCGGGAATCGTGCCAGCGGGGAAACGCTGGTTTTCGGCACCGAAAAGTCCCTGTGCCAGGTTGGTCAGCATGATTGCCACGCCTATTGTCGCAATCATCGGCGACAGGTGCGGTGCGTTGCGTTTGCGTAGCGGGCGCAACACCAAAAAATCGACCAGTAAGCCGATCGTTCCCGTGACTAGCATCGCCGCCAGCAAGGCCATCCATAAAGGTATTGCGAGCTTTTCTACCAGCAGCAACGCGGCATAACTGCCGAGCATGAAGATCGCACCGTGGGACAGATTGATCACGCCCAGCACGCCGAACACCAGCGTAAAACCGAGCGCGAACAGGGCGTACACGCTGCCCAGTGAAAGCGCGTTGATAAGTTGTTGTGCGAGCATGGCCCTTACCTGAGATTAGGGCTGCGGCATATCCGGCGAGCGTCGGCAATGCCGCAGTAGAAATTGCCGCCAGTGCAGATTCGCTAGCGCCGATACGACAGGGCGGATAACTTTATTTCAATACAACGAACTTCCCGCCCTTGGCGATATTGACGATCGCATCCTGATCAGCGTCGTATCCGCTTTCCTTGCCGTCCTTCGCTGGCGCGTGACGGAATGCGAAGGCTCCGGTGGCACCCTCAATCTTGATCGCCGGCAGCGCGCCACTCAGCGCAACCCGGTCCTTGTCGAGGGTTCCGGTAAGTTTGATCTTGCCCAAGGCGGCAGCGACGATATGCACCGCGTCGTAGGCTTGCGCTGCAAACTGATCCGGGTCCGCGCTGAAGCGCGCTTTGTAGGCAGCGATGAAAGTCTTGTTTGCCGGTGTCATGTTTTCGGACGACCAGGGGCTGCCCATGACCGTATTGTCCGCCGCGTCGCGGGCGATCTCGAACAGCTTTGGCGAGTTGAAGCCGTTGCCGCCGATGAATGGTTGCTTCATCCCTAACGTACGGGTTTGCAAAATAATGTTGGCGGCTTCCTCGGCCAGGCATGAACAGACAATTGCGTCCGGGTTGGTAGCCTTGATCTTGGTCAGCTGCGCTTTGAAATCGACATCGCCTTTGGCGTATGTTTCGGTCGCGGTGATCGCGATTTTTTGGGCATCGAGGGTGTTCTTGAAGACGTCGTATCCGCTCTTGGTGAAGGCGTCATCGTTACCGTAGACGATCGCGACCTTCTTGATGCCGAAATGCTTGACGGCAGCTGCGGTGGTTACTGGAAGTACATCCGCTTCCATGACCGAATTTCGGAAGATGGTGGGACCCATCGCCGAAATGCCGTCTGCCGTATTACTGGTGCCGAACACCACGATCTTCGCGGCGCTGGCAATCGGATCCGCTGCAAACGCCGAATTCGACAGGGTCGGACCAAAGATCATCAATACCTTATCCTGAAAAATCAGCTTTTTGAAAACGTTGATCGCTTCTTCTTTTTTTCCTTGTTCATCCTCAATTACCAGCACCAACTTGTTGCCGCCAACGCCGCCTTTACCGTTGACCTCGTCGACTGCCAGCGTCAAGCCATTCTTGATGGCGATACCGTATTTGGCGGCAGGGCCGGTAAGCGCCTCGGCCGCACCGATCCGTATATCGGCAGCGCTGGCGTTTGCCCAGACAAGTACCGTTGCGAGTGTCAGCAGGGTCAGGGGAATCTGTTTTGGTAGCAGGATGCGGTGCATGGAGTCTCCGAAAATGACAGTTCTCGATTGTTATGAATTGCCGGCAGCATTATGTCGGCACGAGTACGAGCGTAGCAGGGTCTGCTGCAGGCATCAACTGCGGATATCCACTGTCATCAGGTTCGGCACCTCGGGCGAGTGTACAGCGTACAAAAAAAAGCCCGGACTGTTAGGGTCCGGGCGGCTGTGCCAGCTGTCGCTGGTACAGGTTGGTACCTTGGTTACATTACGGCAACAGGGTAGCTATCTTCCGGAGCGGTAGCGACAATGGCGTCGATCGAAATCGTCGGCGTGTCGTCGGCAGTAGGGCCGTTGATGACTGCCAGCAAACTGTCGATAAACGTGTCACCGGAACCGATTGCCCCCGGCGGAACAATCGACGTGTAGCCAGTACCGCCACCACCGCCGCCGCAGGCTGACAGCAAGGCTGCTACTGCACAAAACAAAATTACTTTTTTCATGATGATCTCCTGATCAATTTGCCGTGAAGGGGTCGGGTCGATCAATGCTTCAACGATCCGGCGATTGGCGGCTTGACATAGGGGAACGCATTATCGAAGAATGTGCTGTCGACATACGCACCATCGGTAAAGTCAATGCTGCCCGATGGCGCATCGGCAGGTACGCAGCCGATTTTCAATATGCACAGCCGCCCCATCACCACGCGCAATGCGATGTCGACTACGTCGTCACCAGGGCGACGCCCGTTGGGGAAGCCGGCATAATCGCCAGCGATCACACCAAGACGGTTTTGTGTGGCCGATACCGGCGTCGAGGTGTTTAAACGCAGCATCTCCGATGGCGTCACGGTCGCTTGCTGATTGACGCCCGCGACGCCCGTCAGAAAGGCGGCCACCAGATCGTTACGCGGGAAATTTGTCGGTGCCTTGACACCGGCCGAACCGAATAAGATTTCGACCAGCGCCGGCAAGGTCGGATTGGTGACATAGTCGATAAACTGCGTGTCGCCGCTCGGTTTGCTGGCGTTGAATTGATCCTTGTCTTTCAGGCCGATCACCAGCTCGTTCACCAGCGGCATACCCAGACGCGACACCTGCGTCCATGCGCCGCCTTCTTTGGTTGGCTTGCTGCTGTTCGGGGTCGGATTCATCAAACGGCCCTGACGCACGCTAGCAGTAGTCCACGCACCAATCACCGGATCCGTGCCGTTAGTGAGGCAGGCAATCGGAACTTCGAGTTCGATCGAGGTGATGTTCTTGTCTTTCAGCGAGTCCATTGCGGCATGTTCTGCATTCGGATCGAATACGGTGGCAGGTGACTTGATGTTGATCAGGTCGAAGGTTTCGCCCAGATTGACGACGAACGGGTCCTTGCGTTGACCGACGAACATTTTGCCTGGTGCAGCACACCCTGGAATCGTGATGTTGCTGATATGTTTGGCGGCGTACGTAGGATAATCGGATATCGATTTGTTGCCGATGTTGTCGAGCGGTTTGTCAAACGTGCTCGAGCCGGTAGCAGCGTCCGTGATGGCTGCGCGGGTACCAGTGCGACGATCGCCTTTGACCAGGGTGACCGAGTAGGTTTCACGCACATTGGCAGCAGGAGAGTTGACGCTATTGATATCCTGAGCGCCGTTGATGACGAGTGGGATCGAGACTTTTTTACCGCCGACCGTCAGCTGGGTATCCTTGTTGGCGTAACTGAAGCGAAACTGATAGGTCAGGTGTTCCTTGCCATCGCCAACGTTGTCGACATGAATTTCGTACAGCGCTTCCGGATCCATCGCGAAGTAATTTGGGCCGCCGTAACCATCTTGCAAAGGTACGTAATCGGCGATCAGCGTGACATAGTCCTGTCGGCCGGGTTCGTAGCTGCGGAACATGTAGAGATCGGTGCCATCGACTTTAGGCATCTTGGTGATAAAGGGCGCTTCGCGGTGGCTGGACGCCATTGCGGGTGCGGAAAATAAGCTGGCAACGGCGCTGGCGACCAGGGCGGCGCAGCAGGTGCGACGGGCGATCAATGACGGCATGACGGTCTCCTCGATAGAGTGTTTTACTCGGATGAGCTGGAACTACATGTCACTGTACGCACAGTGATTACATCCGGATTCAACTATTTCGACGACAGGAAGACTGATTGATTGCCTAAGCGGGCTACCTTACTCAAAAACGGATTTGGTTAGTGACGCATCCGCCTCTTATGATTTCATTTTAGTATTTTATGTACATTTTCGGCGTGCGAGTTGTACGCAATTGAATTGCGCATAGCGATTAATTGCTTGACTTCAATCTACCAGATCGATGCGCAGACGCGCAATCGCCGCGCGCACTTGCCGCGGCGCAGTACCGCCAACGTGGTCGCGCGCGGCAACCGACCCTTCCAGCGACAACACGCCATAGATATCGTCGTCTACCAAACGAGAATATGACCGCAGTTGCTCGATACTCAAATCGGTCAGATCGCAACTGCGGTCGACGCAATCGCGTACCGCACGCGCGACCGCTTCGTGCGCATCCCGAAACGGCAGGCCCTTCTTGACCAGATAGTCTGCCAAATCAGTTGCCGTCGCAAACCCTTGCAGGGCGGCGGCGCGCATCGCATCGGCCCGGACTGTAATTGCGCCTGCCATGTCGGCAAATATCCGCAAGGTGTCGGTGAGCGTGTCGACCGTATCGAACAACGGTTCCTTGTCTTCCTGATTGTCTTTATTGTAAGCCAGTGGTTGGCCTTTCATCAGCGTCAGCAGGCTCATCAGATGGCCTGTTACGCGTCCGCTCTTGCCGCGCGCCAGTTCGGGCACGTCGGGATTCTTTTTTTGCGGCATGATCGAAGAGCCGGTGCAGAAGCGGTCGGCGATGTCGATGAAGCCGACGCGCGGACTCATCCAGATCACCAGTTCTTCGGACATGCGCGAAATGTGCATCATGATCAGTGCGGCTGCGGAGCAAAATTCGATGGCGAAATCGCGGTCAGAAACCGCATCGAGCGAATTCGCACAAACCGCGTCGAACCCGAGCAGGCGCGCCACCAGCTCGCGATCTATCGGAAAACTGGTACCTGCCAGTGCGGCAGCGCCGAGCGGCAAGCGGTTGACCCGCTTGCGGCAATCGGCCATTCGTTCGGCGTCGCGACCGAACATTTCAACGTAAGCTAGCAGGTGATGGCCGAAGGTCACCGGTTGCGCGACCTGCATGTGGGTGAAGCCGGGGAGAATCGTGTCCGTGTGCTGTTCGGCCAAGTCCACTAACGCCGTGCGCAACGCGCGCAGCAGGATGCACAGATTGTCGATCGCACTACGCAGATACAGGCGAATGTCGGTAGCGACCTGATCGTTGCGAGAGCGGCCGGTGTGCAGACGTTTGCCGGCATCGCCAATCAGTTCGGTCAGACGTTTTTCGATATTCAGGTGCACATCCTCGAGGTCGAGCAGCCAGACAAAGCGGCCGGTCGAAATTTCTTCGCTGATTTGCTGCATCCCGTTTTGAATCGCCAGAAGGTCAGCCGCGCTGATGATGCTTTGTTGTGCCAACATCTGTGCGTGCGCCAGTGAACCCTGAATGTCGACTGCGGCCAGACGTTTGTCAAAAAACACCGAGGCGGTGTAGCGTTTCACCAGATCGGAAACCGGCTCGGAAAAACGTGCCGACCAGGCCTCGCCTTTTTTAGAAAACTGTGCTGTCATGATGGTGATCCGGAGTAATTTAAGTGTGCGCGGCACGCGCGGCTGGAGTGCCGCGTTCTTGCCTTTGCAGGTTCCGATTATAAAACACGCCCACCTGCTTCTTTGAGGAAATCCCGTTGCCGATACGCTCCCCGCCCCTCTTCAGTCCCGAGACCACGGCGACCATCATGCCGGACTGCTGCAATGCCGGCGTGATCGGTCGCGTTCTGAGCGCGGTGAATCTGGCGCTGTTTGCGGCACTGATGGTAAGTGCAGGCAGTCGCGTGCGCACTTGGTCGTCATTCGTCGAGTCGTCTTCGCTGGCTGACTTCATTTGCATGGCGTCGCTTTTGCTGCTGTGCTGGCTGCGCCGATTTGCGCCACGAATGACCCCCTGGCAGCAGCGCCTGACCTGCATTCTGGTGCCCACCTGCATTACTACGATCGCATTGCACGTGCTGTTGCGGATGGAGTGGTTTGCGATCGGCTTTCCGAATTTGACGCTGCTAAACAGCGTACTGGCGACGGCAATGATCGCGGCAGCGCTGCAACACTATTTTGAGTTGCGCGCTCGGGCGCTTTCGCCAGCCTTGAGTGAAGCTCGGCTGCAGGCGCTGCAAGCCCGGATCCGGCCACATTTTTTATTCAATAGTCTGAACGCGGTGCTGTCGCTGATCCGCAGCGAACCGCGGCAGGCCGAAGCGGCGCTGGAAGATCTGGCGGAACTGTTTCGGGCGCTGATGCGGGACGGTCGAGATCTGACATCGTTGGAAGATGAAGTACGCTTGTGCAAGCAATATCTATCCATTGAAAAAATTCGTCTGGGCGCGCGTTTGCAGATTGACTGGGATACCAGTGGCATCCACGCCGAGGCACTCAATAACGTCCAGATTCCGTCTTTGCTGCTGCAGCCGCTTCTCGAAAACGCCGTGTACTACGGGGTTGAACAAAGTAGTGCGACAGCATTGATTCAGATCGTGCTGCGTCGTGCCCGCGATACCATTCATATCGTCATCACCAACCCATACCATGGCGATGCGTCAGTCTCACTGGGCAATCATATGGCGCTGGAAAATATTCGCAGCCGACTGGCGCTGCGTTACGATGTCGAGGCTAGTTTAAGTACCGTAATCGTCGATAACCGATTTGAAGTGCGACTGTTGATCCCCTATAACAAGGTACTGCCATGACAGTGCGTTTGTTGCTGGTCGATGACGAGGCGCCGGCGCGTGTCCGATTGCGTGACGTGCTGGCCGATATCGCCGGTGAATGTCCGCACCAGATTGTTGGCGAAGCCGATCAGGCGCAGCAGGCACTTGACCAGATCGCGCAACTCCAGCCGGACATTGTGTTGCTGGATGTACAAATGCCGGGCATGAACGGGATCGAACTGGCGGCCCACCTGACACAGCATCTGGCGGAGCCGCCGGCGATCATTTTTATCAGCGCCTATGACGAGTTCGCGTTCAAGGCATTTCAAGTGCGCGCACTCGACTATCTGTTAAAACCCGTACGCGCAGGACGTTTGATGGAAGCCATCAAACGTGTTGCCGCGCTACGTCAGACGCTGGCAGACACCCACCGCGAGTCGACCCGTACAGCCAGGCAGGGCATGCCGACCCCACGGCAGAATTTCGCGGTGCAGCAACGGGGGCGCTTGCTGCTGGTGCCGATCGCCGACGTGATTTATCTCAAGGCGGAGTCCAAATATGTGACCCTGCGTACCACTAGCGCTGAACACCTGATTGAGGAATCGCTGCTTTCCCTCGAACAGGAACTACCGCGTTTCGTGCGCGTGCATCGCAATGCGCTGGTCGCGCGCGACGCCATCGCCGGCGTTGAAAAGCTGCGCTTCCTGGATGTAAGCGAGGCTGAGGGTGAGCGTGGTCTCGACACATGGCAGGTCATATTGCGCGGCGTCGATGAACGGCTGCCGATCTCGCGGCGGCAATGGGGCACCATCAAGGCGCTGGTGAAATAATCATCGACAAGGTTCCGCTACAGGCATTTGCCGCGGATTTTGGCGACGGCGATAAACGGTAGCGCAAGTAAGCCTGAAAGCAGGAACGTCGGCTGACGCTTGAGCCCTTCCGAATGCAGGCAATCCGGCACGCCTGCTTCGTCCAGGGCAGCGCGAAATTTTTGCACGGTCGAGGTGCCAATGCGTTCTTCGCCGCCGCCGAACATGGCGGTGGGAGTCGGCCTCCCAGAGGTGCTTTGTGGGGGAACGATGGTACGCAATGCGCTCGCCGGCACTACTGAGAATTCCGGTTCGTTGCGCAAAATCTGCGATGCCGTGCGCGCGTCTGGAGTCTGGTCGGTACTACCTGTCGACAAGCGCGCTGCGGCGGGCAGCGACGCCATCACCGTCACTAAAATGATGAACGCTCTCCGTGCTGAGCCAGTTACTCGGATTGTGTTTGCCACGCGGCGTTGCAATTGCATCGTTGCTCCAGAACCGGTTGTGTCAGCCAGTATTGCGCAGACCCGCCGCAATGCCATTGATCGACAAATGAATTCCGCGCCGTACCCGTTCATCGATTTTCTGATCGCCGCCGGCTCCAGCGCGATGGCGTTTGATGAGCTCGACCTGCAGGTGATTCAACGGATCGAGGTAGGCAAACCGATTTTTAATCGAACGCGCCAACAGCGGATTGCCTGCAAGGCGTTCCGTGGCCCCGGTAATAGCCGACAAACTTTCGACGGTTTGCTGGTGTTCGGCGACGATGCGCTTGAAAATACTGTTGCGCAGTTTTTTGTCGGTGACCAGTTCGGCGTAGCGCGATGCCAGTGGCAGATCGGTCTTTGACAGCACCATGTCCATATTCGATAGTAGCGTGGCGAAAAACGGCCATTCGCCAACCATGGCGCGCAGCAGCTTTAGTCGTTTGTCGCGTGCGGCACCGGCGTCGGCATCGTTCAGCCAACCCGCGATGGCACTGCCGAAGCCATACCAGCCTGGCAGCAGCAGGCGACACTGCCCCCATGAAAACCCCCACGGAATCGCACGCAGGTCTTCAATCCGGTGGCTGGCCTTGCGCGACGCCGGACGCGAGCCAATGTTGAGCTCAGCGATTTCGGCGATCGGCGTCGCGGCAAAAAAGTACTCCGTGAAACCAGGCGTTTCGTAGACCAGATTGCGATAGGCCCGATAGGCCCGCTCGGACAGATGCGCCATGACAGCTTCAAATTCCGCCGTTTGCTTGCGCCGCTTTGGATGATCCCCGTGCGGCATCAGACTGGCTTCCAGTGTCGCCGCTACGAGTAATTCCAGATTGCGCCGACCGATCGCCGGATTGGAAAATTTGGAGGCGATGATTTCACCCTGTTCGGTCAGGCGGATCTGGCCGTTGACGGTGCCGGCAGGCTGCGCCAGAATGGCTTCGTAGCTCGGGCCACCGCCGCGTCCGACGGTGCCGCCGCGTCCATGGAACAACCGTAGCCGCACACCGGCGCGATCAAAAATCTGTACCAGCGCGGTCTCGGCCTTGTATAGCTCCCAGGTCGAGGTTAAAAATCCGCCGTCCTTGTTTGAATCGGAATAGCCCAGCATGACTTCCTGCAATGCACCCTGACGCTCGATCAGGATGCGTACCAGCGGTAGTGCCATCCATTGATCCATGATCTGTGCGGCCAGCCGCAGGTCGGGAATCGTTTCAAATAATGGGATCACCATCAGGTCGAGTTGGTCGCCGCGCAGTAGGCCGGTTTCCTTCTGCAGCAGCAAAACTTCCAGCAGGTCCGATACGGTTTCAGTGTGCGAAATGATGTAGTTACGGATCGCCCGCTCGCCATAGCGCGCCCGGATTTCGCAGGCGGCGCGCAGTACGCCGAGCTCTGACACGGTCTCGTCGGAGTAGTGCAGATAGGGAGACGTGAGCAATCGCGGCTGTGCCAGTTCTGTCAGCAGCAAGGCGGTTTTGCTGACCTCGTCGAGCGCCGCATAGTCGGCTTCGACGCCGGCAACGGCGAACAGTTCGCGCAGTACACGTTCATGCACGTCGGAGCTTTGGCGCATGTCCAGTGTGGCGAGGTGCAGTCCAAAAATTCCTGCCGCCCGTTTTAGTCCCGCCAGCCGCGGCTTGACCAGCGCTGCGCCATGGTGGCCTGCCAGGGAGTCCGCCAGCACCTGCAGGTCGGCGACAAATTCTGCCGCATCGGCATAGGGTGCGGCCGGCGCCACTTCCAAGCGCAGGATATTGGTCGCACCGAGTTCGCGCGCCGTCGCCGCAAGCCGGGCATAGCAGCCCACCAGCGCACGCCGGTACGGCTCATCGGTACGATGAGCCGAGTTGTCGTGGGAGGCATCGGCCAGTGCCTGCAACGCCGGGCTGACACTCACCAGTAACGTGGAAATCGATAGCTCGGCGCCCAAAGCGTGGACTTCTTCCAGATAAAACTCAAGGATGGTGGTGGACTGTCGCTGCAGCGCGTGCTGCATAGTGGCCGCATTGACATTCGGGTTACCGTCGCGGTCGCCACCGATCCAGCTGCCCATCTGCACCATTGCAGGCAGTTCTTGGGCAGTACCGGGGCCGACCGCATACTGCGCTGCGATGTCGCCTTCGATGTCGTCGTACAGGCCCGGCAGTTCGCGCAAAAAGGTGATTCTGTAGTACGACAACGCGTTGTCGATTTCATCGGCGACTGTCAGCTTTGAATAGCGCAGCATCCTGGTTTGCCACAGAGTGGCGACGCGTGCGTGCAGCAGTTCGCTATTGCGTTCGGATTCTTTTGGGGTCAATGGCAGGTCGCGTTCGGCCAGCAGCCGGGCAATTTCACGTTCGGCGTCCAGAATACTTTTACGCTGGACTTCGGTTGGATGGGCCGTCAATACCGGCGAGATCAGGGCCTGACTAAAAAATTGGTGCACCGTCGCCACCGGCACGCCCGCGTCGTGCAGTCGTGCGAGCGCAAAACGTACGCTGCCCTGCTGCGCCGCTGACCCTGCCAGCAGATGCGCGCGGCGGCGCCGATTGTGATGTTGGTCCTCGGCGATATTGGCCAGATGGGAAAAATACGAAAATGCCCGTACCACCGAAATAGTCTGTTCCCGCGTCAGCTGTTTCAGCATGCGGTTCAGCCGGGTTCCCGATGCTGGATCGTCGTCGCGGCGAAACTGCACCGCAGTCTGGCGAATCGCTTCGACAACGTCGAACACCGCATCGCCTTCCTGCACCCGCAGGACGTCGCCGAGCAGCCGTCCAAGCAGGCGAATATCTTCCTTTAACGGCGCGTCCTTGTCGGACGCGGTGGCGACCGCAATTGGGTGGATTTGCGGCGATGAACGCCGAACGGACTGGGCGGAGGCAGCAGCAGGCAAAGCGGATTTTTTAGCCATGGGAAGCGGTAGGAGATCGATTTTTTTAAAGTGGAATTCGCAGTCCGGCAGGCGACGATCAATACGGCACATGATAAAATTTGCCGCTATAAAAATCGCCCGAAACGGCTTCGCGTCAGAGTGTCAGGCGCTGCATGGTACGTGCACCCAGGTTGCACATCACTGAAAGAACGCGTGCTTACAGCATCCCCACCAACACATCTGGTCATCGCTTCTCGTGAAAGCCGACTGGCAATGTGGCAAGCCGAACATGTTCGTGATCGGCTGGCAATATTATATCCGCAGTGCCGGATCGAAATCCTCGGAATGACGACGCGCGGTGATCAAATTCTGGATCGGACTCTGTCGAAAGTCGGTGGCAAGGGGCTGTTCGTGAAAGAACTCGAAGTCGCTATCGCTGAGGGACGCGCCGATCTGGCGGTACATTCGTTAAAGGACGTGCCGATGGTGCTGCCGGTTGACTTTTTGCTAGCAGCCGTACTCGAACGCGAAGACCCGCGTGACGCATTCGTGTCGCCTCAATACGACTCACTCGATGCGCTGCCGACCGGTGCCGTGATAGGTACCAGTAGCTTGCGCCGTCAGGCCCTGATCGCTGCGCGCTATCCGCGATTGGTGATTCGACCGCTGCGCGGCAATCTCGATACCCGCCTTGCGAAACTTGACCGTGGCGAGTACGCGGCTATCATTTTGGCCGCTGCCGGTTTGATACGGCTCGGACTTGCGGCGCGGATTCGCGCGTTACTGGCGCCAGAACATAGTTTGCCCGCGCCGGGGCAGGGCGCGATGGCCATTGAAATCAGGGCGGGTCGGGCAGATCTTGCGCGCTGGATGGCGCCGCTTGATCACCGGCCGACGGCACTCGCGGTGCGCGCCGAACGGACTCTGTCGCGCGCATTCGGAGGCAGCTGTCAGATTCCTTTGGCTGCATTCGCCACCGTGAGCGGCGATCACGTACATTTACGCGCAATGGTCGGAACACCAGACGGCCAGCGCGTCGCCACCGCTGCAGCAAGCGGACCTGCTGACGATCCGGAACGCCTTGGCGAGCAGGTCGCCGCACTGCTGCACGCCAAAGGCGCCGCAGACATCCTGGCGATCTGCAAGGCAGAGGCCGATGCCGCTGGCGATGGCAGCGACCTGATCGCACCGCATGCCTGAGACGATCGTGGTTACCCGACCTGCAGCGCAGGCCGTGCAGTTGGTCACACTACTGCAGCAAATGGGGTTCACGGCAGACCAGTTTCCGCTGCTTGAAATACATCCGCTCATCGACTCGGCGCCACTGCGCGCCGTGCTGGCGCGGCTCGATGCGTTTTCACTTGTGGCATTTGTTAGTCCCAACGCGATCGATGCCACCTTTACCCATGTAACGCAGTGGCCTGCGCATCTGCCGGTGGCGGTGATGGGTGAGGGCAGCAGACAGGCGCTGGTACGCCATGGCATCGTTGCACCTCGGTATCACATCATCAGCCCGACCGATCCGCAACGCTCCGATTCGCAAACTTTGCTACGTGAACTTGACCTGCCGGCGCTGCGTGCGCAGCGAGTCCTGATATTGCGCGGTGAAAGCGGGCGTGAGTGGCTGGCCGATGCATTACGCGCAGCACGGATCGAGGTCGAGCAGGTGGCAGCGTACCGCCGCAGCGAACCGGTGATGACGGCAGCGCGTAGTGAACAACTGCGCAGCCTGCTGCAGCAACATCCGCGCTGGATCGTTACCAGCTCCGAGGCGCTGCAGAATCTGATCCATGCCGCGAAAGTGGTCGATCCCGAATTCGGCGTGGCGAAAATGCAACGCCAAAAAATTTTTGTGGCGCATGCAAGAATCGTTGAAACCGCTGCTGCGCTTGGGTTTCACAAAGTTTTCCTGACTGCGGCGGGGGACGCGGGCATCCTTACCGCGTTACAATCCTATATATGAACGATTTGCCAATTTCTGCGCCTTCCACGACTGCCATCCCGCCCGCTGCGGGCACCCGCGAGGCGGATGGGGTAGTGCGCTTCGGGTCGTCCTCGCGCCTGCTCGTCGCCGCAATCGTCGTGCTGTCGCTATTGCTGGTGGGGCAGTGGTGGTCATGGCGCAGCGAGCTGCATATCCTTCGCGGCGAAGTGTCACTGCGCCTGCGCGCTGGTGAAAGCAGCAACAGTGAGACCCGCGGCAGCGTCAAATCCATGTTCGACTCCACGCGCGACCTGCAAAGCAAGGTCGGGGCTCTCGAAAATCGGCAGTCCGAAGCGCAAAGCCAGCAACTGGCGCTTGAGCAGATGTATCAGGACCTGTCAAAAAATCGTGACGACTGGGCCTTGGCTGAAATCGAACAGGTTCTGTCGACCGCCAGCCAGCAGTTGCAACTCGCAGGGAACGTACAGGGCGCGCTGATCGCGCTGCAAAATGCCGATAGGAGCCTGTCGCGTTCCGACAAGCCCCAGTTCATCGTGATCCGACGCGCGATCGCCAAGGACATCGAGCGCCTGAAAGCACTGCCGTCACTTGACCTGACCGGTATTGCACTGCGCCTCGACAGCGCCATCGGCCAGATCGACGGCATGCCACTGCTCTCGGATGAGAAACCACCGGTGCCGATTTCGCCGCCTAAAAACGCCCGGCGCACTGCCCCGCAAGGCGCGCACGCCGCCGCGGCAATCGGTCCGCGCGGCACCATCAGGCCTGACTGGCGCGATGATCTGCGCAACAAGTGGAATAGCTTTGCGAATGAAATGTGGGGCGAAATCAGCCAGCTGATTCGAGTCCGTAGTGTCGACAGCTCCGACGCACTGCTGTTGTCGCCGACGCAAGCCTACTATGCGCGTGAAAACCTCAAGCTGCGCTTGCTGAACGCGCGCCTGGCACTGCTTTCGCGCAATGAGAGTGCGTTTCGCAGCGACATGATCGCGTCGCAGGATGCGATCGCAAAATATTTTGATACCCGTGCACGCCAGACCCAGGTGACGCAGGCCCTGCTGAAGCAAATCCAGGCCAGCAATCTGTCGATCGAAATGCCGACGCTGGCAGAAAGCCTGAACGCGGTGCGCAACTATAAAGCGAAACCCTAGTGCGCTTCTTTCTCCGCCTCCTCGCCCTGTTCGCGACCGCCGTCGGGCTGGCAGTAGCATCGCGATTCAATCCTGGCAACGTGGTGTTTTTTTACCCACCCTACCGGATCGATCTGTCGCTTAATTTCTTTTTGCTGCTGGGCGCGCTGTTGTTCTGGCTAACATTTCTGTTCCTGAATGCAGTGGCGGTGACCCAGAAAATGCCGGTGCGGGTTGCCATTTACCGGCGTGAGAAGCGTGAACGCGAAGGTAACCGTGCCTTGCGCGATGCGCTCAAGGCGCTGTTCGAGGGCCGCTTCGGCCATGCTGAAAAAGCCGCGGCGCGGGCAGTCGATTCGCCCGATAACGCCGGGATTTCTGCGCTGATCGGCGCGCGTGCGGCGCACCGCATGCAGCAGGGTGCGCGCCGTGACGACTGGCTGCGTCGCATAGAAGATGACGGCACTCTGCGCACCGCGCGCTTGATGACGGCGCTGGAGTTGCTAGTCGATGACCATCAGCCAGAACCGGCGCTCGCAGCGGTTGATGAACTTAATCAAAGTGGTACCCGACACATTCATGTGCAGCGTCTGGCGCTGAAAGCCAATCAGCAGGCACGGAACTGGCCCGAAGTGTTGCGACTGGTGCGCACTCTGGACAAATACAATGCGCTCCATCCTGCCGCCTCGCGACGTCTGCGGGAACTCGCTTATGACGATCTGTTATCGGACCGAAGCAACGATACAGAGTCGATCCGCCGTATCTGGTCGCAGATCCCGCCCACCGACCGGACTTCGCCGTTTGTGGCCGAGCGCGCGGCGCGTGCGTTTGGTGCGCGTGGCCTAAGCGACGAAGCGCGCAGCATCGTCGAGCGTGCACTGGCAATCGAATGGAACGATCGTCTGATCCGGGCCTACCGCGATGGCGCAGCGCCGACCGGCTCGACTGCGCTGTTGACGCAGATCGAACGTTGCGAAGAATGGTCGATCCACCGACCGACCGACCCCGAATTGGCGCTAACCTTGGGCACCTTGTGCTGGAAACAGAAGCTTTGGGGCAAGGCGCAGCGCCATCTGGAACGCGCTCTGTCGGACGCCACCGATGCTGCCACGGTGGCGGCGGCGCATCTCAAGCTGGCGCAATTGTACGAAGCGTTAAATCAACCCGAGCAGGCGCACGAACATTTCCGCCAATGCGCGCTGGCAGGTTCGCTGGAGCCCAATCGCTCTAAGGGGATCGACTAGCATAGACCGGTCGAACCTGGTGGGATCGCCAAACCATGTTCGCCTGTTGCTATCGTGCGCTGTTCGCTGCATTGCCGCTCGCAGATCGCAATTCTATTGCGTGTGCACACCGTTATAATTCGCACCATCCTGAATTTTTCAACTATCGAGATACCACCATGAGTTTGAACGACGTTTCCTCCGGGCGCGACCTGCCCAATGATTTCAACGTGATCATCGAAATCCCGATGAACGCCGATCCGATCAAGTACGAAGTCGACAAGGAATCCGGCGCAATTTTCGTCGACCGTTTCATGGGTACGGCAATGCATTACCCCTGCAACTACGGTTACATTCCGCATACGATCGCAGACGACGGCGATCCGGTCGACGTGCTGGTGATTACACCGTTTCCGTTGTTCCCCGGGGTAGTGGTGCGGTGCCGTCCGGTAGGGGTGCTAAAAATGTCCGATGAAGCAGGCGGCGACGCTAAATTGCTGGCGGTACCAGTGGACAAGGTACTGTCGATTTATACGCACTGGCAAAAACCGGAAGACATGAATCCGCTGCGCCTGCAGCAAATTCAGCACTTCTTCGAGCACTACAAAGATCTTGAAAAAGGCAAGTGGGTCAAGATTGAGGGCTGGTTTGGTCCGGAGGATGCCAAGGCGGAAATTCTGGCCGGCGTTGCGGCCTACAACAAGGCCGCCAGTAAGCCGAATTTCTAAACTGATTGCGCGAAGGTTCTGGCGGCATCAAAGCCAGCCGGTCACACTGACCCGCTTGACCTTTTGTTTTGGTCGGGTGCGGTTACCCCGGTGCGTTATGATTGCAGCATGCACCCGACACTTCATGCGTATTTGCGCCCAGAGACCTGGCGCAGCAAATTCTTTCGGCTGGTAGCGAGCTGGTGGTACCTGATCCACCTGGCTGCCGTAACGATGGTGCTGGCGTTGTCACCGGCTACTTGGCGAGCGGCCAACCGTGCCGCCACTGCGCGCCATATTTATACCAACACCTGGCAGGTGCTGCCATGGTTTACCGTTCTGAGTACCTTGGTGAGCTTGGTGCTGATTCGTATTGTCCTGATCACTGCGCTCAGTTACGGTTTGTCGCAGTACGCGCTCGAAATGATGGTTCGGGTGCTGGTACTGGAGCTGATTCCGCTGGCGGCGGCCCTGTTCGTCGCGCTGCGTGCCGGCCTGACTTTTAACACGCGTGGCGGTACCGGTGAAAGAGTCGACGAAGCTGCGTTGCCGACCCCTTATTCGATCGGACAGTTGCGTCGCGAGTTGGTGCCGCAGGTAATTGCAGGTACCTTCGCAGTGCAGAGTCTGGCGATTGTCAGCAGCGTCATCGTGCTGGTGCTGGCCTATCTGAACGTGTATGGTGTCTCGCCGTGGGGGATCGAAGAATATACGCGTACGGTTGGACGGGTTTTTGATCCGGAGGTGGCGATCGGCTTCGCACTCAAATCGATTTTGTTCGGGCTAGCGGTGGCGTTGATTCCCAGCTCGGCGCTGCTCGAAGCGCGCGCCACGTCGCAGCGGTTTTCGTCCGGGGTGCAGCCCGGCGCGATTCGACTGCTCTCGGTACTGGTAATGATCGAGGCCGGTTCGCTGGCGTTAAAATATATCTGATGCCCATTGATGTCTTCCACTGAACCCGCGCCAGAACTTCCGAACGTCGTTAATATTGAGGCGAAGGCGATCCTTTTGATGGCTTTGATCGTCAGCCTGATTTGCGGTTTTGTGCTGTACGTGATGTTCGCCCGCGGCGTTTTTGAAAGCACCCAGCAACTAATGCTGATGTCGGATGATTCCGAGGGCGTCATCGCCGGCATGGATCTGACGTTTTCGGGTTTTCCGATTGGCCGGGTGCGGCGCACCGATCTGGCGGAAGACGGCAAAGTAAAGATCACGATCCAAGTGCCGCGGAAACAGGCGCACTGGCTACGCACCAGTAGCGTGTTTACGATGGAACGAGGATTGGTCGGTGAAACCCGCATCCGTGCGTTCACCGGTGTATTGACCGATCCGCCGCTGCCCGATGGCGCTGTGCGCACTGTACTGCGTGGAGACACCAGCGCGGAAATTCCGCGTCTGGTGGCCTCTGCCCGGGCACTGCTGGATAACCTCGGCAACATGACAGGCGCCGAATCTAGTTTGAATACCAGCCTGTCGAACGTACAGACCGCCACCGCGCGGCTGAGTGGTCGCTATGGCATTTTGGGCGGTGCTCTCGGCAGCGACGACAACGCCATGAAGCTGATCGCCGCGCTTGATCGTATCAATGCGCTGATGGGCAAGGCCGACCAGCGTGTGTTTGGCCAGGGTGGTGTGATGAATGATGCGCAGACTACGATCCGGCAATTGAATGTAGTGCTGGCAGATGCCCGCATCAGCCTTAAAAAAGTCGATGGCGTGCTGGCCCAAGCACAGGCGGTCGGCAACAATGCACGGCTAGCAACCAACGATTTGAGCGCGTTGCGCGCGGAGGTCGATGCCAGCTTGCGCAAGGTCACCAATCTGGTCGACCAGGTCAATCGCAAATGGCCGTTTGCTCGAGATACCGAAATCAAACTGCCATGACGCCGAACCTCCAAACCGGACGACCCAAGGCCGTCGTGATTGGCATCTGGATTTTGCTCAGTGGCTTGACCGGTTGCCCCAGTCATCCGTTAGCGCCCGAGTGGCAAGGCAATGCACAGAGCGCATTAAAAAGTTTTACGTCGGCGTATCTGAGCGGCCAGACGCGTTTGGCAGAACAGGATTTTGAAGAGGCGCGCTACCAGATCGCCAGCACAGGCCGGGCCGATTTGATTGCCAAAGCGGAGTTGGTGCGTTGTGCGACACGCGTGGCAAGTCTGGAGTTTGACGGGTGCGCTGGATTTGCGCCGATTGCGCAGGATGCCGGCGCTGCTGAACGGAGCTACGCTGCCTATCTGACAGGGCGCTGGCAGGAAGTCGACGTCGCGCTGCTTCCGCCCCAGCACCGCGCTGTGGCAAGCGCTGCGGCAGGCGCTGACGTGGCAGCATTATTGCGATTGATGGAAGATCCACTAGCGCGACTGGTGGCGGCCGGAGCATTGCTGCGCAGCGGGCGGATGGTGCCGGCCGGGAGCATCATCGCCAGCGATACCGCATCGGCACAAGGCTGGCGGCGTCCCTTGCTGGCCTGGCTCGGAGTGCAATTGCGCGGTGCACGGCAGGCCGGCGACAGCGCAACAGTGCTGGCTCTGGAACGCCGCATTGCGCTGGCTACGTCAGCGTCGAACTGAAGCATCAGCCGAGTTCAACGCGCCCGCGTCTGATCCATCGCAGCAGTCGGACACCAAACAAGTTGATGGCCAATCCGCTGATCACCAGCAGCCCGGCGGTGATTTTCCACCATTGCAAAGATTCATTGAGCACCAGCGCCGCGCTCAACATGCCGGTGACCGGCACCAGCAGGCTGAACGGTGCGATCGTCGCGGTAGGGTATTTGCGCATCAGCATCGACCAGATCCCAAAGCCGAGCAGCGTGTTCGGATACGACTGAAACAATACCGCACCGACCGACAGCCAGTTCAAGTGAGCCACCGCGCTGGACCATGCGGCCGGTCCTTCGACAATCAGCGACGTCAGTAGTAGTGGTGGGGCGGCCAGCAGCGATGCCCAGACCACCAGCTCGACCGGGCGCACCTTGCCCATTTTTTTGCTCAGGATATTTGCCACCGCCCAGCAAAATCCGCCAGAGATCACCATTGCAAAGCCAATCAGAGTTGGCTTTGCATTCAGGTGTAAAGCCACCAGTACCATCCCACCGAGTGCCACCACCGCACCGATCAGTTGAGTCACGACCGGGCGTTCACCCAGCAGCAGCACGGCCAGACCGATGGTGAAGAACGCCTGCAGCTGTATCACGAGCGACGCCAAACCGGGTGGAAATCCCATGTACATGCCGGAAAATAGCAGACCGAACTGAAACGCGAACTGAAACATCGCGTAACCAATCAGAAGTTGCCACGGAATCGCCGGGCGCTTGATAAAAAAGGCCAGCGGCAACGCCGCGAATGCGAAACGCAGGCCAGTAAATAAAATGGGGGGCAAGCCCTGCAACCCGAGCTTGATCACCACAAAGTTGAAACCCCAGATGCTGACAAGGGCGAGGGCAATCAGAATATCGGTGGGTTGCATGTTTGGTGCCGAAAGAACGGAAGTGCGATTGTAAGGGGTACGGCAAAACTCCGTGCAACCAAAAACGCAAAGTCGCTCCCGGATGCTGGCAGACGTTGCACAGGCTCACCATCGAGGTCTGCCGACGATCGACAAGCTGGCACAGATGCGGCATCATCCATCCTAATCCGGTGTTGGCTGGATGGTGCCATCGGCATCACGCTACCGGGCTTTCCACGCCCCTGCCCATGACTGCTGTTTTTTCAATGTTTGACGCTGATGATCCGCAATTTACACGCGACGAACTGCTTCAAAAAATTGCTGGTGACCCGAATTTGCCTGCTCTTGGCAGCTCGGTTTCACAAGTGGTCGCACTGGCGTCGTCAAGCGACGAGGCGGTACGCAATCTGGCGCATTTCGTGTTGTCGGATGCCGCACTGACGCAAAAAATTTTGCGTCTTGCTAACACGGTAGCGTACCGAACCGCATCGGGCGCTCAGGTCACGACGATTTCACGTGCAATTTTTTTGCTAGGCTTCGACGCGGTTAAAACCAGTGCGCTGGCGATGCTGCTGGTAGACGGGATGTCGGGCAAGCGTGCTCGGTTTGTCCGCGCCGAGCTGTCCACCGCGCTGTGCGCCAGCATCGTCGGCCGTGAACTTGCCCGGCGCAGTCATTTCAAGGACTCCGAAGAAGCTGCCGTCGCGGCACTGTTCAAGAACATGGGTCGCTTGCTGGTGGCTGCTCACGGCGCAGAAATGTATCAGCAGATCGTCGGTCTGACCGAGCACGAGAGCATGTCGCCCTCGCGCGCTGCCACGCAGGTAATCGGCTGCACGTTTGAATCACTGGCCGAATCGGTACTACGCGAATGGCAGATTCCGGACAGTATCGTCAACGCGCTTGCGCCGATTTCGTCCGGTGTGCTGGAAGTCGCCAAAACGCGCAACGAGTGGATTCAGCAGGTCGCAGCGTTCAGCACCACGGCAGCGGCGTTGATCCCGCACATGGTCGAGCCTGGCGCCGGACCAGCCAGTCGCGCCTTGTTGGAAAGATTTGGGAGCGCGTTAAATCTTGATCAGAACGCCATGGCGATGCTATTCGCCACGGTTGCCGAGCAGAGTCGTGTTCTGACCGATTCCAGTAACTTGAATGGCCTGGAAGAAAACCACGCCGCCGAAATCGTTCAGTCGCTACCGGCGGAGCTGGCGCCGGAACTTGCTGCCTCGCTCCCCGCGGGCATCCTGATGACGCCAGTCCAGACACCTGAAATGAATGCGCAAACTTGTCATCCGAGCGGCAAGCCGATCAATGCGCGCGAACTTTTGATGGCGGGGGTGCAGGACGTGATTGAGATGATGGCGTCGGGCCGGGCCAGCATGAACGACATACTGTTACTTGCGCTTGAGACGTTTTATCGCGGTATGGGTTTTCGCTTTGCGACAATTTCGATTCGTGACATTCGGACCGGGCAGTTTCGCGCGCGAGTTGCACTCGGCGAAAAAAACGCTCTGCGCCAGACCCATTTTGTATTCAGCGCTGAAGGCAGTCGAGATTTGTTTTCGCTGGCGATCGCCAACGATGCGGATCTGCTGATTTCGGATGCCTCGGCGCCGACGATTTCGGCGTTGGTTCCGGCGTGGCATCGTACGTTGTTGCCCGACGCGCGCAGTTTTATCGTGCTTCCACTAATCATCCAGGGCAAACCGTTCGGGTTGTTTTACGGCGATCGGATCATGGCCGCGCCGGAGGGCGTACCTGCTGATGAAACAGCATTGATCAGAATGTTGAAAGGGCAGGTGATTGCCGCTGTGACGCCGCGCTAAATCCGGCGGACGATATCAAAAACGCAGATAAGCCATACCGCCTGCTGCCAGTGCCGCAGACAGCGCAATACACCCGACTATAAAGCTGCGGCGCCGATGTAACGGTGTAACGACGCTGTCATCTGCTTCTTCGCCGGGTAGCGAGGCTTTCAACTTACGTCGTGCGCGTTTGCCATCGACTAGGTAACGTTTGATCTCGAGCGTCATTTCGCTGGCATCCTGATAGCGCTTGTCCGGTTGCTTGCTCATCGCCTTGATGACGATTTTCGACAGAGCCAAAGGAATCGCCGGATTGATTTCGTGCGGCTTGGCAGCGGACTTGTACGCGATCATGTGCAGCAGTTTGTCGGTGTCGCGCGACTGAAACGGTTTGCGCCCGGTCAGCATTTCAAACATCACGGCGCCCAGAGAATAGATATCGGTGCGGTGGTCGACCTCCCGTCCGCTGGCTTGTTCCGGCGACATGTAGTTGGGCGTGCCGAGTATATTGTTGCGAAACAGCGTGAACGGCGCTTCGACGATGGCCAGTTGTTCTGCGACTCGATTCGGTGCACGGGCAATCCCGAAGTCCACCAATTTCGGCTGGTGGTCGTCGACCAAAAAGATATTGGCAGGTTTGACGTCGCGATGGACTACCTCGTGCCGATGCGCATAGTCAAGTGCGTCCGACAGTTTCCAGACGATGGTCGCAATATCATCGAGATCAAAAACATGACCAGCGTCGAGCAACTTGCTCAGCTCTCGCCCTTGCAAAAACTCCATCGCGATATAAGTCTCCGCCCCTTCCGACGACGCTTCGAAAATCGTCACGATGTGCGGATGCGACAGGCGCCCGGCTGCGCGTGCTTCATTGATGAATTGTTGTTCGTGCTGGCGTTTTTCGGGCGCGGTCAATGTCGGATTGAAGGTCTTGATTGCAACGTCGCGATCAATTACCGGGTCGTGACCTACATACACGGCGCCGACTGCACCGCGGCCGAGTTCGCGCGTGACATGAAACCGCCCGATCCGACGCAGGGTGCTGTCTGTCTTTTTTTTTGTTAAGTTCGGTAGTGTCATTGTCGTTGCAGCTTGCCGGGAATAAGCACAAAGCGCAAGTGCGGCGAGGCCGGTCAACCTCGAATCATCAACCGTTCGACTGCCGAAACGGGTTGCGCTCGTTGAGTTCATCGACGTAGGATGCAATTCCATCAGTTTCGCGCGCCAGGAAGCGCTCGACCGCATCGGCAAACGATGGGTGCGCCAGCCAATGTGCCGACCAGGTCTTTTGCGGCAGAAACCCGCGTGCCATCTTGTGCTCACCCTGCGCGCCCCCTTCAAAGCAGCGCAGTTTGTTGGCAATACAAAATTCCAACGGCTGGTAATAAGCTGTCTCAAAATGCAGGCAAGGCAGCGTCTCGATGGCTCCCCAATAGCGTCCATACAGTGTAGTGCCATCATGGATCAGCAAGGAGGACGCGATCGGCGCACCGTCCTTCTCGGCAATGATCAGCAAGATGTTTTCTGGCATTTGCGCGCCTATCCCGCAAAAGAACGCCAGGTTCAAATAAGGTGTCGAATGATGCGCTGCGTAGGTGCGCGCGTAGCAGCGATTGAAGAACGCCCAGTCGTCCGAATTGGCATCGATGCCGTGCACGTGGCGAAAAGTCACGCCCTGATCTGCCACCTTTCGGCGCTCAGCGCGAATATTCTTACGCTTCTTGCGTTCCAGCGAAGCGAGAAAATCATCAAAGACGGCATAGCCGGGATTAATCCAGTGAAACTGCACACCGCAACGCAACATGAAGCCGGCCTGCTGCAACAGTGCTGCCTGGGCCTCGGTCGGATACAGCACATGGCTCGATGACACCTTGCTATCACGCTGCAGGGTGCACAGTACGTCAATGAGCGCTGCGCGCGCAGCATCGTCACGCGCCAGCAACCGAGCGCCGGTCACCGGCGTGAACGGGATGGAAGAGAGCAACTTGGGATAGTAGTCGAGTCCATGCCGTTGGTAGGCGTCGGCCCAGGCCCAGTCGAAAACGTATTCGCCGTACGAATGCATCTTCACGTATAACGGCATGGCGGCGACCAGTTCGGTATCGTGCCATAGTGACAGGTACTGCGGCTGCCATCCTGATTTTTCGGATGCGCAACCGGTTTCGTGCAACGTATGCAGGAAGGCGTATTTAAGGAATGGCGTTGCGTCGGGCTGAGACGCCAGCAAATCGTCCCAAGCCGGCTGCCCGATTTCGTTCAGGCAAGAAACTATTCGCGTGCGATAATTCACCATAAATTCACATTGCTTTACATTTTGTCAAAACAGTACTGTTTGTTGCCGGAACTAGGTGCAGACGGCTAAGTGTAAACAGTCTACTGGCCAGAAAATTTTGAACATGTCCGTCAAAGTCGCGATTGCACAAATTAATAGTACCGTCGGAGACCTCGATGGAAACCGTCTGCGTATCGTCGAAGCGGCCCGTAGCGCAGTGATGCAAGGCGCCGATATCGTGGTGACGCCAGAGCTGTCACTGGTTGGTTACCCACCTGAAGACCTGCTGCTGCGCGATGCATTTTACGCACAAAGCGCGCTTGCTGTCGGCGTGCTGGCAGCGGAGTTGGCGCAGTTCGCCGGATTGCATGTCGTGGTCGGTGTGCCGTTGCTACGC
Organism: Burkholderiales bacterium; assembly: GCA_043748965.1. Taxonomy (GTDB): domain Bacteria; phylum Pseudomonadota; class Gammaproteobacteria; order Burkholderiales; family Burkholderiaceae_D; genus Actimicrobium. The sequence continues at coordinate 44,446 of JAYVEF010000236.1, forward strand.
GACGGTCAGCGCTATAACGCCGCGCTTGTGCTTGCCAACGGAAACATCGTCGCGACCTATTGCAAGGCGGAGTTACCCAACGATACCGTATTCGACGAAAAGCGCTATTTTTCGGCCGCACTTGACGTCTGCGTGTTCGATGTCAAGGGAGTGCGCTTCGGGTTGAATATTTGCGAAGACACTTGGTTTTCACGCGCGCCTGCACGCGCCAGTGCCGCTGGTGCTCAGGTACTGCTGGTACCGAACAGCTCGCCGTATCATCTGGACAAGCAGCATCTCAGGCGCGATGTCATGCGTGCCAATGTCAGCGTGCATGGCCTCGCGTTGGTGTACGTCAATCAGGTGGGCGGACAGGATGAGCTAATCTTTGACGGCAACTCGTTCGTACTCGATGCGCAGGGCGCTGTGATAGCGCAACTGAAGCACTTTGAAGAAGATTTCCAAGTAGTGACGTTCGACGCCGCAGTGCCACGCCCAGGCTTGGTGGCGACGCCGCTTTCGGTCGAGGCGCAGGTCTACCAGGCGCTGGTATTAGGGGTGCGCGATTACGTCGGCAAAAATGGTTTTCCGGGTGTCTTGATCGGACTTTCGGGCGGGGTCGATTCGGCCTTGACGCTGGCAGTCGCAGTCGATGCGCTGGGTCCGCAGCGGGTCCGCGCGGTGATGATGCCATCGCCCTATACCGCTGAAATCTCGTGGGTCGATTCGCGCGAGATGGCGCAACGCACGGGGGTGCGCTACGACGAAATCTCGATTGCCGAGTGCTTTACCGCTTTTCGACACACGTTGGCAGTCGACTTTGACGGACTTGCCGAAGACGCTACCGAAGAAAATCTGCAGGCACGCATTCGCGGTACTCTGTTGATGGCACTATCTAATAAGCATGGTGCGATCGTCCTCACTACAGGTAACAAGAGCGAAATGGCGGTCGGCTATTGCACGCTTTACGGTGACATGGCGGGCGGTTTCGCGGTGCTCAAAGACATCGCCAAAACGCTGGTCTATCGGCTCTGCACATATCGCAACGCAATCTCGGAAGTCATTCCGCATCGGATTCTGACGCGCGCGCCATCGGCGGAATTGCGACCCGATCAAACCGATCAGGATTCACTGCCGCCGTATGAGATTCTCGATGCCATCATGCAGCGTTTCATGGAGGAGAATCAGAGTATCGCGCAACTGCTCGAAGCCGGTTTCAAGCCCAACGATGTTGAGCGGATTACGCGACTGATCCGTATGAACGAATACAAACGGCGGCAGTCGCCGGTAGGGATTCGGGTAACGCACCGCGCATTCGGGCGTGACTGGCGCTATCCGATCACATCGCGTTTCAAGGGGTAGCCTGGCGACAAATTGGATCCGGCGCGCTGCAGCATGCATGTGCCGGTTTTTTCAGCGAACGTGGTTTCAAGGAGTTCCCATGAAGCAGATTACCGCAATCATCAAACCGTTCAAACTCGACGAAGTGCGTGAAGCGCTGGCCGATGTTGGTGTCACAGGACTGACCGTCACCGAAGTCAAGGGTTTCGGTCGACAAAAGGGACATACCGAGTTGTATCGCGGCGCCGAGTATGTCGTCGACTTTTTGCCGAAGGTCAAAGTCGAAGCCATCGTCGACGATGCTGCGCTTGAAGGCGCGGTTGACGCCATCATCAAGGCTGCGCGTACCGGCAAGATTGGTGATGGCAAAATTTTTGTGCAAAACGTCGAGCAGGTAATCCGCATACGTACCGGTGAAACCGGACCCGACGCCGTTTAATCCAAACTTCGCTTTTTTAAATTCATTCCATGAAAACTTGTCATCGCCTTTTAATTGTCACTTTTTTCAGTACGCTCATTGCGATCGTCTCAGGCGCTGCACAGGCCGAAAGTGGCGTTACTGATCAGAAAATTTTGCTCGGACAATCTGCTGCATTCACGGGTGCGGCGGCACAGCTCGGCATTCAGTTGCACGCCGGTGCCAAGGCGTATTTTGATCATGTCAATCAGCAGGGTGGCGTATTCGGCCGCAAGATTGAAATCGTGACCGCGGACGATAAATACGAGGGTAACCTCGCAGCCGCAAACACCAAGCGATTGATTGAGGTGAACGACGTATTCGCGCTATTCGGTTACGTGGGTACCCCGACCAGCAATGCAGCGCTACCGATTTTTACGGCTGCCAAGGTACCGTTCTTTGCTCCATTCACTGGGGCGCAGTCATTGCGTGAGCCATTCAATCGCGAAGTGTTCAACATCCGCGCCAGTTATTTTGATGAAACCGAACATCTGGTGGAGCGGCTAGTACGCACCGGCATCAAGAACATCGCCGTGTTTTATCAAAACGATGCCTACGGCAAAGCTGGTCTGGCCGGTGTCGAGCGTGCCGCCAAAAAACTCGGTATCGAGTTGGTCGAGCTGGCAACCGTCGAACGCAACAGCGTCGAAGTGCAAGCGGCAGTCAACAAGATTTTGCCCAAGCGGCCGGACGCGATCATCCAGATCAGTGCCTATGCATCGTGCGCTGCGTTTATCAAAAACATGCGCAGGGAGGGCTACACCGGACAATTTTTTAATGTCTCTTTTGTGGGTAGCCAGCCACTCGCGAATGCGCTCGGCACGGAGGGGCCTGGAGTGGTGATTTCGCAGGTGATGCCGTTTCCATGGCATGCAGCAACGCCGGTGGTAGCCGAATACCAGAAGATCATGCGCGGCGCAGGTGTCAATGAGTTGAATTTTTCGAGTCTTGAAGGGTTTATGGCAGCCAAGGTTTTTACGGAAGGATTGCGCCGTGCTGGTCGCGACCTCACCCGCGAGAAGCTCTTGCACGCGCTGGAAACCATCAATACCGGCAACTACGAAACCGGCGGCTATGATGTCAATTTTGCACCTGGCAATCACAATGGGTCCAAATATGTGGACATGACTGTGATTACGAAGGATACAAAGTTTTTAGATTGAGATGATGTCTGGTTTTTGGACATTGACGCATGGCTGGCCAATGCGTCTTTGCGCAGCACGCGGCGCCTACGTCGTCAACTAGTTAAGGCTCCCGGCGAAATTCACTTCACGTTCAAATGCCAGCCGAGGAGACACGTAACATTGCAAAGTCGATCGGTGTCGTGGCACAAAATTCGGTTATGCCACCGATCTCGAAATCAGTCTAATCGAACTGCGGCGGCCGCTCGATGCCGACTGTCGGCGATACAGGAGTGGACAGCATTTTATCTGGGCGTAGCGTAGCAACCAAAATTTTGTAGTCCGACTATCCTCTGCTTACGGCAGGCAAAAATCTGCTTCGATCACGCTTACCCCAGTCGCACGTCCCGCGACCACGTCACAAGTCGAAGCACTGTTATCAACAGCGCGCTAGACCAGAGGGATATTTCCGGTGGCACGCGGAGGTAGTGCATTAGCAAATATACCCAGCATCCCGCAAAAGCGCAGATTGCGTACGGTCGGCCATCGCGCAGCACCATGGGTATTTCGTTACAGACAATGTCGCGCAGCACGCCACCAAACGTGCCGGTAATCACGCCCATCATCGAGGCGATGAAGATCGGCATTCCTGCGGTCAGTGCGGCGGCTACACCAGCGATTGAAAATAGCCCCAGCCCGAGCGCATCAGCCACCACAATCAGACGCTCCGAGACGATTCGGCGTAACGTGCGAATCAGCGGTGAAGCGATCAGCGCCATGACAAATATCAGGATCGCATACTCTTGATGAGCCACCCAGAACAGCGGTCGCTGATCAAGCAGAATATCGCGCAGAGTGCCACCGCCGAAAGCCGTGATGAACGCGACCGTAAATACGCCGACGACATCCATCTTTTTGCTGCGGGCTTCCACAAAGCCGGAAAATGCGCCGACCAGAATCGCCATGATTTCAATCAGTTTGATCAGATGCATGCGACTCGATTTGGAGGTGGACTGATAGCCGCAGCGCGCCGCAGTTCAGGTGGTTGCTTTAAGCAGTACGACCAGTGCGCCGCTACCGCCGTCGGAGGCCTTCGCCTGACAAAAAGCGATGATCTCGTCCTTTTGGACTAGCCAGTTGCGAACTTTATTTTTGAGCACAGGCTGCTTGTTGATCGAGCCATGGCCCTTGCCGTGAATGATCCGTACACAACGCCATCCACGTCGATTGGCGGCACGTAAAAATTCGGCCAGCGCGTTGCGTGCAGCATCGGTACGCAGGCCGTGCAAATCCAGCTGGCCCTGAATTACCCAGTGGCCACGCCGCAGTTTGCGAACCGTCTCGGGTCCGATGCCGCTGCGTGCAAAACTGAGTGCCGCATCTGTGTCGAGCAGACTTTCGACGCTGAATTCATCCGACAACGATTCGGCTAGCGCCGCTTGCTCGTCGGCCAGATGCTGGCGCGCGATGGGGTCGGGACGCGGTGGCGCCAACGTCACCTTGTCGCTCAGTGCCAGCGGCGCTACTTGGCCCACACTAAGACGAAACAGGTCAGCTTCGATGCGGGCGATGCGTTCGCGTTCTCGCTGTTCGGCGTCGGCAGCGGCCCGCGCGCGCTGCTGCGCTGCGAGCTCTTTCTGCAGCGCAGCGAGGGCGGCGAAATCCTTTAGCGGTGCCGGCATGATCGACCTGACAAGTAGTGCGAATTGCGATTTGCGGATTGAGGCCCGACAGTTTGCGCGTCGTTGGTGGGTCGATCAGACCTGTACGGTTTCCAGATATCGCTGCGCATCCAGCGCCGCCATACAACCGGTACCAGAACTGGTAATCGCCTGACGATAGACATGATCCTGAACGTCGCCAGCGGCAAACACCCCTGGCAGACTGGTTGCCGTCGCCATGCCCTCCAGACCGGTCAGCGTGCGTATGTAGCCATTTTTCATGTCGATCTGGCCTTCGAACAACCCGGTGTTCGGCTTATGACCGATCGCGATAAATACGCCGTGCAAATTGATATTGGTAAGGCTGCCGTCGAGCGCGGACTTGATGCGCATGCCGGTGACGCCGCTGGCGTCACCGAGCACGGCATCCAGCGTATGGTGCCATTTGATCTCGATTTTGCCCTCGGCGACTTTGGCCATGAGGCGGTCGATCAGGATTGCTTCGGCGCGAAATTTATCGCGCCGGTGCACGATCGTGACTTTGGTGGCGATATTGGACAGGTACAGCGCTTCTTCGACAGCGGTATTGCCGCCACCGATCACCGCAACTTCTTGACCACGATAAAAAAAACCGTCGCAAGTGGCGCAGGCCGACACGCCTTTTCCCATGAATTCCTGCTCGGTCGGCAGGCCCAGGTATTGGGCGGATGCGCCAGTGGCGATGATCAGTGCGTCGCAGGTATATTCGCCCGAGTCGCCGATCAGACGCAACGGCTTTTCGGTCAGTTTTGCGGTGTGAATATGGTCAAAAATAACTTCGGTATTAAAACGCTCGGCATGCTCCAGCAGTCGCTGCATCAGCTCGGGGCCTTGCACGCCGAGCGGGTCGCCTGGCCAGTTTTCGACATCGGTGGTGGTCATCAGCTGGCCGCCCTGCTCGACGCCGGTAATCAATACGGGCTTTAAATTGGCACGTGCTGCGTACACGGCGGCGCTATAACCGGCAGGGCCGGACCCCAGAATCAATACGTGGGCATGCTTGGTAGGTGTCATGAATTCAACCGTAAAAAGTAGTGGTACTGGAATGAACAGGTCGCTGGAAATGGATATCAAAACCTAAACTGATACGGGCAACCTGAGCCGTGGTGGCGCAGCGCGCCGGCTTTATATAATGCTGCTGAGCGAAATTACAATTGATGCACAATTTAATGCGCGACCAGCCCCAAATCTGGTTAAGATTATAGACGAACGGCGCTATCTCGTTGCTTGCAGCCAATCCGCCACGCAGTTACCCTAATGCTAAAAATCGCGAAAATATTTTTTTGTGCCTAGCTTCTTCTCTAGGATTTATGAGTAAAACCAGTCAGAGCCCGGCCACTGCGCCAGCCACAGCTCCCGCTTACACCCGCACCATTCGCGTCGCCGCGGCGCCGCTGCCGGGACGTCTGGTGCGGCTGCTATCGGAAGCGCGCTGGCTTGTGATCGCTGCGGTGAGCGCTTATCTGATACTGATCCTGCTATCGTTTTCAACGGTTGATCCCGGCTGGTCGCACGCCAATGCCGTGCTACGGCTGCATAATTGGGGCGGTACGGTGGGTGCCTGGCTTGCCGATCTACTGCTTTACATTTTCGGCTGGTCGGCCTGGTGGTGGTGCGTGCTGCTGTTGCGTCTGGTTTTGACTGGCTACGGACACCTGTCGACTCGCTACGTGCTTGAGCAGGAGCCTGTCACGGTGCATCGGTACGAAGGCTGGATTCGCGGCGTCGGTTTTGTGCTTCTGATGACAGGCAGTGCCGGGATTGAATTTTTGCGAATGTATTCCTTCAAGGCGCAATTGCCACATACGCACGGCGGAGTGCTCGGTGAGACCATTGGTCATGCGACCACCCACGCCTTGGGTTTTACTGGCGCCACTTTATTTTTACTGCTGCTTTTAGGGCTCGGTTTCAGCCTGTTTTTTCATGTTTCGTGGTTGGCCGCTGCTGAAAAAATCGGTGCTGCGATCGAGACCGTGCTGGCTGGCCTGCACAGCTTGTATGTGGCCCGTGAGGATCGCAAGGTAGGCCACGTCGCCGCGGTCAAGCGTGATACGGTGCTCGTACAGGAGCGGGCCCGCACGGTCGATGCGCCGCCGGTTAGGATCGAACCGCAGGTGACCGCTGTGCCGCGCTCGGAACGGATCGAAAAAGAACGGCAGGTGTCACTCTTCACCGATTTGCCGGACAGTAATTTACCGCCGCTGTCGTTACTCGACGATGCACCGCCCGTACAGGAAACTGTGAGCATTGAAACGCTTGAATTTACCAGTCGCCTGATCGAAAAAAAGCTATCCGATTTTGGCGTCGAAGCCAAAGTCGTCGCGGCCTATCCCGGTCCGGTGATCACGCGCTACGAAATCGAACCCGCCACCGGTGTCAAGGGAAGTCAGATCGTCGGCCTGGCCCGCGATCTGGCACGTTCGCTATCGCTGACATCGATACGTGTGGTCGAGACCATTCCCGGCAAAAATTTCATGGGACTGGAGTTACCCAATCCCAAGCGCCAGATCGTGCGCTTGACCGAGATTGTCGGCTCAAAAGTTTATAACGACGGTGTGTCCAGCCTGACCATTGCGCTGGGCAAGGATATCGCCGGCAATCCGGTGGTCGCTGACCTGGCCAAAATGCCGCACTTGCTGGTCGCAGGCACGACAGGATCGGGCAAATCAGTCGGCATCAATGCGACAATCTTGTCATTGCTCTACAAGTCGGACCCAAATCAGGTACGCCTGATCCTGATCGATCCGAAGATGCTCGAGCTGTCGATCTACGAAGGGATTCCGCATCTGCTAGCACCTGTGGTTACCGATATGCGCCAGGCCAGTCACGCTCTGAACTGGGCAGTCGGCGAGATGGAGCGGCGCTACAAGCTGATGAGCAAGCTCGGCGTGCGCAATCTGGCTGGCTACAACCAGAAGATCATCGATGGCGACAAGCGCGAAGAAAAAATTCCGAACCCGTTCAGCCTGACCCCCGACGCGCCCGAACCGCTCGACAAGCTGCCGACCATCGTCATCATCATCGATGAGCTCGCCGATCTGATGATGGTGGTCGGCAAAAAGGTGGAAGAGCTGATAGCGCGGATTGCACAAAAGGCGCGTGCTGCCGGAATCCATCTGATTCTGGCAACCCAGCGCCCCTCGGTGGATGTGATCACGGGTCTGATCAAGGCGAATATTCCGACACGGATTGCGTTTCAGGTTAGCAGCAAGATCGACTCGCGCACGATTCTGGATCAGATGGGGGCGGAAGCGCTGCTCGGCATGGGGGATATGCTGTACATGCCGCCGGGTACCGGCTTGCCGATACGCGTGCACGGTGCATTTGTGTCGGACGAGGAAGTACATCGTGTCGTTGATCATCTGAAACTGCAGGGCGAGCCGAATTACATTGAGGGAATTCTTGACGGTGGTGTCAGCGAAGACGGTATCGAGGGCGTTGCAGGTAGCGAGGGTGCGCCCAGTGCCGAAGCCGACCCGATGTACGATCAGGCAGTGGGTATCGTCCTGAAAAACCGGCGCGCTTCGATCTCGCTGGTCCAGCGACACCTGCGAATTGGCTATAACCGCGCTGCGCGGCTGCTTGAACAAATGGAGCAGAGCGGTCTGGTGTCGACCATGCAATCGAATGGCAATCGTGAAATCCTGGTTCCGGCCGGGAATATCGCAGAATAGGAACTGACTTTTGAAACCGCTGACTACCACCGCTTTTCGACACTTCGCCATCGTACTGGCATTCACATGCGCTGCAACCGCGCCGCAAGCCGCTCGCGCTTCGGCACTGGAGCAATTCAAGACCTTCGTTGGCAGCGCACAGTCAGCCAAGGGTGAATTCAGCCAGCGTCTGGTGAAAGAGAGCCAGTCCGCCCAGCCGGGGTCACCGGCGGTCAAAGTGTCGACGGCGTCAACCGGCACGTTTTTATTTGCGCGCCCGGGTAAATTTATCTGGACCTATCAGAAGCCCTACGAACAATTGCTACAGGCCGATGGTGAGCGTCTATTTATTTATGACAAGGATTTAAACCAGGTAATTACCCGTAAGTTGGGCAACGCGCTTGGTTCGTCACCCGCTGCCATTCTGTTTGGCAGCAACGATCTTGAAAAAAACTTTACGCTCAAGGACGCCGGCACCAAAAACGGTCTCGAATGGCTAGAGGCGACGCCCAAAAGTAAAGACACGACATTCGAACATATTGGTATCGGCCTTAAAAACGGTCTGCCGGAAGCAATGGAATTGCGTGACACGTTTGGCCAGATTTCACTGCTTACTTTTACGCACTTTGAAAAAAATCCGACGCTAAGGGCAGACCAGTTCAAGTTCGTAATGCCCAAAGGGGTCGACGTGTCGCAGCAATAAGCTGCAGGGATTTCGTCTGTCGCATGCCGCGGTGCGGGCTGCTCCCTCGATACGCGGTACCCTGAGCGCCGCGTACCTGACGCGGGAATCGTTTTTTCAATGTGTATCTACCCGGTCTGACGCGCACCACATGCAGTCGCAAATGATTCTCTGATGAGCGCTATTCCCCTCGCCGAACGGCTGCGGCCAACCACCCTCGATCAGGTGATCGGACAGCAACACCTGCTCGGTCCCGGGAAAGCGTTGCGCGTCGCATTCGAATCCGGTCAGCCGCATTCGATGATCCTCTGGGGCCCGCCGGGCGTTGGAAAAACCACGCTTGCGCGGTTGATGGCGGACAGCTTCCAGGCTGAGTTCATTGCTTTGTCGGCCGTGCTATCGGGCGTCAAGGACATTCGGGAGGCGGTCGAACGTGCGCAATTGTCGCGCAATGCCATGGGCCGACAGACGATTTTGTTTGTCGATGAGGTGCATCGTTTTAACAAAAGCCAGCAGGATGCTTTTTTGCCGCACGTCGAAAGTGGCCTGTTCACCTTCATCGGTGCGACCACCGAAAATCCCTCGTTTGAAGTCAATGGTGCATTGCTGTCGCGGGCCTCGGTGTATGTACTCAAATCGCTGACCGACGACGATCTGTGCTTGCTGCTGGCGCGCGCATGCAGCGAACAACTCGGTGGGCTGAAGTTCTCGGACGAAGCACGTGCCAGTCTGGTCTCCAGTGCGGATGGCGACGGTCGCAAGTTGTTGAACAATCTTGAAATCGTCGCACGCGCTGCGACGGCAAAAAGCCGAGCAGACGTGGATGCATCTCTGCTGGCAGAATGCCTCGGGGATTCGCTGCGGCGCTTCGACAAGGGCGGTGACGCCTTTTATGACCAGATTTCGGCATTGCATAAATCGGTGCGCGGATCGAATCCCGATGCATCGCTTTACTGGCTGGTACGCATGCTCGACGGCGGTGCCGACCCGCGTTATCTGGCCCGTCGAATCATTCGGATGGCCAGCGAAGACATCGGTCTAGCTGACCCACGCGCGTTGCGGCTGGCGCTGGATGCGACCGAAACTTATGAACGACTTGGTTCACCCGAAGGCGAACTGGCGCTGGCTGAAGCTGTCATCTATCTGGCCTGCGCTGCCAAATCGAACGCGGTTTATAACGCCTATAACGCTGCCCGCGCGTTTGTCGCCAAGGATAAGTCTCGGCTGGTACCGGAACACTTGCGCAACGCACCGACCAAGCTGATGAAGGAGCTGGGTTACGGCAAGTTGTATCGCTATGCGCACGATGAACCGGACGCTTACGCGGCTGGCGAGACCTATCTGCCGGAGGGTATTGAATCGCCGCAATGGTATCGACCCACCGCTCGCGGACTCGAGGGAAAAATTTCGGACAAGCTTGGCTATTTGCGTGAGCTTGACCGGGCAGCGCGCGAAGTCGATAACAAGTAAGCAGTTTTGTAGACGCTGTTGGTACAATGTTTGCATCCAAAATTGATGGTACTCCTTACACATGATCGACATCCAGCTCCTGCGTAAAGACATCGACAACGTCGCCGTGCGACTCGCCACTCGTAAGTTTCAGCTCGATGTCGCGCGATTTAGCGCAATGGAAGCCGAGCGTCGCCAAATTCAGATGCGCGCCGAAGAGCTGCAGGGCCAGCGCAACGCGCTGTCGAAGCAGATCGGTATGGCAAAAGGAAAAGGGGAAGATACGACCTCATTGATGGCGCAGGTCGCGGCAATTGCAGACGACTTGAAAAGCTCGACGACTCACCTTGAAAAAGTGCAGTCGACACAGAGCGACTTTATGTTGAGCTTGCCGAATCTGCCCCATCAGTCTGTCCCGATCGGCAAAGATGAAAGTGAGAATGTCGAAGTGCGTCGACACGGCGCGCCGCCCGAATTCGACTTTACCGTGAAGGATCATGTCGACGTGGGGACACCGTTGGGACTTGATTTTGACGCGGGTACAAAGTTGGCCGGGGCGCGCTTTTCGGTCATGAAAGGACCGCTCGCAAGGATGCACCGGGCGCTGGCCCAATTCATGCTCGATACGCACGTCGGTACGCATGGGTACACCGAGTGCTACACACCCTATATCGTGAACGCAGAGTCGCTGCGTGGTACCGGTCAGCTGCCTAAATTTGAGGCAGACTTGTTTGCTGTAAAAAAGGGCGGTCAGGAGGGCGACAACGAGCCGATGTATTTGATCCCCACCTCGGAAGTCTCGTTGACCAATATCGTGCGCGATCAGATTTTAACTGCCGACGCGTTGCCGATCAAAATGACCGCGCACACGCCGTGCTTTCGCTCCGAGGCCGGCAGCCACGGGCGCGACACACGCGGCATGATACGTCAGCATCAGTTCGACAAGGTCGAGATGGTGCAGATTGTCCATCCGGAGACCTCGCTCGACGCCCTCGAGCAGATGGTAGGTCACGCCGAAATCATCCTCCAAAAGCTTGGCCTGGCGTATCGGGTGGTAGCGCTATGCACTGGCGATATCGGTTTTTCTGCCACGAAAACCTACGACATTGAGGTCTGGTTGCCAGCCCAGAATACCTATCGTGAAATCTCGTCCTTGTCGAACTGCGATGCGTTTCAGGCGCGGCGGATGCAAACGCGTTTTCGTAACGCGCAGGGTAAGCTGGAGCTAGTGCATACTTTGAATGGTTCTGGCCTGGCGGTTGGCCGCACCTTGGTTGCGGTCCTCGAAAACTGCCAGCAGGCCGATGGCAGTGTGGCGGTTCCGGAGGTGCTTTGGCCATACATGGGCGGCATCAAAACGCTTGCTTTGTAAGGTCAGCAGTTCGCGCAATTTGTTCGCTTAGCGCGATCGCATTCAAGGTCGTGGCAGCAAGCGCCGTAGCTTTGTTCGGAAGGGTGCGAGTTTCCTTGCAATGGAAGAAATTAAGCATTTTTTACGGAAATAGGGCGGCCAAATAAATTCCATAAATTGATGATGTTGGCGACGACGATGTCTGCGCTTTTTTGGGATTCCAGCTTCTGCGCCAGCAGTATCGCGCCGATGTATCGCTTGATAAGCGAGATCTGCGCTTCCACCAAGGGGTGCAGCCCGCAGTCATATTTTTTATGAAATGCATCAATGGTTTTGTCCTGAATGTATTGCACCTGCTGATCGTGCCACTTGATATTTTCCTTGCCATGCACGACCGCATGTATCCCAGACGTCCATTTTTTTCTGGAGATTGCACTTGCACCATAGTCAGGCGGCGACCCGCAAGACCCTTCCGAACAAAGTCCCTCCACTCACGGTGGGTGAAAAAATCCCCGCGTCCTGGCTCAATTTGGGATCGGCGCCAATACGCTTGCCTTATCATTGCCCCATGGGTACGTCGAAAAAACGGATCAGTCAAATGAGCACCGAGTCGTAATTCGCACGCGGGTCAAGACGGTTCCGAACGAATGCTTACGCCTGATGTGTGAGCGACTTCAGCAGATTGATCGAGAATTGAAATTCGGACGGTACGCTGTCATGCCAGCGCCAATAGGTCGTCGGACAAATGCGGACGATAAGAAGCGCTGTTGATTTCGACCGCGTTGAACCGTCCCGCTTAATGCGTCAAGTGACTATCAGCGTCAGGAAGCGGCGGTTGCTGCTCCGAGCGCAGTGATCATTCGGCACAGCGGAATGAAGGTGCTTTCTTCCCAGACACTGTCAGAGCCGCGCAAGGAGTGCGCGGCTGATAAAAAATCCACCAACGGCCGCGGTGGCCGTAATCACGGTTCCCCAGCAAATATCGACGGCGGCGAAGCGCACGCTCCAGTTTTTTAAGGTGGCGAGATTGCTCAGGTCGTACGTAGCATAGGCAGCCACACCAAGCAGAGCGCCCAATGCCAATGCCTTGACCCAACTGTCGGCATCGAGTGCGGGTAACACGGCAAATACCGTCACGGCGACCACGTACAGCAAATAGAAGAAGATGGCGGGTAATTTTTGCGGCGACGCCAACAATAATCCGTCCAACTCGCGCAACACAAAATCTTTGATTACAAGACCCAGCCATAGCGCATCCCCGAGCCAGAAGATCAGTCCAGTCGCCAAATAGACACACAGGTATCGCAGCACAGTCATTTGCATTGGGTCTCAGGCGTGAAAGGTATATTTGGCGAGCAGGGCGTCAATCTTCTGACGTAGCCTGGCGCTTGTAAAGGGTTGGACCAGATAGTCGTCGGTACCGGCTCTGACCGCGTTCAAAATCGTGTCTTTAGTGGCTTTGGCAGTGACCATCAGTACCGGCAAGGTGCGCAGTTGGGCGTCGTCGCGAATTTGCCCTATCAGGGTCAAACCATCCATCAACGGCATCGCGCAATCGGTGATGACGAAATCAATCGGCGCACTGATCGCTCGCGCCGATTTGAACGTCCGCAAAGCCATTTGCCCGTCGGCCGCTTCGGATACCTTGACGTAGCCCAATTCGCGTAACAGTTGCAGTAACAGCCGACGTGCGATCGGGTCGTCATTGACAACCAGAATGTGCAGATCGGCGTTCAGATCTGGCGTGATTGGCATGGATGCTCCCGGGTAAATTTGGCGAGGCGAATCTACTTTTTCCGAAGCGAATTCTATGACCTGTAAATCATTTCAGCAAATAGGCGCACCAGAATAAAACATGTAGGAAACCGCGAACGCCGGGGTTTCGCTTCTGAAAGCTGTCTGCTATACTTTGTCGCTTTCCTGCATGTCATTGCAGCGAAACAAGACCGAAGCAGGAAAGGTGGCAGAGTGGTCGAATGCGCTGGACTCGAAATCCAGTGTACGGGTCTCCCGTACCGTCGGTTCGAATCCGACCCTTTCCGCCAGTGCTTTTGAATCGAGTGATTGCGCCCACGCCTTGTGGGCGTTGTCGTTTCTGAGGCTTGGTATTGCTCATGAAAAGCGCGCAGCCGATCGCGCCAGTTCGGTTCGTCGCTGCGCTGGGTTCATGCGCTTCGGCAAGCGTGCTTTCTAAATTCGTTGCGCTGTTCGATAATGCCCTCACACTTTCAGAGACTATTTCCATGATCGACCCAACGCTATATAACACCCAGCAAATCCTTGATCTGCTGACCCTGGAACCGGACGGTCCGGACCGGTTTGTCGGCCAAAGCCATTTTATGGGCAGCCCTAATGTATTCGGCGGACAGGTACTCGGCCAGTCGTTGTATGCGGCTGCCGCCACCGTAGTACAACGCCGCCCGCATTCGATGCATGCCCTGTTCATCCTGCCGGGGAACCACCGTCTGCCGATCGAATTCGAGGTCGAGCGGGTCCGTGATGGCGGTAGTTTCAACACCCGCCGGGTGGTGGCAATTCAGGAGGGGCGGCGGATATTTGTGATGTCGGTGTCGTTTCAGAAAGAAGAGGTCGGACTGTCGCATCAAAACCCGATGCCCGTCGCACCCGACCCAGAGACCTTACAGTCAAGTATCGCCGCATGGAAAGAAAGTGCCGATAATCGTGGCCGTCCGTTCATGCCGGTACCGGTCGACTTCCGCTCGACAGGCGGCGACGACCTGTACGCCAGTCAGTCGCGCTCTACCGAAAAGCAAATATGGATACGCTCACCCATGATACTACCGGATGATCGGGTGATCCATGAGTCGCTTCTGGCCTATGTTTCGGACTACGGTTTGCTATGGACAGCGCTACAACCACACAGCGTCAGGATGGGCGATCCGCGCCTGCAAATCGCCAGTCTGGATCACACGATCTGGTTTCATCGGCCCTTTCGCATGGACCAATGGCTGCTGTTTTGCATGGATAGTCCGAATGCTTCAGGTGGTCGTGGCTTAACCTTCGCACAGGTCTACGACCAGCAGGGAACGCTGGTGGCAACCGTTGCGCAGGAGGGCTTGATTCGCGTGCGCGAAAAGTCCGTCGGCGCGTAGACACTGCTGTGCTGGTCAACCTCAGTAACAGCGCGATGGGGTAAGCGAGCGTACCCGGTAAGCCTCGACAAATTCGTCAAAGTTACCACTTTGCTGCTGTTCCAGAGCAGCCTGCGCTGCCAGCGATTCGCGCGCGAGCCTTTCAAAATCGGTACGTTCGGCCGTAGTACAGCCGCGTTGTCGAAAATACGCCGCGTGGCGCCGGCTCTGCTGTAATGAAAAATCCATGAACGAACCCGCTTGATCCTGCAAGCCCTGTAACACTAGCGCCGACGGCGTCTGGGACGAGTCGAGCAACTTGATGCGTTGGGCCGCCAACGATGTCGTGTGTGCAGCGTGGTCGTGGCGGCTGTCTAGCAGCGTCGCTACCGCCTGAATCTGATCCAGCAACGCGAGACCCCATTCTTGCAACGACACTGCCGTACCGCCACGACACAATTGTAATCCGGGCTTGCGTCCCTGTTTGACGGTAAGGGCGAAGTTGTCTGTGTTCTCCTGATCGACCTTGGCGCTGGTCAGCGGGCTGTCATCGAGCGCACAAAACAGCAGAAATGCATCCATGAAGCGTGCCGTTTGCAGGCTGATGCCAAGCGGCTCGAATGGATCGATATCCAGGCAGCGGACTTCAATATATTGCACGCCGCGTGCGCACAGGGCTTCAACCGGGCGCTCGCCGCTGTTGATCACGCGCTTCGGCCGGATAGTGGAATAAAACTCATTTTCGATCTGCAGTACATTGGTACTGATCTGAACCCACTCGCCATCACGTTTGGTACCGATTTCAACGTAGGCAGGGTAGGGTTGTTTGACAGCATTGGCAAGATTCTTCATGTAACTGGCCAGATCGTTATAGGGCGGCACCAACCCCGCTTGCGCATTGTTCTGGTAACCCAGATCACTCATGCGCAACGACGTTGCCCAAGGCAGATACAGCGTATCGGCCGACAATATCTCAAGGCTGTGCGGGCGGCCGCGCAAAAATGACGTCGCCAAAGCCGGCGACGCACCGAACAGATACATCAGCAGCCAGCTGTAACGATGAAAATTGCGAATCAGGGCGATATAACATTCGGACTGAAATGCCATTGTCGATCCAGCGATGTTTTCAGCAGCCTGTACGATCGGCCAGACGGCTTCGGCCAGCGAAAAGTTGTAATGAATCCCGGCGATGCACTGCATGGTTTTACCGTAGCGCAGCGCTAGGCCACGACGGTACACGTGCTTGAGCATGCCGATATGCGAGCTGCCGTACCAGGCGATCGGAATCTGCGCCTCGTTCGGCAGCTGACAGGGCATTGACTGGCTCCATAACAGCTCACCACCGTCATGCTGATAAAAGTAGCGGTGAGCAGCGTCCAGTTGTGTCAGCGCGTCGGAGATATCGTGTTCGGCGGGGGTAATAAAT
Source organism: Burkholderiales bacterium (assembly GCA_043748965.1). Lineage (GTDB taxonomy): Bacteria > Pseudomonadota > Gammaproteobacteria > Burkholderiales > Burkholderiaceae_D > Actimicrobium. The sequence continues at coordinate 60,697 of JAYVEF010000236.1, forward strand.
TCGAGCAGCGACTCGGAATAATCGGTCGTGATGGTCGGATGGGTTAGCGCGGATCCGAGCGCCAGCGGATGCGGTGTCAATGCCAGATCGCCGTTCTGGTCGACGCGTAAAGTTTCGCGCTCGATGCCACGCCGGCCTTGATTCAGCAATTCCCGATGCGAGTCCGAGCCCAGCAGGCGCAATCGGCGGTGGAGTTGTTCGCTCAATTGGGTTTCCTCTGTTTAACGTGCGCGCCGGCAAACTGCAGCACTGTGGCGCAGAGAATAACCGATAACGCTAAAATCGGTTGGCTGGCTGAAACCTGGGCGCCGGCCAAAAAAACGTGTGCAGCGATGCTTGCGCACGTCAGACATTGGATGCAAACTAAAGCAGGTTTGTCAAAAAATTACCCTGAAATGACAGCATCAATCGAGTTCATTAACTGTAATATTCTGCTAATGTAACAATTTGACTGGCTGCGCTACTCTGGGAATTCATGATGACTGATCCTCTGCCAACCTTTGATCCGCATGCCGTCCCACCGGCGACATTGCGCGCGCCGCGCGAGAGAGCCATTCGGGCAGCCGCTGCCAGTCAGATCTTCATCACATGTCTCGATCAAGTCGGCATGATGGTGCTAGACGCCGGTGGTCTTATTGTCAGCTGGAATGCTGGCGCAGAACGGCTGACCGGCTTCACGGCAGGCGACATGACCGGGCGCGATTTCGGCGTGCTGTACAGCGGCGAATGCATCGCCGCCGGTGTGCCGGAGTTCGACCTTAAACAGGCCCTCTGCAACAAAATGATTAGCACGGCGGGCTGGCGCATGCGCAAAACCGGCCCGCCAGGCTGGCTCGGATGGAGCGTGTACCGCCTGCTGGACCACCACGATCATCTGTGCGGCTACGGTGTCCTGATGCAGGAGTCGGTGAGCCAGTCCGGCGTCGCCGTTGGCAGGCGGCACGCGCAGCACGATGATCTGCCACGAGCACAGCCGAACCAGCTGCGCACCGGGGCGCTGATGCGCGCCAACGCTATGCTGCAATCGGAAGTGGCAGACCGCCGCCGAATCGAACGTGAATTACTCCAGTCACAAACTCTGCTGCGCGAGTTGGCAGGCCATCAGGACCAGATCAAGGAAGATGAGCGCAAGCGCATTGCTCGCGAAATTCACGACGACCTCGGACAAAACCTGCTGGCGTTGCGACTCGATGCATCGATGCTGCTGGCGCGCAGCGGTGCCAGTCACCCGCGCCTGAGCGAAAAAGTCGCCGGGTCGTTGCGCCATCTCGATGCGATCATGACGGCGGTTCGGGCGATCATCAACAACTTGCGACCAGGCGTGCTGGATTTTGGTCTGCATGCTGCCATCGAATGGCAGGTCAAAGAGTTTCAGCGTCGTAGCGGGATTGTTTGTGACGTTCGATTTGATCGCCAACAATGCGAGATCGATGACTATCGCGCTACCGCCTTATTCAGGATACTGCAGGAATCGCTCACCAACATCAACCGTCACGCTCAGGCCACGCGGGTCGACATCATGCTGCGTCGCGATGATCAGCGGCTAT